>NZ_JAANOW010000003.1:326735-653471 GCF_011758805.1 Mycolicibacterium fluoranthenivorans | reverse complement strand
CTGGCCTGCTGGGGCAACAACGACGGTGACGAACTGCGCACCCGGCTGCCCGAACGTGCCGACGCGACGCTGGAGGGGCTGCGGTTCACCGTCGTGCACGAGACCGGGGCCTCGGCCGGGCGCGACGAGCGGATGGCGCGCCAGTACCCGGATACCGATGTGCTGGTGTTCGGGCACAGCCACATCCCCTGGGACGCCACCGCCTCGACCGGGCTGCGCCTGCTGAACCCGGGCTCACCCACCGACCGGCGACGCCAGCCGTTCTGTACCTATATGACTGCGACGGCGGCGAATGGCGCGCTCAAGGACGTCACACTGCACCGGTTGTAGTGGCAGGCTGTGGGCATGGAGCAGAAGCCGCCCATCGCTACCATCTCCGCCGCCAATCGCGCGCACCGCAGCAGTCTGCCGTTCGAGGACACCCGCGATTTCGAGAACGCCGATCGCGGGTTCATCGGGGCGCTGGAACCGTGTGTGGTGACCGCCGCCGATGGGCGAGTGGTCTGGAACAACGACGCCTACGGGTTCCTGGCAGCAGAGGCCCCCGACACCGTGCACCCGAGCCTGTGGCGGCAATCGCAGCTGTGCGCCAAACAGGGCCTCTACGAGGTGACCAAGGCCAGCGGAGCGGCAGGGGAAGATGCACCGGGCATCTATCAGGTACGCGGTCTGGACCTGTCGAACATCAGCTTCATCGAAGGTGACACGGGCATCATCGTCATCGATCCGCTGATCTCCACCGAGACCGCGGCCGCCGCACTCGGGCTGTACCGGGCCCACCGCGGGGACCGTCCCGTCGTCGCGGTCATCTACACCCACAGTCACGTCGACCACTTCGGCGGGGTGCTCGGGGTCACCTCACAGGATGAGGTGGATGCCGGCAAGGTGGCCATCCTGGCGCCGGAGGGCTTCACCGAGCATGCGGTGCAGGAGAACGTCTATGCCGGCACCGCGATGGCGCGCCGGGCCGCGTACATGTACGGCGCGGTGTTGGACCGGGGCCTGCAGGGCCAGGTCGGGTGCGGTCTGGGACAGGTCGGCTCCACCGGTGAGGTCGCGTTGATCGTGCCGACCGTCGATGTGCGCAGCACGGGCGAGAAGCACACCATCGACGGCGTGGAGATCGAGTTCCAGATGGCGCCGGGTACCGAGGCGCCCGCCGAAATGCATTTCTACTTCCCGAAATTCAGGGCACTGTGTATGGCCGAGAATGCCACCCACAACCTGCACAACCTGTTGACCCTGCGGGGTGCGCTGGTACGTGACCCGCACGGTTGGGCCGGCTACCTCACCGAGGCCATCGACACCTTCGCCGGCCGTGCCGACGTGGTGTTCGCCTCGCACCATTGGCCTACCTGGGGCCAGGACAACATCGTCGAGTATCTGTCGGTGCAGCGGGACCTGTACGCCTATCTGCACGACCAGACGCTGCGTCAGCTCAATCAGGGATTCACCGGAATCGAGATCGCCGAGACGTTCCAGATGCCGCCGGCGTTGGAGAAGGCCTGGCACACCCACGGCTACTACGGGTCGGTCAGTCACAACGTCAAGGCGGTCTACCAGCGTTATATGGGCTGGTTCGACGGCAACCCCGGCCGGCTCTGGCAGCATCCGCCCCAAGCCGCGGGCCCGCGCTATGTGGCGGCCATGGGTGGCCTCGACAAGGTGGTCGAACTGGCCCAACAGGCCTTCGATGACGGCGATTTACGCTGGGCCGCAACCCTGTTGGATCACGCCATCTTCACCGACGAGAATCATGCGGGTGCCCGCGAGTTGTACGCCGACACACTGGAGCAATTGGCCTACGGTGCCGAGAACGCGGTGTGGCGCAACTTCTTCCTGTCCGGAGCCACCGAACTGCGCGAGGGTAATTTCGGCACCCCCACGCAGACCACGTCGCCGTCGTTGATGAGCCAGCTCACCCCGGAGCAGATCTTCGACACGTTCGCCATCAACGTCAACGGTCCGCGGGCCTGGGAGCTGGACCTGGCGATCGACGTGACGTTCGCCGATGTCGCCACCAACTACCGACTATCGCTGCGCAACGGTGTACTGGTACACCGCAAGGTCCCCGCCGCACCCGAAACAGCCACGGCCACTGTCGCTTTGGCGAACAAGTTGCGACTGTTGTCATTCGTGGCCGGGGATACGAGCTCGCCGGGTGTGGAGGTCAGCGGTGCTGTCGACGCGTTGCCCACGCTGTTGGGTGCCCTGGATCGCCCGGATCCGGGTTTCGCCATCATCACGCCCTAGATCGAGGTCGAGCGCAGTGGTTTCCGGGGCCAGGGCCACGTAGGTCAAGATGGCGCCGATTGTCGACAGCACCGCCAGGAGAAGGCCCACCGCGTGGAAGGCGTGCGTCACACCGTCGACGGTCATCATATGGTTAGCGGCGTCTATGCGACCTTGGATCGCTTGCCCTGCAATGGTTCTGGCATCAATGCCGGAGGTGCGGAGATGGCGGGCGGTCAATGTCGTGAGCAGTGCGGCCGCAGCCGAAACGGCCAGCGATTCGCCGGTGATGCGCATGGTGTTGAATATCCCCGCGGCAGCACCGGAGTTGGCTACCGGGACGGTACTGACGGCAGCGTTGTCCATCACCCCGAACGCCAGACCGACACCGATCCCGAAGGGCAACAACGGCACAGCGAGCAGCAGCCACGAACCATGGTCGGTCAGGGTGGTCAGCGCTGCGGCCCCGATCGCGATCAGCAACGACGCCGCCGTCAACACCGCGCGCAAGGAGGTTCGCGCGGCGATGAATGCGGCAATCAACGGCAGGATCAGCACCGGAGCGGTCATCGGTAACAGGAGCAACCCGCTTTCGGCGACGGAACGTCCGCCGGCACCTTGCAGGTAGGCCGGAAGGTAGACCAGCAAGATCACGAAGCCCAGGGTCACCGTGAACGGTTGACACACCACCGCGACGAACGCTGGTTTGCCGAACAACCGCACGTCGAACATCGCGCGAGGCCCCTGGTGCAGTTCCAGCCAGGCGAAGCCGATCAACAATGCGGCGGCGCCGCCGAATGAGGCGAGCGTCGTGGGCTGGGTCCAGCCGTGCGCACCGGCTGCGACGAAGGCCACGGACAAGGCGGTCAGACTCGCCGTGAACGTCAGCAGACCTGGCCAGTCCAGTCCGGGGTGATCAGGATTGTTGGATTCGGGCGCGCGGGTCGCGCAGGCCCATGCTGGGAGCGACAGCGCGGCCACCAGCATGAACACCGAACGCCACCCCAAGGTTTGGGTTAACGCGCCCGCTGCCATCGGACCGAGCGCCAATCCCGTTCCAAAAGACGTACCCAGGACGCCAAAGGCGATCTGGCGCTGGCGTCCCACGGTGGCGTGCGCCAGTATCGCCGCACCGGCGGCCAACACGCCGGCCGCCCCGCAGCCCTGAACGGTCCGCGCGATGTTGACCAACATCATCGACGGCGCAAGTGTGAGGAGTGCCGATGAGAGACCCACCAGCGCGATACTGAGCAGCAGGACCCGGCGCCGCCCAATGCGATCAGCCACGGTTCCCGCGGCCAGGGGAAGGGCCGCGAAGGTGATGTTGAACGTGTTGAGCGTCCACTGGGCGTCGGTTACCGAGGCGTGCAGGCTGCCGGACAACTGTGGCAAGACGACGGCGGCGCCCGTCACCGAGAACGGCAGCATGATGCTGGCCAATCCGACGGCCGCCACCGTGAACCGGTAGTCATGCGGTGTTGTCGGCTGGTCAGCGTCATGGTCTCGCTGGAATCGATCCCTCATGACAGCGATCGTCGAACTCGAGCCCGTCTGGGTGAAGAGACCGCCATACCCTGGGACTGACAGGTCCACCTTGAGCAGCCGCCACCCGTGCCGTGCACCCGATACTGGACCGGTGAGCCAACAGAGCAACGAACTCGGTCGCTATCTGCGAGCGCGGCGCGCCATGGTCGCCGCCGCAGCATCGCCGCCGAGATGCGCTGCGGCCTTCGTTGCGCCACGCGGTTTACGGTATCCAGGATGCTCCCGCGCTGATCATGAACGACCGCAGCGACGTCCTCGCCTGGAACGGATTGGCCGCTGCGTTGATCGCTGATTTCCCGAAACTGCCGGCAGCGCAACGCAATATGGCCCGGCAGATCTTCCTCAATCCGCGAGCGCCTGAGATTCACCCGGACTGGCGCGATGCGGCGCGCACCACGGTCGGCGTCTTGCGGATGGCCGCCGGACGTCATCCCCGGGACACCGCACTCAAGCACCTCATCGGCGAGCTCGCCGCAGGGAACCCGACGTTCGCCAGACTGTGGAGGACCCAACACGTCCACGAGAAGACGTACGGACCAAAGAAATTCAACCACGATCTCATCGGTCAGATCAGCCTCAACTACGAGACCTTCCATGTGCCAGCGTCTGACGACCACGAAGTGCTGGTCATCTATACCGCCGCGCCGCACAGCCCGGAACAGGACCTCCTGGACCGACTGGCTGCGATTGCGACGGACATGAGTGCGATACCCACCAACGCCTCACCGACGTCCCGGCCCGCAACGCCCTAAGGCAGGCCCCCGTCGACCCGCAGGATCGATCCGGTGGTGAAGCTGGACGCGTTCGACATGAGAAACAGTGCCGCGCCGACGATCTCGGGTGGATCGCCGGCCCGCTGCAGTGGGAAGTGGGCGAACGGATTTCCCTCCCCGAATGACCAGGCCTTGCTGACATCGGTGAGGAACGGGCCGGCCATCAGCGTATTGACCCGCACCGTCGGACCGAACGCCTTCGCGAAACCCTCGGTCAGCACGTTCAATCCGGCTTTCGCGGCGGCGTAGGGCAGCATGTGCGCATCCGGGCGCAGCGATCCCGACGAACTCACGTTGACGATCGAGCCGCCGCCATCGGCCACCATGCGCTCGCCTATCAGGGCGGTCAACCGGAACGGCCCCTTGAAGTTCAGATTCACCACCGCGTCGAACAACTGCTCGCTCACCGAGGTCAGCGATTCATACAGCGGCGACATGCCTGCGTTGTTGACCAGCACGTCGACCTTGCCGAACCGTGCGTAGGTGGCATCCACCAAGGGCTCCAACTGATCCCATCGCCCGACGTGCACCTGATGGGCCAGCGCGGCCCGGCCGGTGGTCGCGGTGATCTCTTCGGCGACGGCGACGCACGCGTCGAGATTGCGGCTGGCGATCACCAGGTCGGCCCCGCACCGTGCGGCGGCGAACGCCATCTCCCGGCCCAGCCCGCGGCTGCCCCCGGTGATCAGCACCACCTTGCCGGTGAGATCGAAGAGTTCGTCGGCGTAGCCCATCATCGCCTCCTGGCCGTATCGCGGATGACCTTGTGCACGAATCCGAGCTTCTGAACCACCGGCTCCGGAATCTCGAAGGGATACAACGGGTTCTTGCCCATCGCGGTGTTCACCCGGTTGAAGAACAGCGACATCCACTTCCAGTCGAACAACATCCGTTCGATCGGTTCGTCGTCGTAGCATTCCAGCGCCACGATGTCGCGCGGCGCATTGAACCGCACCCGGTCGGCGTGTAGCACCATGCCGGCTTCCCGTGCGGTGTCCATGGTGTCGGCGATATGCAGATAGTGCGCGAAGCACTCCGCGAAGTCCTCCCACGGGTGCATGGTGGCGTATTCGGAGATGAACGTCGCCTCCCAGCCCGCCGGGGCGCCCAGTGTGTAGTGCCGGTCGATCGCCTCGCTGTAGCCGGCTCGCTCATCGCCGAACAGCCGACGGCACTCTTCGAGGTAGGTGTCAGCGCCGGTGCCGGTTTCGACGAGCACGTTCTGGTAGTAGTGGCCGACCTCATGCCGGAAATGGCCGAGCATGGTGCGGTACGGCTCACCCAGGCGCACCCGCAGCGATTCTCGATAGTCGTCCAGTGATTCGACCACGTCGATGGTGATCACCCCGCGGGCGTGGCCGATGATCACCTTCTCACCGGTGCTGCGACTGGACAACAGATCGAACGCCAGGCCGCCGTCGACGTGCCAGTACGGCTCGATGGGCAACCCGATGTCCGCGAGCTGAAACACCAGCCGGCGCAACGCCACGGTGGTGGGGATCAGCTTCTCCCGCGCCAGGGTGTCATCGGCGGGGGGTTCCCGCCGGATCAGTGATCCGGCGAGGCAGCGGCCGCGGTGCCCGGCCGGCGAACCTGGGTCCTGTGCCTCGGGGGTCAGCCAATTGCACGCCAGGGTCCGGTGCTGGTTGCACCGGATCCATCGGCTGCCCGCGTGCAGTGCCGCACCCTCATCGAGGGCCAGCATGTTTCGCGAGGGCAGGTGCAGCCCCAGCGCAGTCTGACATTCGGTGCAGTGGTCGGCCTCGAACGCGACGAAGCTGTCACACACCGGGCAGGCGAAGGCACGCACGGGCCATATGGTGTCACGGTGCAACTGCTTCTGGTCCGACATGCGTTACCTCTGCGCAGCGAGCCCGGTCAGGGTTCCGATCCCGATCTGTCCGCCGAGGGGCTCGCCCAGGCTGCGCGCCTGCCCGAGGCGCTGGCCCGCTTCCCGATCACCCGCCTGGTGAGCAGCCCGCAGCGTCGGGCAGTGCAGACCGGCGGCCCGCTGGCCGAGGCGCTAGGCCTGCCGATCGACATCGATGATCGGCTCGCCGAGTACGACCGGGACATGACGCACTACGTGCCGATCGAGCAGATCGCCAAGGAGAACCCGGCGGAACTGGCCAGGCTGATCTCCGGACATCTGCCCAGCAGCGTCGACGAAAAGGCATTCCTGGAGCGGGTGGTGGCCGCGGTGGACGATGTGGTGGCCGCCGCCGACCACGAGGACACCGTCGCGGTATTCGGTCACGGCGGTGTCATCAACGTCCTGTTGCATCACATCCTCGGCACCGAGCGGCTGCTGTCGTTCCACGTGGACTACGCCTCGGTGACCCGGCTGCTGTCCTCGCGCAGCGGCAAGCTGGCCGTCGCCTCGGTGAACGGGACCGAACACGTATGGGATCTGCTGCCCCGAAACTTTGTCGACGAGCGCTCGCGCGAGGAGCCGTGAGGCGGGGTGGTAAACAGTTCCCGTGACCAACCTTGAAGGCCTCGACCTCGTCGCCCTGGATGCGCATCTGCGCACGGAGGGGATCGCCCGTTCCGGTGAACTGCGCGCCGAGCTGATTTCCGGCGGCCGCTCCAACCTGACCTTCCGGGTGTTCGACGAGGCATCGACCTGGGTGCTGCGCCGTCCGCCGCTGCACGGGCTGACGCCGTCGGCGCACGATATGGCGCGCGAGTACAAGGTGGTGGCGGCCTTGGCCGATACCCCGGTCCCGGTCGCCCGTGCGGTCACCATGCGCAATGACGACTCCGTGCTGGGTGCGCCGTTCCAGATGGTCGAGAACGTTGACGGCCGGGTGGTGCGCAGCGCTTCCGAGCTCGAGGAGCTCGGCGACGCCCAGGTGATCGAGGGTTGCGTCGACGCGCTGATCAAGGTGCTGGCCGACCTGCACGCCGTCGACCCGCAGGCTGTCGGACTGGGTGATTTCGGCAAGGCCGAGGGTTACCTGGAACGTCAGGTGCGGCGCTGGGGTTCGCAGTGGGACCTGGTCCGGCTGTCCGACGATGCCCGGGACACCGATGTGAAGCGGTTGCATTCGGCTCTGGCAGAAGGGATTCCGGCGGGCAGCCGGGCCGCCATAGTGCACGGCGACTACCGCATCGACAACACCATCCTGGACAACTCGGACCCGACGGTGGTGCGCGCGGTGCTGGACTGGGAGCTCTCCACACTGGGTGACCCGCTGTCCGACGCGGCGCTGATGTGCGTGTACCGCAACCCGAACTTCGACGGCGTGCTCGGCATGCAGGCGGCCTGGACGTCACCGCTGCTGCCGTCGGCCGACGGTCTTGCCCAGCGTTACGCGCTGGCCAGCGGCCAGGAGCTGGACAACTGGAACTTCTACATGGCCCTGGCCTATTTCAAGCTGGCCATCATCGCCGCGGGTATCGACTTCCGCGCGCGTGAGGGCGGCGCACCATCACGCGTCGGCGAGGCCGTGGCCCCGCTGATCGCCGAGGGCCTCACGCTGATCTAGGCGCGACGACCAGACCTAGAGGCGCCTGGCCGCCTTCAGGTTCTTGCGCGCGGCGATGCGCAGTTGCACGATCCGGGCAGCGCCGACGAACACGGCGAGCAGCCCACCGCACACCGCGGCCAGCAGCAGCGCCACCCCGAGCGGCAGCGTCCAGTTCCAGCCCAGAAAGTGGAACGTGCCGGAGTCGGTGTTCTGCGCGATGAAGATCAGCAACACGATCAGGATGAGAAATCCGGTGATCAGCGACGACCACAGGGCGGCGGCCCGGGTGAACTTGACCGCGTCCTCCGGTGGGGGCGGCGGGTCCGATCTCCCCGAAGACTCGAGCGGCTGCTCCGGCTCCGAGGGCAACGCATGCGGGTCGGTCGTCATGGTATTTATCTTGCCCCTTTCAGGGCGATTACAAACCCCCTCACGGTGAACTAAAGTCCGGCATGTCGCGGGACGGCCCGTTACTGTCGAGGTAACAGCCACCTGGCCGAGGGGACGGTATGCGCTGCAGACGTACATTCTTGATCGTCATCACAGCGTTGCTCGCGCTCGTGAGCGCGGGGTGTGGGAGTGCCAACCCGCTCGGCGGCGGCGAGGTGTCCGGTGACCTGAAATCGCTCACCATCGGCTCGGCGGATTTCACCGAGTCCAAGATCATCGCCGAGATCTATGCGCAGGCGTTGGAGGCCAACGGTTTCACCATCAAACGGCAGTTCGGCATCGGCAGCCGGGAAACCTATATCCCTGCCGTGCAGGATCATTCCATCGACTTGATCCCCGAGTACACCGGGAACCTCTTGCAGTACTTCGACGCCGGCAGCGTGGCCACGACGTCTGACGCGGTGCTCCTGGCCCTGCTCAAGGCGGTCCCGGGCGACCTGTCCATCCTGTATCCGTCGCCCGCCGAGGACAAGGACACCCTCGCGGTGTCCGAAGCCGTCGCCAAGAAGTGGAATCTGAAATCCATCGCGGATCTGGCGGCGCACTCGGCGGAGGTGAAAGTCGGCGCACCATCGGAGTTTCAGACACGGCAGACCGGTCTGGTGGGCCTACAACAGAAGTACGGCCTGAACATCTCACCGGCCAACTTCGTGGCGATCAGTGACGGTGGTGGCCCCGCGACGGTACAGGCGCTGAACAGCGGCGCTGTCACCGCCGCGAACATCTTCAGCACCTCGCCGGCCATCGAGAAGGACAAGCTCGTCGTCCTCGACGACACCAAGAGCGTCTTCCTTGCCGCAAACGTGGTGCCACTGGTCGCTTCTGCGAAACTGTCCACTCCGCTCAAGAGCGTGCTCGACGCCGTCAGCGCGAAATTGTCCACCGAGGCGCTGATCGCGCTCAACACCTCGGTCGAGGGGAACAAGGGTGTGGACCCCGAGGAAGCGGCCGAAAAGTGGATCAAGGACAACGGTTTCGACAAACCCCTTCCCGGTAAGTGAGTAGCCGATGATCACGTTCACCAACGTCACCAAGACGTACCCGGATGGGACCGTCGCCGTCGACGACCTCACCCTCGACATTCCCGAGGGCACGCTTGCCGCGTTCGTCGGACCGTCGGGCTGCGGCAAGACCACGTCGATGCGGATGATCAACCGGATGATCGAACCCACGTCGGGCACGCTCACCGTCGACGGGAACGACGTGACGAAAGTCGATCCGGTCAAGCTGCGCCTCGGTATCGGCTACGTCATTCAGAGCGCCGGGTTGATGCCACATCAGCGGGTCATCGACAATGTCGCCACCGTGCCCGTACTCAAAGGCGAAACACGCCGTGCCGCACGAAGAGCCGCTCTCGAGGTGCTGGAACGGGTGGGGCTGGACCCCAAGCTGGCCGGCCGCTATCCGGCGCAATTGTCGGGCGGTCAGCAGCAGCGGGTGGGGGTGGCCAGGGCGCTGGCCGCCGACCCACCCATCCTGCTGATGGACGAGCCGTTCAGTGCCGTCGACCCGGTCGTACGTGAAGAGTTGCAGACCGAAATCCTGCGGCTGCAAAGCGAATTGCGTAAGACCATCGTGTTCGTCACCCACGATATCGACGAGGCGGTCAAGCTCGGGGACAAGGTGGCGGTGTTCGGCCGGGGCGGGGTGCTGCAGCAGTACGCCGATCCGGCGTTCGTGCTGTCGAATCCGGCCAACGAGCTGGTATCCGGCTTTGTCGGGGCCGACCGCGGTTACCGCGGCCTGCAGTTCTTCGCGGCGACCGGGCTGCCGCTACACGACATCCGTCAGGTCGCCGAATCCGAGATCGATGCGCAGCAACTGGCTCCCGATGAATGGGCGCTGGTGATCCGCGCCGACGGCCGGCCCTTCGCGTGGATCAACGCCGAAGGTGTCGAGGTGCACCGCCGCGGAAGTGCGTTGTACGACAGCACGATCGGCGGCGGGTCCTTCTTCCGACCGGACGGGTCGCTGCGGCTGGCGCTGGATGCCGCGTTGTCCTCCCCGTCGGGTCTGGGCGTGGCCGTCGACGACGAAGGGCGGCTGCTGGGCGGTATCGAGGCCGACGATGTGCTGGCGGCCCTCAAGCGTCAGCGTCGCGTACCGAAGGTCGGGTAGCGGTATGAGCGAAGCCTGCGGAGCGAACGGGTAGACGTGACGTATCTGCTGACCCATCTGGACAAGGCGTGGGCGCTCACGCTGATCCACCTGCGACTGTCGCTGGTGCCGATCGTGCTGGGGTTGCTCATCGCGGTGCCGATCGGCGCGCTCGTGCAGCGCACCACGGTGCCGCGCCGGGTCATCACGGTGATCGCCAGCATCATCTTCACCATCCCGTCCCTGGCCCTGTTCGTGGCGCTGCCGCTGATCATCCCGACTCGCATCCTGGACGAGGCCAACGTCCTGGTCGCGCTCACGCTCTACACCACGGCGCTGCTGGTGCGGGCCGTGCCGGAGGCGCTGGACGCGGTTCCGGCCGACGTACTGGACGCGGCCACCGCCATCGGCTACCGGCCGTTCGTCCGCATCGTCAAAGTGGAACTGCCACTGGCGATCCCCGTACTCATCGCCAGCCTCCGGGTGGTCGCGGTGACCAATATCTCGATGGTGTCCGTCGGGTCGGTGATCGGCATCGGCGGGCTGGGCACCTGGTTCACCGAGGGCTATCAAGCTAACAAGAGCGGGCAGATCATGGCGGGCATCATCGCGATCTTCGTGCTGGCGGTGGTGATCGACGCGCTGATCCTGTTGGCCGGCAGGGCCGTGACTCCGTGGGTCAAAGCCTCCAGCGCCAAGGTAGGTGCCCGGTGAACTTCCTGCAGCAGGCGCTGTCCTACATCTTCACCGCCGCGAACTGGTCCGGTCATGCCGGGCTGGGCATCCGGATCGCAGAACATCTGCAGTACACGGTGATCGCGGTGCTGTTCTCGGTGCTCGTCGCCGTGCCGGTCGGCCTGCTCATCGGGCATACCGGCCGGGGCACCTTCCTGGTCGTCACCGGCGTCAACGCGCTGCGCGCCCTGCCCACCCTCGGTGTGCTTCTGCTCGGGGTGCTGTTGTGGGGTCTCGGGCTGATCCCGCCCACGGTCGCGCTGATGCTGCTCGGCATTCCGCCGCTGCTGGCCGGCACCTACGCGGGTATCGCCAATGTGGACGCGAGCGTCGTCGACGCGGCCCGGTCCATGGGGATGACCGAACGCCAGGTGCTGTTGCGGGTCGAGGTACCCAACGCCCTGCCGCTGATCCTGAGCGGCCTGCGCACCGCCACCCTGCAGATCGTAGCCACCGCCACCGTCGCGGCGTACGCCAGCCTGGGCGGGCTGGGCCGGTATCTGATCGACGGCATCAAGGTGCGGCAGTTCCACATCGCCCTGGTGGGCGCCCTGATGGTCACCGCGCTGGCGCTGATCCTGGACGCGGCGCTGGCCTTCGCGGTGTGGTTGTCGCAGCCGGGCGGTGACCGCTGGCGGCGTTTCCCGCAGCCGCTGATCGACGACGAAGTGGCTCTCGAGGTCAGGGGCGAGCGAAACGACGGGGAAAAGTCGGTTTCTGGGGCGACTTCGGAACGCGGCTACGAAGCCGGGGGTCCGTCGCCTACGGTAGAGAGGTGACTGACGCAGCCTCTCAATCAGGCACCGAGACCGCTGAGACGCCGGACAGTGCGTGGCCGGCCGTTCTCACCTGGCGTGCCCATGACCTGCGCCGGATGGAGTCGGTGCGGGTTCAGCTGTCCGGGAACCGCATAAAGGCCTACGGCCGGATCGTCGCGGCCGCCACGGAGTCACATCCGGCGTTCAGTGCCTCCTATGACCTGGTCACCGACGAATCCGGGGCCACCAAGCGGCTCTCGGTGACCATGACCCTCGCCGAGCGGGAACGCCAGCTCTCCATCGCGCGCGACGAGGAGAACATGTGGTTGGTGCAGGACCACCAGAACCAGACCAGGCGGGCCGCCTTCGACGGGGCGTTGGATGTCGACGCGGTGTTCAGCCCGTTCTTCAATGCGCTGCCGATCCGGCGCACCGGCTTGCATCAGCGGGCCGAAACGCTGAGCCTGCCGGTGGTCTATGTCCGGCTGCCGGAGTTGTCGGTGGAACCGGAGACGATCAGCTACACCAGCGTGGCGGGCGGGATCAGCCTGAAGTCCCCGATCGCGGAGACCACCATCACGGTGGACTCCGACGGGTTCATCCTCGATTACCCCGGACTGGCAGAGCGGATCTGATCACTCCACCCGCCCGACCTGCGGCGGCCAGTTCTTCCCGCCAGTTCTCGGCGCCGACGGTGACGTGCAGGATGTCGGGACGGCTGAAGCTGTCGTAGCGGATGCGCGCGGCATGCCCGGCATCGACCAGATCGGCCACCGAGGTGTGGGCCGCCAGATGGTTCCTGGCCTGTGTGAGCAGGCCCAGAGTGCGGTCCAGCGTGGCCAACAACTCCTCGGAGTTGGCCTCGCACATGGCGCGCACCAACTCGGGGGCCGTGGCCGCGACCCGGGTGCCGTCCCGGAAGGACCCTGCCGCCAGCGCGAAGGCCAGCGGCACGTCACCCGCGGTGACGGCCAACGCTTCGGCGAGCAGATGCGGTAGGTGCGAGATGGCGGCCGCCGCGGCGTCGTGTTCATCGGAGCGGGCCGGCACCACGAACGCCCGGCAGTCCAGGGCCAGGTTCATCACGTCGGCGAACACCAGCGCATCGACGTCGTCGTCGACGCTGACGACCCACGCGGTGCCGGCGAAGAGTTCCTGGCTGCCCGCCGCCCAACCGGAGTGGGCGGTGCCGGTCATGGGGTGTCCGCCGACGAACCGCGACCGCAGTCCATGCGCCTCGACCTCACGCAGCACGGCGCCCTTGACGCTGGTCACGTCGGTGAGCGCGCAGTCTGGGGCGACGCGACGGATGTGCTCCAGCATCACGGGCAGTGCGGGCATCGGGACGGCCAGGACGATCACGGCGTCGGACTCGGCGGCGCGGGCCAATGCCTGATCCAGGGTGGCGGTGGCGTCGAAGCCGTCGAGCCGGGCCGCCGCCACGCCGTCGAGGGATCGGTTGTAGCCGAAGACGTCCCTGCCGGCGGCCTGTGCGGCACGCATCAGGGAACCGCCGATCAAACCCAGTCCCAGCACGCACACCGGTGTGTCGGTCACCGGTCAAGGTTGGCATACCGACCGGGTGCCGGTCATTAGGTGGTCAAAGCCCCTGGTCTGCGACTAGCGTTAGGGCAATGGGAGCACAGCGTGCGCCGGCGCGGGAAGCTGCCGAGCACCCCGAGGGGTTCGGGGTTGCGGTCGTCCGTGAGGACGGCAAGTGGCGTTGTACGCCGATGCGGCGGGCGGCGCTGAGCAGCTTGTCCGCGGCTGAGACGGAGCTGCGCGAATTGCGGAGCGCGGGTGCTGTTTTCGGCCTGATCGACGTCGACGACGAGTTCTTCGTCATCGTGCGGCCGGCGCCGGCCGGCACCCGGCTGTTGCTTTCGGACGCCACCGCGGCGCTGGACTATGACATTGCTGCGGAAGTGCTGGACAAGTTGGACGCCGACATCGATGACGAGGACCTCGAGGACCAGGACCCGTTCGAAGAGGGCGATCTGGGCGTGCTGTCCGATATCGGGCTGCCAGAGGGGGTGCTCGGGGTGATCGTCGCCGATATCGACATGGAGATCGACGAGCAGATCAGCGCGATCGCCGAGCGGATGGGCTTCGACTCCGAGCTGTCCGCGGTGCTCGACAAAATCGGTCGGTGAGCTCCGATCAGTCCCTGATCCGGGAGGCCCTGGCCGCCGCACGGTTGGCTGGTCCGCGCGATGTGCCGATCGGCGCAGTGGTCTACGGACCGGACGGGACGGAGTTGGCCCGCGCGGCCAATGCACGTGAGGAGCTCGGCGATCCCACCGCCCACGCCGAGATCCTGGCCCTGCGCGCAGCGGCGGCCCGGCTGGGGGACGGCTGGCGTCTGGAGAACTGCACGCTCGCGGTGACGGTCGAGCCCTGCACCATGTGCGCCGGCGCGATCGTGATGGCCCGGGTCGGCCTGCTGGTGTTCGGGGCGTGGGAACCCAAGACCGGGGCGGTCGGATCATTGTGGGACGTGGTCCGGGATCGCCGGCTGACCCACCGGCCCCAGGTGCGTGGGGGGGTGCTGGCCGCCGAGTGCGCGGCGCCGCTGGAGGAGTTCTTCGCGCGCCAGCGCTAGCCGCGCCGCCTTGAGGGAGAAATCGACGCGATTAGGGGCAAACGCGCTCGGCCGGTAAGCTGCCTCCCGGTGGCGTGTCCGAGCGGCCTAAGGAGCACGCCTCGAAAGCGTGTGACGGGTAACCCCCGTCCGAGGGTTCAAATCCCTCCGCCACCGCCAAGTAAACGGACCCAGCTTCGGTTGGGTCCGTTCTTGGTTTCCGACGTTTCGGTGGTCGAAACGTGCTGGAAGCCACCGAAACGTCGGAAACCGCGGCTCAGATCACCCGGCCGTGTGCCGTGCCTTTGGGGGTGTCGATGTCGATGACGGTTCCGGGCACCGGTACGGGGCCCTCGTCGGCGCCCGCGAACCATGCGGTCATCCAGTCGGTCATCAAGTCTTGCACCGCGGGCGGATTCTGGGGCTGCGGGAACCCAGCGAGTAACTGGGCCGCGAACTGGATGATCGGGTTACCGCCCTGCATCGAGTCCATATGCACGCCACCGGAGAGGACCACCCCGTTGAACTGACCGGGTCGCGCGGCCGACAAGGTCTGATTCTCGGTACTGATGAAGTTGAACAGATTCGGCGGGGCGCCGATCACGCGGATGGGGATGTATTGGCCGCCGTCGGCCTGGTAGGTGTCGAGTTTCGTGAGCGCATCGCGCAGGGTGTTGCCGGTGGGGACCCCGTCCAGCAGGATCACCCCGACCAGGTCCTTCGCCGCGCCGTTCGTAGCCAGGTCGCCGGCCGCTCCGGCGACCAGGCCGCCGCCCGCCGAATGACCCGCCAGTGCGAACTTCTGCGGCAGCGCCGCTGTAGCGGGATCCAGGCCGTACCGGGTGGCGTACCCGGCCGCGATCGCGCTCTGGGTGAGCGCTTCGCGGTTCCCAGTGAAAAGGTCGGCGATCTGTGCGGCCATCCCGGCACCGCCCAGCCAGCGATCGTCGCCGGCGAAGAAGTTCGAGGACAGCGTCGGGGTGACCACGACGCTGTTGGTGCGCTCGGCGAGGTTGGCCGCGGTATAGCTGTACATCGGAGCGAGCGCGAAGAACCCATGCTGGAGCAGGATCATCTGCTCGGGCGGTGCCCCGGTGTCCGGGTCCGGCTCTGGGTAGTACCAATTGGCCTGTACGCGTTGCCCATTCGTCAACAGGATCGTGGAGGTGCGGACCGTGACCGTGCTTCCCGCGGGCAGTATCGGCGGGCCGGTGACGAACTTCTCCAGCGCCTGGACCGCGTTGATGATGGCGGACCCGACGCTGTTGACCAGGCCGGTGACGGCCCTGGCGATCACCTTGACCGGGTTGACCGCGGTGGGCGCGGTCTTGGCGGTGACAGGCGCCTGAGCAAGTCGCAAAGACGAAGTGTTCGGTGTCGGTGCTTCCGCGGTCGGTGCGACGGACCTGATGGCAGCGGCGGCAGTGGGCTCGGCAGTCTTGGCCGCGGCGGGCGCCTCCCCGGTGCCGGCCGACTGGGATTTGGGCCCGGTGTCGGATCGGGTGGCTGAATTATCGGTGGCCGACGTGCCAGAGCCGGCAGAGGTCGACCTCTTCTTCTTTTTCTTCTTCGGGGGATCGTTCGCCTCGGAGGTCGTGCCGGCGTTCGAGGCGGGTTCGGCCTTGTCGGTCGATCCGGAGGTGGTGGCGCCGGGGGTGTCGGTCGCGGAGGTGCCGGTGCCGGTACCCGATCCCTCGGCACTACCGGACGAGGATGTAGCGGACCCCGACGGCGCAGGTGAACCGCTGTCCGCCGTCGCCACGCCCGCGCCCGTCAGCAAGCCGGCTGACACTCCCGCGGTCAACAGGCCGACACTGACCCACCTCGATAATTGCCGCACGCCCGACTCTCCTTCTCACACCCGCCTGGCTCGATCGTGACAGGTGTCAAGTGGGAGCGGGGTGGTTTCCCAGATTTGCATCGACGGATACGTCAATTAGCGTACGTAACGCGCGGGTGTCGACGGCGTCGAGCAGTGTTAACCGGCTGTTCTCCTTGGTAGTGACATTTGTCAAATACTGCGCGCGCCAATCGGATTGGCGGTATCTCGTGTGCGACAGTGGAGTCACTATGGCCAACAACGTGAAGAAGCCCGGAGCGTGGCGGGACCCGTTGTCGTTGTCCTTCGAGGTGCACCGGCGGGTGTTGCTGGCCCGTTTGCGCCGGCATCAGCGCCGCACGCGTCCCTGATCGGTATCCGGCCCCGGCCGTCATCCTTCGGGTTTATGGTTGAGGCCATGAGGTCATTGCGGGGATTGGTAGTCGCGGGCGCGCTCGCCGCGGGCCTGGCGGGAGTGGCCGCTCCGGTGGCCCACGCCGACGCGGTCGCGTACCTGGTGAACGTGACGGTACGGCCCGGCTATAACTTCGCCGGTCCTGATGCGGCCATCGCCTACGGCCAGACCATCTGCGACCGGGTGGCGGGCCTGATGCCCTACGGTCAACTCGTCGAACAGGTGAAGTCGGACTTCAACAGCTCGGATTACTACCAGGGCGCCTACCTGATCAATCAGGCCGTCAATGAGTTGTGCCCGGCGCAGATCTGGCAGTTGCGCCAGTCCGCCGGCGGTTACACCGTTCCCGCCTGAACGCAGACGACAACGGCGGCGTCCCCGCTCGGGACGCCGCCGTCGTCGTGCTCTCAGGTCAGTTGGGGCAAGTGACCTCGATCGTGAAGGGCTTGTTCACCGGGGTCATGGGGTTGGCCATGTCGATACCGGTGGCGGTGCCGCTGATCTTGTAGGTCTTGCCGTCCTTCTCGGCCTTCGCCTCACCCTGGCCGGCGCCGGACTGGTAGCCCAGGGTGACGCCGTTGACGTTGCCCAGGCCCACCGAGGTGACGGTCGGGGAGTCGCCGTCGCTGAGTACCGCGGCGATACCGGTGGCGGCCTCGCCGATCGCGATGTTGACGTTGCCGCCCATGGTGGCGCAGACGACCGAGCCGTTCACGGCCTGATCGGCACCGTCGATGGTGACCTTGGTGGCGCCCGAGCCCGCGGCTGCGGTGGGGGACTCCGTTGCGGTCGCGGTGGCGGACGCCGAGGAGGTGGACTTCTCCGAGCTGGATGAGCTGCTCGACTTCTTGTCATCCGAGGAACAGCCGGACAGCCCGGCGATGACGATTGCCGCACCGCCCAGGGCGACCACGAGTTCACGCTTCACCACTGATCTCCTTCTGTTGTGCGATCCGGTTCAAGACCGCCTGATGATCCCAGAGCAGTATGGTGCTCAGCGGACGCACAGACGCCGTTATGAGCGAAATACTTGACTGCCGATCATCTGCAGGTAAACCGCAGTTCAGCAGGCCACCTTCACGGTGAAACGGCTCTGGGTGGCGAAGCTTGCGTTGTCGGTGCGAAACCCCTGGGCCGTTCCGGAGATGTCATAGGTCCGTCCGGTCATGCTGACGGTGGCGCCAGGTTCGCCGAGTCCGGCGTTGTAGCTACCGGTGAATCCACCCACATTGCGGAAGCTGACCGATTCCGCCTTGAGTTCGTCTCCGTTGGACACCAGCGCGCTCACACCGGAGCCGTCGTCGCCGGTGGTGATGGTGGTCAGGAAGCCGGCCGGCGAACAGCTGACGGCATGGGTGGTGCCGGCATCGCGGCCGTCGATCGTGATCTCGGCGGTGCCGGACGCCAGTGAGCCCGGGGGCGGTGCGGCGGTGTGCGGGCCCGACGAGCATGCGGCGGAGGTGGCCGCGGCGGCCGCCAGCGCTGCGATGCTGGCCAGCGATCTCAACCTCATGTGATGAATCTACGACCGAGAGCGCCCGAGCACGGGGACTTCGCGGTTGATTGAATGTTCGCGTGAGCGAGCAGTATTTCGAGGTGCGGGCAGAGCTGGCCGGGCGAGCGGGCCGGGTCGGCGTCATCCACACTCCGCACGGCGATATCCATACCCCGGCGTTCATCGCCGTCGGCACGGCGGCCACCGTGAAGGCCGTGCTGCCCGAAGCCATGAAAGAGATTGGAGCGCAGGCGATTCTGGCGAACGCCTACCATCTGTATCTGCAGCCGGGGCCCGATATCGTGGACGAGGCGGGCGGTTTGGGTGCGTTCATGAACTGGTCGGGCCCCACTTTCACCGACAGCGGCGGGTTTCAGGTGCTCTCGCTCGGCGTCGGGTTCAAGAAGGTGCTCGCCATGGATGCGACACGGGTGCAGGCCGACGACATCATCGCCGAGGGTAAGGAGCGGCTGGCCCATGTCGACGAAGACGGCGTCACTTTCCGGTCGCACAAGGACGGCTCGACGCACCGGTTCACCCCTGAGGTGTCGATCGGGATCCAGCATCAACTCGGGGCCGACATCATCTTCGCCTTCGACGAACTGACCACCCTGGTCAACACCCGCGGATACCAGGAGCAGTCGGTGCGGCGCACGCACGACTGGGCGGTGCGCTGCCTGGCCGAGCATCGCAAGCTCACCCTGGAACGCGCGGACAAGCCGCGCCAAGCGCTGTTCGGGGTGGTGCAAG
Source organism: Mycolicibacterium fluoranthenivorans (assembly GCF_011758805.1). Lineage (NCBI taxonomy): Bacteria > Bacillati > Actinomycetota > Actinomycetes > Mycobacteriales > Mycobacteriaceae > Mycobacterium > Mycolicibacterium fluoranthenivorans. The sequence goes on along the minus strand of NZ_JAANOW010000003.1, from coordinate 634,348 downwards.
GGGCGCAGTACGAGGATCTGCGGCGGGAGGCGACGCGCGGTCTGGTCTCCCTCCTCGATGAGGACGGTCGCGGATTCGACGGCTACGGCATCGGTGGCGCGCTGGAGAAGCAGAACCTGGCCACCATCGTCGGATGGGTCACCAGTGAACTGCCCGATGACAAGCCCCGGCACCTGCTCGGGATCAGCGAGCCCGACGACCTGTTCGCCGCGGTGGCTGCGGGCGCGGACACCTTCGACTGCGTCTCCCCGTCTCGGGTGGCCCGCAACGCGGCGGTGTACTCGGTGCACGGCCGGTACAACATCACCGGCGCGCGGTACCGCAGAGATTTCACCCCGATCGACGACGAGTGCGATTGCTACACCTGCGCGCACTACACCCGTGCCTATATCCACCACTTGTTCAAGGCCAAGGAGATGCTGGCCTCGACGCTGTGCACCATCCACAACGAGCGCTTCACCATCCGGCTGGTCGATCAGATCCGTGCGGCGATCACCGCCGGTGAGTTCGATGAGCTGCGCGAACACGTCCTCGGTCGGTACTACGCAACGGCCCGGCAGCCTTCTTAGACGCACGTACAATAAGGGCATGACGACTGGCGCAGGGGCGAGCGCAGCGACGGGAGATCAGACCGCAGCGCAGGCGCAGCTGGTCCAGATACTCGACCCGGCGGTTCGCGCCGACCCATACCCGGTGTTCGCGCGGATTCGCGAGCTGGGGCCCATGGTGCTGCCCGAGACCGGCATGGTGGTGTTCTCGGGGTTCGCGGATTGCGATGAGGTGCTGCGGCATCCGTCATCGTGCAGCGACGGCATGAAATCGTCGGTGGTGCAGCGCCAGATCGCCGAAGGGATCACGCCGCAACGCACGGCCACGCCGGGTTTTCTGTTCCTCGACCCGCCTGACCACACCCGGCTGCGTACTTTGGCGCAGCAGGCGTTCTCGCCCAAGGCGGTCCGGGCGCTGGAACCCGAGATCCACACGCTGGTCGGCGAACTGCTCGACGCGGTGGCCGCCCGTAGGACAGGGGAGGAGACGCCCGGCGGCCCATTCGATGTGGTGTCAGACCTGGCCTATCCGCTGCCGGTCGCGGTGATCTGCCGGCTGCTCGGCGTACCTCTGGCCGATGAGCCGCAGTTCAGCCGTGCCGCGGCGCTGTTGGCGCAGGGGCTCGACCCGATCATGACGCTGACCGGTCAGGCCTCCGCGAACGCCGACGAACGGCTGCGGGCCGACGAGTGGATGCGGGATTACCTCGGGCATCTTGTCGCGAAGCGCCGCGCCGAGCCGCGGGAGGACATGATCTCGGCGCTGATCGCAGCCGAGGAGGACGGGGATCAGCTCACCGTCGACGAGATCGTCGCGACCTGCGACCTGCTACTGATCGCCGGCCATGAGACGACGGTCAATCTCATCGCCAATGCCGTGCTGGCGATGATGCGCGCCCCGGCGCAGTGGGCGGCGCTGGCGGGCGATCCGGAGCGGGCGAACGTGATCATCGAGGAGACGTTGCGCTACGACCCGCCGGTTCAATTGGTGATGCGGATCGCCGGCGCGGACATGCAGATCGGCGGGCAGGAGCGGAGCGACCGGGGGATTGTGGACGGCGGGCAGGAGCGGAGCGACCGGGGGATTGTGGGCGGTGGGCAGGAGCGGAGCGACCGGGGGATTGTGGGCGGTGGGCAGGAGCGGAGCGACCGGGGGATTATTACAGTCCCCGAGGGCGACAGCATCCTGTTGCTGATCGCTGCCGCGAACCGCGACCCGGCTGCCTTCGATCGGCCGGATGCCTTCGATCCCGACCGGGAAGGGTTGCGGCACTTGTCTTTCAGTAAGGGGCCGCACTTCTGCCTCGGCGCACCACTGGCTCGACTGGAGGCGCGTATCGCGCTGACCGAACTGGCGCGGCGATTCCCGCACGCGCAGCTGGTGGCCGAACCCGCGTACAAGCCGAATGTCACGCTGCGGGGTCTGGCATCACTTCGGCTCGGCTAGGGGTGGTGGACCATACCGATCCAGCCGTTGAACTGGTGGGCCGGCGGCGCCTTGACCGTGGGTGTGGCGATGACCCGGATGTGACCGGCCGTCTGGCAGACGGTGGCACCCGCGCCGAGGGGGTGGCACGGCGGTCCTGACGGCGCGGCCGTCGCGGTTGCGGCGCCGGCGAGCGCGGCGGTGGTCAGGCCGGTGGCGAGAAAGTGCAGAACGGTGCGCATGAGGTGGTGTCCTTTCGGGTGGCTGAACCCAGCCTCGCGATTTCTGCCGCCGGACACAGCGGTGGTGGCCCCACACTTCGGTGGGGGTAAACCCCAGCCCGCGCGGGTGCGGTTTTAGTCGTTCAATCAGTAATTAATGATGGTTTTCGTCGTAACTATCGCGAAATGACGATGAATCCGCACTAGCATGGCCCGTATGCGGATTCTTCTGGTGGGCGCCGGCGGTGTCGGTTCGGCGTTCTGTGCGATCGCGGCGCGACGGGACTTCTTCGAGCGGATCGTCGTGTGCGACTACGACGAAGTTCAGGCCCGGCGGGTCGCGCACGAGATCGGCGACGACAGGTTCATTGGAGCCCGCGTCGACGCGAGCTCCTCGGAGGCGATCGCGCATCTGGTCCGCGAGCACGGCATCACGCACGTGATGAACGCCGTTGACCCGCGGTTCGTGATGCCGATCTTCAACGGCGCCATCGCCGGTGGGGCCGACTATCTCGATATGGCGATGAGCCTGTCGCGGCGCCATCCGGAAAAGCCCTACGAGTTACCGGGGGTGAAACTCGGCGACGAGCAGTTCGCCGTCGAGGCCGACTGGCAGGCGGCGGGCCGGCTGGCCTTGGTCGGCATCGGTGTGGAGCCGGGCCTGTCGGACGTGTTCGCCCGGTACGCGGCCGACCATCTGTTCTCCGAGATCGACGAGCTCGGCACGCGCGACGGTTCCAATCTCACCGTGCAGGGGTATGAGTTCGCGCCGTCGTTCTCGATCTGGACCACCATCGAGGAGTGCCTCAACCCGCCGGTCATCTGGGAGGCCGACCGCGGCTGGTTCACCACCGAACCCTTCAGCGAGCCAGAGGTTTTCGACTTTCCCGACGGTATCGGTCCGGTCGAGTGCGTCAACGTCGAGCATGAAGAGGTACTGCTCATGCCGCGCTGGGTCAAGTGCCGGCGGGCGACGTTCAAGTACGGACTCGGCGCCGAATTCATCGACGTGCTCAAGACGCTGCACAAGCTGGGACTCGACCGCACGGAGAAGGTGTCGGTCGGCGGTCAGATGGTCAGCCCCCGCGATGTCGTCGCGGCATGTCTGCCCAACCCCGCCACCCTCGGCCCGCGGATGACGGGCAAGACGTGCGCCGGGCTGTGGGCCACCGGCACCGGCACGGACGGCCAGCCGCGCTCGACCTACCTGTATCACGTGGTGGACAACGAGTGGTCGATGGCCGAGTACGGGCATCAATGCGTGGTATGGCAGACGGCGATCAATCCCGTTGTCGCTCTGGAACTCCTGGCCGACGGCACGTGGTCGGGATCCGGGGTGCTGGGGCCTGAGGCGTTCGACCCGGTGCCCTTCCTGGAGCTACTGACCGCCTACGGGTCACCGTGGGGTATCAAGGAGCTCTGACGGTCTCCAGGTACCGTCGCCGGTCGTCCTCGGACAGGCCGCCCCAGGTGCCGAAGGCCTCCTGAAACGAGATCGAATACGCGCCGCACTCACGTGCGACGGGGCAGCCGGCGCAGACCTCGCGGGCCAGCTGTTGGCGGCGCTTACGCGCCCGGCCCCGTTCGCCGTCAGGATGGAAGAACAGGCTGGGGTCGCCGTTCCGGCATTTCGCGCGCAGCTGCCATTCCCGGTCGTGGAGCCGTGGGACGGCCCGCGATCCGGCCTCGGTGACGGCACCCATCGTCACCAGGCGCTGCCGCCGGTGCGGGCGACCGTGAGTCGCGGCGTGGTGCGTGAAAAGGACATCGGAGACTCCTGAATCGGTGCGTGCTGACGGTGCGGAGACGTGATCGCCATCACCATTGCGCCACCGACGGTAACCCCACTCCGGCGCGCATGTCCAGACAAACATACAAAGATGTATGTCAGTTCCGGCGCTCGCCGATGAGATCGGCACCGCGCCGAGCGACCTGTCGCGCTGCACCTACCCCGCCGCGGCGGTCACAACGGGTTGAGGATGCGGTTGAGGAATTGCTGGGTCCGTTCCTCCTGAGGGTCACCGATCACCGCGGCAGGTGGCCCCTGCTCCAAGATGATGCCCTGGTCGGTGAACAGCACCTGGTCGGAAACCTGCTTGGCGAACTGGATTTCGTGCGTGACGATGACCAGCGTCCAGCCTTCGACCGCGAGGTCCCTGATCACGCTGAGGACCTCGCCCACCAACTCCGGGTCCAGCGCCGACGTCGGCTCGTCGAACAACACCACCTTCGGCTTCAGCGCCAGCGCCCGGGCGATGCCCACCCGCTGCTGCTGCCCACCGGACAACTCGAACGGGTACTGATCCCGTTTGGCGGCCAGACCCACCTGCTCGAGCAGTGCGAGCGCGTCGGCCTCGGCCTCGGCCTTCGGCCGTTTCTGCACGATCACCGGCCCCTCGGTGATGTTCTCCAGCACGGTCTTGTGCGGAAACAGGTTGTGCCCCTGGAAGACGAATCCGCTCTGCGCCCGGTACGCGCGCAGCTTGTCCTTGGCGACCGGCTTGGCGAAGTCGATCTCCTGGTCACCGACCCGAATCACCCCCGCATCGGGCACATCGAGTGCGGCCAGCGCCCGTAACAGCGTGGTCTTTCCGGAGCCGGACGGGCCGATGATGGTGGTTGCCGTGCCACGGGCCACCGAGAACGAGACGCCTTTGAGGACCTTGTTCTCACCGAACGCCTTCTCGACGCCCTCGGCCTGCACGCGATAGTCGGTCACGTCTTCGGTCATCGCGCCACATACCTTTCCAAACGGCGTTCCAGCCGATTCTGGCCGGCAGACAGCACCAGGCAGATCACGTAGTAGTACACGGCGGCGGCGACATAGGTCGAGAAGAAGTCGAAGGTCGGCGCGCCGATCTCCTGTGCCTTGCGGAACAACTCGGTGACCAGGATGGCCGAGGCCAACGAGGTGTCCTTCACCAGCGAGATCAGCGTGTTGGACAGCGGCGGCACGGCCACCCGGGCGGCCTGCGGCAGGATGATCCGGCGTAGTGCACCGGTGTAGGTCAGGCCGATGGTCTCCGCGGCCTCCCACTGACCCTTGGGAATGCTCTGGATCGCGGAGCGGATGATCTCGGCGGCGTAGCCGCCGACGTTGAGCGAGAACGCGATCACCGCGGCGGTGAAGGCGGGCAGGGTGACGCCGAACTTCGGCAGGCCGTAGAACACGATCACCAACTGCACCAGCAGCGGGGTGCCGCGGATGATCGAGATGTAGAACCGGGCGCTGTTGCGCAGCACCACGTTCGACGACAACCGGGCCAGTGCCACCGCCAGCGCGATGACCAGGCCCACCACGAAACTGATGAGGGTCAACGGAATCGTGGCAGTGAGCGCGGCCTTGGCCATCGGCCACAGGTTGTCCAGGACGAGCTGAAATCCGGAGCGGGCCTGCGGCCCACCCGGAGCCGGCGCGGCGCCGGTCGCGTCGGCCTTGAGGTAGCGCTGCGAGATCGTGGCCAGCGTGCCGTCGGCACGCAGTTCGTCGAGCGCGCCGTTGAGTTCGGGCAGCAGGCCGCTGCCCTTGCGCGCGGCGAGACCCTGTTCGCTCTTCTCGCCGGTCTGGGCGGCGATCTTGACCGACGTGTCGCCGGTCTCGGCGAGGTAGGCATAGACGGCGATGCTGTCGTTGACGGTCGCATCGATACGGCCCTGGTTGAGCAGGGTGATGGCCTGTGCGAAGCCTTCCACCGATTCCACGTTGGCGCCGGCGGCGCGGGCCACCTGGGCCCAGTTGCTGGTGCTGGACTGGGCGGTGGTCTTTCCCTTCAAGTCGGCCAGCGAGGTGATGGAGTCATCCCCGGCGCGCGTGACGATAACGCCTTCGCCCACCGAATATGGCTGCGACAGATCGTATTTGGCTTGGCGCTCCGGGTTGATGGTGACCTCGTTGGCCACCACGTCGAAGCGGTCGGCCGCCAGCCCGGCGAAGATCGAATCCCACGGAGTCTCGACGAATTCGACCTTCACGCCCAGCTTGTCGCCGACAGCCTTGGCGACGTCGACGTCATAACCGGTCAGTTCGCCGGTCTCGGGGTCGTGGTAGCTGAACGGCGAATAGGTGCCCTCGGTGCCGATGCGCAGCACGCCGGCCGACTTGATCGGGGTGTCACCGGTGCTCTTGGATCCGCAACCGGCAGCCAGCACACTGGCCAACATGACGAGCACCAGCAGCGTCGCACGCACCCGGCCGGGTCGTCGAAGGGGGAGGCTCACCGGCGCAACCTAGCAACGTGCTGGGAATATCCCAAGGGTTCTGCTCAACTCGGCTGATATATCCAGGGCCGGGTGGGCAGTGCAGCGGGGTCGAACTGGTCCAGCATGCCGTCCGGTGTGGTGGCCGTGAACCCCAGCGATACCGCGATCTCATGCACGGCGCGCTCCACGCCGATGTCGGCGAGCGTGACCGCACCGTCGCGTTTGGCCAGGCGTTTGCCTTCGGCGTTGAGCACCAGCGGCACGTGCGCGTACATCGGTGCCGCAAAGCCGAGCAGCGCGGCCAGATACGCCTGCCGCGGTGACGAGGACAACAGGTCGTTACCGCGCACCACCTGATCGACACCCTGGGCGGCGTCGTCGACCACCACGGCGAGGTTGTACGCGGGCACCCCGTCGCCGCGGCGCAGCACGAAATCGTCTACCAATCCGGTGTATTCGCCATGGAGCAGGTCGGTGACGGTGTAGGAGAAGGTGTCGCTGCGCAGCCGTAGTGCGGGTGGCCGGTCCGGATGCGTTCGGCGAGGCGCGTCCCGGCAGGTGCTCGGATATGCCCCTTCGGGCGCATGCGGCGCGCGCGGCGCCTGAAGGATATCCTTTCTGCTGCAATAACATTCGTACACCAGACCACGCGCGGTCAGATCGGCGATGACGGCGTCGTAGCGGTCCTGGTGGGTTGTCTGGTACTCCGGTGGCTCATCCCACGTCACGCCGATGGCCGCCAGGTCGGCGACCTGGCGGGCCGCCACATCGCTGAACGTGCGGTCATCGAGATCCTCCACCCGCAGCAGGAAGCGCCGGCCGGTCGACCGGGCGAACAGCCAGGCCAGGATCGCCGTGCGGAGATTGCCGATGTGCAGGTCAGCTGACGGGCTGGGCGCGAACCGGCCGGCTCCTGTCATGAGCGCCAACCTAGATCACGCCACCCGCGCCAGCCGCTCCTGGGCCTGCTCGACGCATTCGGCCCAACGTCGCGCACCGGGCGCGTGCACCCCGGAACGGCCGGGGTACGCGCTGGTGATCACCAGGTCCGGGTGCAGACCGGCGAGCACCCGCAGGCTGCGCGACAGTGACTGCGCCTCGCTGAGCGCCGGGATATAGCCCGGTATCCAGGTGCCGTCGGCGTCCTGCACGATGGTGTCCCCGGTGAACAGATAACTCTGGCCGTAGGCGCCCGGCACCAGGTAGCAGGTGCTGCCGGGGGAGTGCCCGGGCGTCGGGATCACCTCGATACCGTTGCGGTCGACGTGCCGGCTGCCGACGGGGACATCGACATGAGCGTGCATGCCGATATCGAGCAGTTCGGCCGCCGGCGCGTGCAGCTGGGCCGCATACCGCTCGCTGATCGAGCGCAGCATCGGGCCGGCCTCGCGGCGGTGCGACAGGTACTGGTGTGCGACGCCGCCGAGGGCGTCGAACTCACCGAAATCGTCGTCGGTATCGGTGCTGTAGAACAGCACGTTGCCGGTATCGCCCCCGGTCCACAGGTAGGCATGGGTGGAGATTCCGGGCAGCGGGCGTTCTGTGCTGGTTTCCCACAGGTCGGCGCGGATCTGTCGCATGGTTGCCTCCTCACTGGAATGAGTACAGCTTTCAACATCAACCTCTGTTGAGGTCAAGTGATTTACTGTTCGGCATATGACCTTGCCAGTGGTGCCGCCGATCAAGCCGATGCTGGCCAAGGCGGTCGCCGCAATCCCGCCGGATGCGATCTACGAACCGAAGTGGGACGGTTTCCGATCGATCTGCTTCCGCGACGGCGACGATATCGTGTTCGGCAGCCGCAATGAGCGGCCGCTGACCCGCTATTTCCCGGAGCTCGTCGAGGCGGCCAGACGTGAACTACCGGACAACTGCGTGCTCGACGGCGAGATCGTCGTCGCCACGAAGGATGGGCTCGATTTCGAAGCGCTGCAACAACGTATCCATCCGGCGGACAGCCGGGTCCGGCTCCTGGCCGCCAAGACCAGGGCCTCGTTCATCGCGTTCGACCTGCTGGCGGTCGGTGCGGAGAACCTCATGGAGCATCCGTTCGGGGAACGCCGTGCGCGTCTGGAGAAAGTGATGCGTCAGGCCGGGCCGCGTTTCCACCTCACCCCGGCAACCACCGATATCGATACGGCGCAGCGGTGGTTCACGGAGTTCGAGGGTGCCGGGCTGGACGGGATCATCGCCAAACCGGCGTCGATCGGCTATCTCCCGGACAAGCGGGTGATGTTCAAGATCAAACATCAGCGCACAGCCGATTGTGTGGTGGCCGGCTATCGACTGCACAAATCCGGCACCGATGCCGTCGGCTCACTGCTGCTGGGTCTCTACAAGGAGGACGGGAGTCTGGCATCGGTCGGGGTGATCGGAGCCTTCCCGATGGCCACCAGGCGCCGGCTCCTCACCGAACTGCAGCCGCTGGTCACCACGTTCGATGGACACCCGTGGAATTGGGCGGCTCAGGTGGCGGCCGACCCGGAGCTCGCGCGCCGGCACGGGGGTGGCTCCCGGTGGAACGCGGGGGGCGGGGCCAAGGATCTGTCGTTCGTCCCGCTTCGGCCCGAGTGGGTGGTGGAAGTGCGCTACGACTATATGGAAGGCGAAAGATTCAGGCACACAGCTCAATTCAATCGCTGGCGGCCGGATCGTGATCCCGGGTCCTGTACCTTCGCTCAGTTGGAGCAACCCGCGGCAATCGACCTGCAGAGCATCATTGCCGGATTGGACTAGCAGTCTCCCGCCGGACGCCAGCCGCGCATGGCGGCGTCCATCTGTTCCTCACCGAGTGCGGCGACGGCCAACTCCGGCCGGCCCTCCCGGTGACGCATCCCGTCCAGCAGCAGCGCCACGTAGCGGCGCCACAGCTGGGGCTCGACATGCCCGGCCCATTCGCTGACGGTGCCCGCGAGCAGGCTGATGACCGGCATGTCGGTGGGCGCGATATCGGGCCGCAGGTGTCCGTCCTTGCGGGCGCGCTCCACCAGCTTCGAGATCGGCGGGTCGAGCCGCAGTTTCGCGCACTCGACCCGGTAGCCGCCATAGGCCTTGCTGTAGACCATCTCGCGCAGGCCCCGGTCGGTGGCGGTCAGTTCACACAGCTGCTCGACGAACCACACGAAGCCTTCCCAGGAATCTTCATGGCGGAAAGCATCTTCGGCGAAACTGACGATCTGGTCGATGCTGTCCTCGAAGATCGCGTCGAGGAGATCCTCTTTGGTGGCGAATCGGCGGTAGACGGTGCCCACGCCGACGTGGGCGTAGTGGGCCACGTCGTTGAGGGTGGCTTCGAGTCCGCGCTCGGCGAACAGTTCGCGCGCCGCCTCGAGGACGCGCTGCCGATTGCGCTCCGCGTCCTTGCGCAGCCCCCGGCATGGTTTGTCAATCACGCGACCCACATTAGTGACGTGCCTTACGTATGCCAATAAGTGGATTGACTCTATCCACTTAGGCACTTAGATTGCCTTCCTAGGTCATCCGTCGTCGCCTGACCTGCGGCTGTCATTCGTGGAAAGGCTTGACCTTGATTGCGGTACTCAAGCGCATCTGGCTGCCCGCTCTCATGGTGGTGGCCCTCGCGGTCGGCGTGCTGAGCGTCACTCACCTGCGATCGGTCTTCGGTTCTGATGGCGCGGTGGTGACTCCGGTCGGGTCGGATACCGCCGAGAAGTTCAACCCGAAGGTCGTCGTGTACGAGGTCTTCGGCACGGGAACCACGGCGACCATCAACTACACGGATCTCAAGGGGCTACCGCAGCGCACCGAAGCGCCGCTGCCCTGGTCCATCCGGCTGGAGACGACCATCCCGTCAGTCCAGCCCAATCTCCTCGCCCAGAGCGACGGCAGTTCGATCGGCTGCCGCGTCACCGTCGACGGCGAGGTCAAAGACGAGAGGACGGCACAAGGCGTGAATGCCGCGACGTTCTGCCTGGTGAAGGCAGCATGACGATTCTGAGCGACGACACCCCGACCGAAGCCCTCCCACCCGCGCGGCACGCCGCCCGGCCCTGGTTGCCCCGGTTCATCCGCGCCTTCGCCATCCCGATCGTGCTGGGCTGGCTCGTCATTGTCGGGCTGCTGAACACCGTGGTGCCCCAGCTCGAAGAAGTCGGCAAGATGCGCGCGGTGTCGATGAGCCCCAACGACGCACCCGCGCTGATCGCCACCAAGCACGTCGGCAAGGTGTTCGACGAGTACGACACCAGCAGCTCGGTGATGATCGTCCTGGAAGGTCAGGACAAGTTGGGCGCCGACGCACACTCGTTCTACGACGAGATGGTTCGCAAACTCCGCGCGGACACCACACACGTTCAGCACGTGCAGGATTTCTGGGGTGACACCCTGACCGCGGCCGGTGCACAGAGCATCGATGGCAAAGCCGCCTACGTGCAGGTGTACATCGCGGGTGACCAGGGCGAGGCGCTGGCCAACGAATCCGTCGGCGCCGTCCGCGACATCGTCAACAACACCCCGGCGCCCAACGGTGTCAAGGCGTACGTGACCGGGCCGGCCGCCACCACCACGGACCAGAACGCCGTCGGTGACGCCAGCATGGAGACGATCGAGATGCTGACGTTCGCCGTGATCACGGTCATGCTGCTGATCGTCTACCGCTCCATCGTCACGGTGCTCATCACGCTGTTCATGGTCGTGGTCGGGCTGTCCTCGGCGCGCGGCATCATCGCATTCCTGGGCTACCACAACGTGTTCGGACTCACCACGTTCGCCACCAACATGGTGGTGACGCTGGCGATCGCCGCGGCCACCGACTACGCCATCTTCCTGATAGGCCGATATCAGGAGGCGCGACGCGCCGGTGAGGACAAGGAATCGGCCTACTACACCATGTTTCACGGCACCGCCCATGTGGTGCTGGCCTCCGGCATGACCATCGCGGGCGCCACGCTGTGCCTGCACTTCACCCGGTTGCCGTACTTCCAGACCATGGGCATTCCGCTGTCCATCGGTATGGCGATCGTGGTCGCCGCCGCACTCACCATGGGTCCCGCGCTCATCTCGCTCGTCACCCGATTCGGGAAGGTGTTGGACCCCAAGCGGATGGACCGCGCGCGCGGCTGGCGCCGCATCGGTGCGGGTATCGTCCGGTGGCCCGGCGCCGTCCTGGTGATGGCCGTGGTGCTTGCCCTCGTCGGCCTCCTGACACTGCCCGGCTACCACACCACCTACAACGACCGGATCTTCCTGCCCGCCGATATCCCGGCGAATGTCGGTATGGCCGCGGCCACTCGGCACTTCTCCGAAGCGAAGATGAACCCGGAACTGGTGATGGTGGAGGCGGATCACGATCTGCGCAACCCCGCCGACTTCCTGATCATCGACAAGATCGCCAAGGCGATGGTGCGCGTACACGGTATCGCCCAGGTGCAGACCATCACCCGACCGGACGGCAAGCCGATCGAGCATGCCTCCCTGGCATACTCGATGAGCCAAAGCGGCACAAGCACTCTGATGAACAACGATTACCAGCAGACCGTGCTGGACAATACGTTGAAGCAGGCCAACGAGATGCAGACGAGCATCGACTCGCAGGAGCAGCTCTACCACATCACCCTGCAGTTGGCCGAGGTGACCCGCAGGATGGCCGACAAGATGGGGACCACCTCGACCGATATCAACGATGTACGTGACCATCTCGCCGACTTCGACGACTTCTTCCGTCCGATCCGCAATTACCTCTACTGGGAGCCGCACTGCTACGACATCCCGATGTGCTGGTCGGTGCGGTCGATCTTCGATGCTCTGGACGGCATCAACAAGATGTCCGACGACTTCCAGGACATCGTGCCCGATCTGAACCGGATGGCTGAGCTGACACCGCAGATGGCCGCCGTGATGCCCGCGATGATCCAGACGATGAAGAACCAGAAGCAGTACCTGCTCAACCAGTATCAAGCGCAGAAGGCCCAGCAGGATCAGAACATCGCCAACCAGAACAACCAGACGGCGATGGGACAGGCGTTCGACGCGTCGCGCAACGACGACAACTTCTATCTGCCGCCGGAGGCGTTCGGTACGGCCGACTTCCAGCGCGGTATCAAGCTGTTCATGTCACCAGACGGACATGCCGTGCGGTTCACCGTCTTTCATCAGGGTGATCCGCTGAGCGAGGAAGGCACCTCGCATATCGAACCGCTCAAGATCGCGGCCGCCGACGCCATCAAGGGCACCCCGCTGGAGGGCTCGACGGTTTACGTCGGTGGCACCGCTGCCATGTACAAGGACATGCAGACCGGCGCGGACTACGACCTGCTCATCGCGGCGGTCGCCTCCCTGATCCTGATCTTCCTGATCATGGTGGTGCTGACCCGCGCGGTCGCGGCCGCGGCCGTCATCGTCGGCACCGTGGTCCTGAGTCTCGGAGCATCGTTCGGACTCTCGGTGCTCATCTGGCAGCACCTGGTCGGTATCCCGTTGCACTGGATGGTGCTTCCGATGTCGGTCATCGTGCTGCTCGCCGTCGGGGCCGACTACAACCTGCTGTTGGTATCCCGGATGAAGGAGGAGATCCACGCGGGGCTGCGCACCGGGATCATCCGGTCCATGGCCGGCACCGGATCGGTGGTCACCGCTGCGGGGCTGGTGTTCGCCTTCACGATGATCTCGATGGCTGTCAGCGATCTGATCGTGATCGGCCAAGTCGGCACCACCATCGGTCTGGGCTTGCTGTTCGACACCCTGGTGGTCCGCTCGCTGATGACCCCGTCGCTGGCCGCGTTGCTCGGTCGCTGGTTCTGGTGGCCGCTGCGGGTGCGCCCGCGCCCGGTGCCGGCACCGTGGCCGACACCGCGGGAGACTTCACCGGATGCGGTCGCAGGGTAGCCGCATACGGGTTGTCACCGTCGAGGAGCACTTCGACCATCCGGAGGCGATCGCCAGGGTGCGCGACGCACGAACAGGGGACGCGCAAAATCCGTTGCAGCGGTGGATAAGTGCATGCTGCAGGCCTCGGCGAGGCAGAACGGCTAGGTCCAGTCCTTGAACGCCTCGATGAGCCGCTCGCGAAACGTCGGGTCGAGCTCCCCGGCGGGAATCGTGCCGACGATCGCGACGGTGCTCCGGAATTGCCGAAGGTAGTTGGCACAACCGTCGCATTCGAGCAAGTGGACGTCGAATCGCGCCCGTTGGTCAAGATCGAGGGAACCATCGAGGTACCCCGTGACCAGTTCAACGAGTTCGTTGCAGTCCATCGGCCCGGTTGTCATGGCATTTCCTTCAGATAGTCCTCGAGGGCCTGCCTGATGGCAGCACGACCTCGATGGAGGAGGACTCGTTGGTTGGCTACGCTGATGTCGAGCAGTTCGCGCACCTCTGCCGAGTCCAGTCCGAGCATGTCGCGCATGGTCACGACCACACGTTGGCGCTCGGGCAGTCTGTCGAGTTCCTGTCGCGCAAGCCCCATCAGTTCCTTACCGAGCACAGAGCCCTCCGGCGTGTCCGGGAACGGAGACGGGGCTTCGTCGGGTCTCCAGTGTCCCGGGTACGGATCGTCGCCATCGCGGAAGCGCGACGGGTCCACGGTGCCGCCGGTGAAGGCCATCACTGTCATGTCGGCGTCGCGACGCTCGCGCATGCCGCGGCGTTTGGCGATGTTGATCAATACCGTGAAAAGCCAAGTGCGCAGGGAGGATCGGCCCTCGAAGGAAGCGATGCCCTTCAGCAGCGCAATCCACGTCTCCTGCACGACCTCTTCGGCGATTTCGCGGCTGGGCACATACCCTTGCGCAACCCGCAGCATTGCCGGGGCATGGCGGTCCACGAGGGAGGTGAAGGCCGACAGATCGCCGTCCTTGAGCGCGGCCACCAGATCTTCTTCATCGCTCGCTGTTCTGGCCATGACGGTCAAGATCGTATCCCTCAGCGGGATTTCGGGGGTGGTCGAAGTCGCTCGGGCGGCTTCGGGGCGTGCAGCGATGAACGGCGCACGCGAGTCAAACCCCGACCCCTCACGCTTGGTGGGCAATCCGCGCGGCGCGTAACGCATCTGCGAGCGTCCAGACCGAGATCCCCAGTAGGGCGACGTCTTTGATCAGGAACTGGCCGGTCATCGAGAGGAGGGGGAACCCGCCCGCGGCCTCTTCCCCGATCCCCGGGGTGGTGAACAGGAAGCTGATGGTGGCCACGAACAAACCGATGGACATCACGCTGCCCACCAGTGACCATCTCGGCCACCACGGCTTGACGGCGAGCAGGACTGCGGCAGTCACCTCGATGATGCCGAGAATCGTCGAGAACGTCGTCTCAGAGAACACCTGATACAACCAGCTCATGAAGGGGCTGTTGGCGACCAGCGGTTGGATACCTTGAGCTTCGTAGGAGGTGAACTTCAGCAGCCCGATCCATGCGAGCACGGTGGCGAGCCCGTAGCGGGCCAGGGCGTCGCCTATCCAGGTGGCAACGACCTCTGGTGTGGATGCCTCGTTGGCGGTCTCGGGGATGACAGTGCTCATGACGATCTCCTTTGGCTCCCGCGGCGGTGGTTCCGCCGAGGACTACCGAGATGAGTGCACGCCAACGCGTCGAGCGTTACGCGGGTGTACCGACGAATACGGCCGCCCTCCGCAGCCCGCGATGACATTGTCCCCGCTCGGCGGTCTGCACGAGTATGGGAATCGTGGATCTACCCGTGTTGCCGCCCGTCGACCCGATGCTGGCCAAAGCCGCCGGGAAAGTTCCCGACGAGGCCGGGGTGTGGTCGTTCGAGCCGAAGTGGGATGGTTTCCGGGCGCTGGCCTTTCGCGATGGTGACGAGGTGGTCCTGCAGTCGCGTAGCGGGAAGGAGCTCGGCCGGTACTTTCCCGAGCTGCTCGATGCGCTGCGCGACGAACTCGCCTACCGGTGCGTGCTGGACGGTGAAGTGGTCGTACCCAGGGAGGTCGACGGACGCATCCGACTGGACTGGGAGTCGTTGAGCCAGCGCATCCACCCGGCGGCCAGCCGGATCAAGATGCTGGCCGAGCAGACCCCGGCGCATTTCATCGGTTTCGATGCGTTGGCGCTCGGTGACCGCTCGCTGCTCGCCGAGCCGTTTCGGGACCGTCGGGTGGCACTGCTGGCGGCGATCTCGGAGAAGGACGCGGAGAAGAAGTGGTGCCATGTCACCCGCACCACCGCCGATCCCGCCGTCGGCGCCCAGTGGCTGGACACCTTCGAAGGTGCCGGGCTGGACGGTGTGATCGCCAAGCGTCTGGAGGGGCCGTACCTACCGGGCAAGCGCGAGATGGTGAAGATCAAACACCACCGTGATGCCGACTGCGTGGCGCTCGGGTACCGGATCCACAAGAGCGGCGCGGGCGTCGGCTCCATCCTGCTCGGGCTGTATCGCGATGACGGCGAACTGCAGATGGTCGGCGGTGCCGCCTCGTTCACCGCCAAGGACCGGCTGACGCTGCTGGCCGATCTGGAACCGCTGCGTGAGGGCGATGAAGTCCGCGACGGCGACCCCAGCCGCTGGAACTCGGCGGCGGACAAACGCTGGATCCCCGTCCGCCCCGAGCGGGTGTGCGAGGTGGCCTATGACCAGATGGAGGGCAGTGCCTCCCATGGGCAGCGATTCCGGCATGCGGTGAAATTCCTGCGCTGGCGGCCGGACCGCGAACCGTCGAGTTGCACCTTCGCGCAATTGGACACCCCGCTGATCTATGACCTGCACGACGTCCTGGGGGACCAGGATGAGCGAAGCGACAGGAGAATGGGTTGATGGCCACTCCCGCGGAAGAACTCGACGTCGACGGTGTCGCCGTCCGGCTGACCAGCCCCGGCAAGGTGTACTTCCCCGAGCCGGGCTACACCAAGCGCGATGTCGTCAACCACTACCTGGCCGTGGCCGACCGGATGGTCGCGCTGCTGAAGGACCGGCCCACGCATCTGCAGCGTTTCCCCGACGGTATCGAGGGCGAGGAGATATACCAGAAGCGCATCCCGCAGAAACATCCCGACTACCTGCAGACCTGCACGGTGACGTTCCCGTCCGGACGGACCGCGGACGCCTTGAAGGTCACCCACCCGTCCGCGATCATCTGGGCCGCCCAGATGGGCACGGTGACGTTGCATCCGTGGCAGGTCCGCTGCCCGGACACCGAGCATCCCGACGAGCTACGGGTGGATCTCGATCCACAGCCGGGCACCGACTTCGCCGATGCCCGCCGGATCGCCGTCGAGGTGCTCAAACCCGTCCTCGACGAGCTCGGCTACATCGGGTATCCGAAGACCTCGGGTGGACGGGGTGTGCACGTGTTCATCCGGATCAAGCCCGACTGGGATTTCATCGCGGTGCGCCGGGCCGGTATCGCCCTCGCCCGGGAGGTGGAACGCCGCGCACCCGACGCGGTGACCACCTCGTGGTGGAAAGAAGAGCGTGGCAAGCGGCTTTTCATCGATTACAACCAGAACGCCCGGGACCGCACCTTCGCTTCGGCCTATTCGGTACGCAAGACCCCGATCGCCACGGTGTCGATGCCACTCACCTGGGCCGAGCTGGCCGACGCCGACCCCGACGACTACACCATCGCGACGGTCGCGGCCCTGGTAGCCCAGCGCGACGATCCCTGGGCGGATATCGACGACACGCCGCATTCGCTGCAGCCGCTGCTGGAGATGGTACGTACCGACGAGGAACGTGGGTTGGCTGATCTGCCCTACCCGCGCGGGTTCTCTAGGAAGTGGCTATGTGCGGGCGTGTCGGGCGGGATCAACTCGGGATCCGGCCTACGTTGTGGGGGTGCTCACCGCTGCCGCACCAGCAAAGACGTGGACAGTTCTGACAACATCACGGCGGGAGACTTGGCCGACGGGGTACTCCACCGTGCTGGATGCCCACCGTCTGGCAAGTGCTAGCGAATACCCCCTGGGAATCGTCAAGGGGACGCCGATCTTGCTATCCGACAAGGGCGAACTCGACGAATGGCTAGTCCTCTATTTCACTTCGTGCCCGAAGTTCACTTCACTGGACCTGTTGTCTCGCAGGACCTATGCGCTGGAGATTGCGATGTGGTGCGGCTTCCTCGGACGTCAGGCTGATCCCCTGATGTGGCTGGAAGCAACGGAAGACGACTTCATTGACTACAAGATCCGGCGAACCGATCACCATCAGTTCGCTGACACGGTGGCGGGGTCCACATGGAACAAGGCGGTCTTTGCGCTAAGGGACTTGTACGACTGGGCGGTGAGCCGCAAGATTCCTATCGGGCCGAACGGCCCCTCAATCGAGTCGAACCCAGTGCCAGGTGGGCGGGGTGCGACGAGGGTGCCCGGTGGGAGGGCGAACGAGGTACTCGTGCGCCAGGAGCGGGATCGGTGGATCGTCCCGGGGACGTACAGGCTGTGGCGTGACGTCGGGCTGCGCGGTCGCGGGATCGAACGTGTCGGTCCGAATCAGTGGCGCACGGCTGGTGAGGACAAATCATGCCGTGTCCGTAATTCGTTGCGCAACACAGTCTTTACTGACTTCGTCTATTCGACTGGCTTACGCGTGCAGGAAGCGGGTTCGCTCTTGCTGGCAGAACTACCGACGGAAGGCGTAATCGAGGCGAAGTTGCCTGCGGCGATCGCCAAGTACAGCAAGGCGCGGATGTGGTACTCGGCTCCGACCGTAAGTCGGACGCTGAGCACTTATGTGAAAGTTGGCCGGGCCGCTGCCGTTCGGCGGGCGATACGCGAAGGACGCTACGACGCCATTGACGACATCATCTGGGTAACGGAGGTTCGACGCGCTCGAAAGGGCACATTCGAAGTCGTTCAAGATGACGGGGTCGTTATGTCTCTGAACACCATGAAGTCAGCCACCCGGCGGCGCCTGTTCTGGCTGCGCGACGGACGGCCTGAGCCGATGGCATTGTGGCTCAATGAAGGCGGAACGCCGTATCACCATGAGTCGTGGATCGGGGTATTCGATGCGGCCAATGACCGGCTTTGGGCGGCAGTTGAAGCGACTGGCGGCGCGGCAACTGACGAACTGACCGTGACGCCACATTCTCTTCGGTTCAGTTTCGCGCTGGCGCTAACTGTCAGATTGCACCAGCGCCTTGATGCAATGCATGGGTGGAACGAGGACGTCGCATACGGAGACGGTACGAGGTACGACGAGGTATTCCGAACGGTTAAAGACGTGTTGGGGCATAAGTCCGTTGAGACGACGCGGAACACCTATTTGCCTCGCGTGCAGCGACTTCGATTCGATCGCTTGTTTGGTTCCTTAAACGCCGGCACAACGATTCGCGACATGGTGTCGTCCTTCGCGCAGGAACTTTCGGAGATTCGGGATCTGACCGGGGATGGCGCATGACTGCAGGTCAGCGCCGCACTTCGGAGGACGGCATCGTCACTCGTCGCGAGAATCCCGAGGTGATCGTCGCTTCCCTCCATGGATCATATTCGCCTGTGGTGCTTGACTTCTCGAGTTGGTCGTGTGATGCAGTGCTGCGGGTTCAGCTTGCCGATGCAGTTGAAGCTCTCACCGGAGCGAACGGAACTTGGAAGAGCGCATACACGGCGCGGGGCAACTACGTCATCATCAAGGAGTTCGCGCGATGGTGTGGCGACAACGACGTCCGCAGCTTAAGCGAGTTGAGCCCCAATCGATGGAACACCTACCTGCTTCACCTGGGAAAAAGCCCTACCAAGAACAACAGCCGACGCAAGAACCTGGGCACACTGCGGCAGGTGCTTCGGCGTTATCCTCATCGGCTCCACCCGGACTTGCCGAAAAATCTGGAACGGCGGCTACCGAAGAGGGAGAGTGACGAGTCTCAGCCCCTAGAGATCGATGTATTTGAGACAATTCGAGAGGCGGCGGCGGCGGCCGTCAATGCGGAGTTTCGACGCATCCATCCAAACTTGTTGCTATTGAAACAGTCTCATTACCAGAGGCTCTCACCTCAAAATTTGGCTCGGGCAGACGCCCTTGGTGAACTGGCCGCGACGGGCGCACCTCAATCTGATTCTGCGCGCAACGCGTTAGGTATACCAGTACATGACAACAGATCGTCGGGCGTCACCCGTGGGCGACCGATGCTGTTCGTGAGTTACGAAGGCGCGGTGGCTATCGCTGTTCTCATTGCGTGCCTGGAAGGAGCGAATTTCACGCAGATCAACGAGCGGAAGGTCCCGTCTGGCGCTCCGGGGCTCGGCGTCGCGGAGGAGATACTGACCGTAGAAGATGAGAAGAGGCGTCGGCACAGCGACCAGTACGACGCGCACGTGATCCCGAAGAATGCGCGCCGCGCGATGACGAGAATCATCGAGATGACGCAACCGGCCCGTGACTTTTTAGCCGCGCACGATCTTCCGGGCGCTGACCGTCTCATCGTCTACTGGCCGGGAAGGGGCGGCCGAAGAGACTGCCCTCAGATTGGTCTGCGGCACACTGAAATCCATAGGAAGAACAGGCTAAATTGGTGGCCAAACGAGGACGTGCCGATCTCGTTCAATCGCATTCGTAAAACGGTGCGTGTCCTCGTTGACCGGACGCCTCAAGGGCATTCGCGCGCAACGTGGTCCACCCTTTACGTCGCAGCATCAGAAGGCGAACGGGAACGGCTGATGACCGAGGCCGTTGAGACAGGCCTTTGGGCGGTGATCGAGAACGCCGAGGCCCATCTCAAAATGAGATTTGAACGTGCGGACACGTCAGCCGACACCGACACGACTATCGGTGGTTGCGTGGACTTCGAACACCACCCCTTGACTGGCAAGCCCTGCGGCGACGACTTTCTGTTGTGCCTGCAATGCACCCATGCTTTTGCCACGCCTCGCCACCTCCCTCGGCTCATCGAATTGCGCCATCAGCTGGAGGCTATTGCCTCGACCGATGGACCCGATTGGACCGACTTCCGCGCTATGGCCTATGGGTGCCTCATCTCCCTTCTCGACGACCGCACCCTGATTGCCGCCGATGAATACCGAGTTGCTGACGGGGCGATCACAGATGTGGACCGAGCCGAAATTACTCTGCTGCTGAATGGGAAGTACACATGAGCGATCCCATGGCCGACTCGATGGATTTTGCCTTTCTAGGCGACATGGACACAGTCGATTGGGCTGTTGTCGAATCCGGGCCTGTGATCGTGCATCAACTGCGACTCAAGCGTCCCGATCTTCCCATGAATAAGTTCTCTGACGGCGTCTGGTCTCTGCGGCCGATGGGTGCACCTCGCGGGGAACTGCAGACTCTTCGATGGCTACCCGGCGGTGGAGGCGTCGAGCAGCAGTTTTCTTTTCCTGCCCACCTTGTGAATTCCTTCAAACGGATCGTGTGGCTGTCCATCAATAGGCCGACACCGGTCTCGCACCTCGCTGACACTACTGCTCGACAATGGCCAGCGGCGTCGTCGATTGCCCAACGTTTCGGAGCCTTCCGTCACTTCGGCCAATACCTCGGCCAAGAGGGGGTTGCTCGACTCAGCGACGTTACCGGCGACCTGCTCGACTCCTACGCCACAGATCTGCTTGCTGAGGAAGCCAGACTCAGCCGGTCATCAATGGAAAATGACCTGGGCAGAATCGGTGCCATAGCTCATCTAGCGGTCTATCTGCCGCAAGCTGACCGCATGGTCCAGCCAAGATGGTTCGCGAAGGACCTTGGCAGACGTTCCCGCGAACGTGCCGGTGACAACAGTAAAGCCATCATCGCCCCTGATACGTTTGCACCGCTTCTCTGGTGGTCCCGGCAAATTGTCCAATGCGCCCCTGACATTGTTGCTGGTGTCGCATGGGTAGACATCGCAGCGAGCCGCCCTCAGCCCCCTGAAAGCTCATCAGCTGGGCTCGATGCCGTTCAGAAATGGGTGGCATCCCACGACGGGGTGGTGCCCCAAAATGGAGATGGGCGAGTTGCTGCTGAGTACTTGACCGCTCTAGGGACCGGAATAATTCACGGTAAAGACTTTGGGTATTGGCGCCGTCGTCGTGGCGGTAATTACGTTCTTGATCCCACCGTTCCGCAACCGATTCCGGTTCCAGTCTCATGCACAATTGAAGGACGTCCCTGGTTGCCGTTCCTGGACTACAGGGACATACGCTCCGGCAGATTGCCAAGAATACTCCGAGCTGCTGCGGCGGTGCTGATTTGCAGCTGCACGGGAATGCGGGGAGAGGAATGCAGAAAGCTCCCGCGCGGCGTACTCCGGACGGTGAGCCGCCCTGACAGCGCCCACTCTTATCGGATCGACGGGCGAATGTACAAAGCCGTCTGTGATGAGAATGATCAGCAAGACCCCCACGGAAAGCCGTGGGTATGGGCAACTATCAAGCCCGGCGCGGACGCAATCGTGGCGCTCGAAAGCCTTGCCGCAGCTGCGGGGTCGGATCAGCTGATCGAGCACCCCAACACCCCAAACCAGCCTAAACGTCCGATGGAGAGGGACCGCAGCGTGACCAGTGAGTCGATGAGCCGATGGCTCAAAGAGCTCATCGCGTACGCCAACGAGTTGGTGATTACACTCGAACTTCATCCGAGTCACCACATTTCGGTTGATCCAAGCGGGCCGGTCACTCTCGACCGCTTCCGGCGCAGCGTCTGTTGGCACATCGTGAATCAACCAGAAGGGCTCCTCGCAGCAGGCGTCCAGTTCGGCCACATGTTGTCGACGACCACTGACGGCTATGGGTCCACGATGACTTCGGGCATTGCAGCGACCATGGACCAAGAACGTACGTCTGCCTTGTACAACACTCTTCAGGACCACGCGAACGCAGCCAAGACCGGAATGAAGGTATCCGGCCCAGCGGCCAAACGACTCGGAAACGCTCTCAATAGGTTCGCCGTCAACCAGTTTCCCGGCACTTATGCTGAGCTATCGAAGAAGGAAGAGCGGCGACTGCGCAGCGACCCGGACATGGCCGTCCGGGACAACCCTGGTCATGCGTGTCTGTGCCTCGCCGATCCGATGAAGCCAGAAACAATGGCATGCTCACGGGAAAACGACGGTGAGCCCAATCGGAACGACTGCAAGACTTATTGCGGCAGCAGGGTTTACACCGACACCACGGTTGCGGAGGACAAGAAAGAGGCTGCCCAGCTCCGAGATCGACTACACAACGTGAATCCGATCTTGGCGGCGCGGATCGGCAACCGGATTCGGCACCTCGAAGAGCATATCGCCGAACACGAGACCTCGGCATTGCCGTTGCTGACGATCATGTCCGCGGAGGATGCCAAAGCGGCCCGTGCTTCGGAGAAGAACAAGCCGCAGAGCTCAGGGCCGACGGACGCAACGAATGTTCCTGAAGAGGGCGATCTGGCATGACATCCGGTACCGAAACGCCGATAGCGGAGCGCGATTGGCCTCCGACCGACGACGACGTCAATGCGGAACGCAACCCTACGCGGAAGGCCGTCCTGATCGCGATGCGCAGTCTACTCACGGGCGAACCGGCGCCCAAGCCGATCAATCGGGGCAAGCGAAGTGTCGTGGCACTGGCCAATGAGTCAGGAGTTGGGCGCACCCGGCTTGTGCGTGGCGCGCTCAGCGATCTGGCCGACTGGATGGACCGGGCCGTCGCCAAACAGGACGAGGTCGTCACCCCGCAAGAACATCAGTGGAGCAAGAAGCTCAACGCGATGCATGAACGAGTTCTGAATGCGGAACGCAAGTACGAGGAGGCGCGGGACAAGCGCAAGGATCTCGAAGCCGTCGTCCAGGCGCTGGCCGAACAACTTCAAGTCAGCATTCGGGACCGGGCCAGGCTTCAGGGCAAGCTTGATCGAATGGCCAAGAAGGGTGCTGGCTTGCGCTCGCTGAATGAGCCGAGTTCGCCCTGACGATGCGGCCCGTCCGGCTTCATTTGAGGTCAGACCGCCGCGAGAGCACGGTGAGCGAGTCGGAAAATCGGTGTTGATCACCCTGGACGCGATGGCAAGCTGCTTCGAAAACAATCGCGCGTTCTACGCCCACTTCGAGTTTCGAGCTAACACATGCACCTGCTGCTGCTGATCAAAGACGCCCGCGCCCTGCTCGACCCGGAGAGGTGACCGCCGATGCCTGACGAAGCGGATGCACCCCACCCCGGCCGATGGCGTTCAGGAGCCACATTCCGGGTGTTTCTCGACGACATGAACGAGTTCTGGCAGACCTCCGAGGGACGGCGGCTCCAGGGTGCCCAGCAGGCCGACGAGGCCGACCTGCAGGCGTGGCTGGCCGATCAGTCGGGCGTCGTGGTCCACGACCACGGCGGCTACGCACCCGAGCAGTGGAAGGGCGAGGTCGACGGGCACAGCTTTTACTTCCGTGAGCGCGACACCGAGTGGGACATCGAGATCGACCTGCACCCGAGCGGACACTCCATGCGGGTCGTGGACGGCACCCACGACGACGGCACCACCCGCTACCGGCAGCACCAGATCATCGAGGGCGACGTCATCGCCACCGGCACGATCGCGGCCGAAAGCTACGGCACCAACCCGCGGGAGCGCGCGGAGTTCATCGTCACCACCGTCCGGGAACATCTGCGGCGCAAGCGGGTTGCCGAGATCGCTAGAACGGTTGCCGAGCGGTCGGCGGAACTCAATCACCGACTCTCTTGAGGGACTTCAGCATGGACTACGCCTACCGGGTCGAATGGTCGCCCGAGGACAACGAATTCGTCGGACTCGTCGCCGAGTTCCCGTCGCTGTCCTGGCTGGCTCCCACCCGTGCCGAGGCAATGCAGGGCATCGTCAGCGTCGTCGAGCAGGTTGCAGCGGAGATGGCCGATGCCCAGGACGTCGAGCGCGGCGGGGGGATCTGATGGCGGACGGCACCTGGGACCCGGAGCTGGTCGGGTCCTCGGCCTTCCACAAGCTGGAGCATGGGTTCGAGATCAGAGATCGCCTGCGCGACGTGCTCGCCGAGCAACAGGCGGTCGAGCGGCAGTACAGCCGGCGGGACAATCGCACCGATCACGCCTCGCGAAGGACGTGGGCGGAGTGGGCGCTGGAGTCGGATCTCGATTACACCGAGTCGGCGCTGCTCATGGGGGACTTCGTGCACAACCTGCGAGCCGCTCTGGACCACGCCGTGTGGGCGATCACACCGCAACACATCCGACAGGAGAGACCGACCGAGGTGGCGTTTCCGCTGCGCTCGACGGAGAAGAGCTCCACCACGTGGGCGAAGAAGCGCCGAGATTGGTACGGGCCGACGGTGTTTGAGGTGATCAGAAGCAATCAACCGTTCAACGCCGCCGGCACCGGGACGCTGCATCCGCTGCACATCCTGCAGTTCCTGTCCAACACCGACAAGCACCAGCTGCTCAACATCGTGGCCAACAGCCAGGTCGACATGGGCGGTGTCAGCGTCGATCCCGAGCCTCCCGGTGGTGTGGTCTCCTCGGTCAACCAGGGAGTCGTCGCGAAGGGATCGGTGCTGGCCCGGGTGGAATTCTCCAGGCCGGAGAATCCGGGCACTACGACGATCACGCTCATGCCGGTGTTCGCCTTCGAGCAGGTCTTCCGGTACGTCGACCTCGACGCTACGGAGAACTGGTTGGTCGTCGGTGATGCGCTGAACGAAATCGGCCCCGACGTCGTCGAGGCCGTTGGGCACGTTCTGTCCGCGCACGCTCACGACACCATCAGCAGCACCTGAACTAGGGAGGGGCACCGAAGCGGTCTGGCGATGAGGTCTGCATCATCGCCGGCCGCTAACTCTCAATGATGCGGGTTACGTACGGGGTCATCCCGCCGGTGCGCACGGGCGAGACCTTCACCGGCACCCCGGTTTGTTGGGCCTCGAGCATCTGGCCGCCGCCCAGATAGAGGGCTTCGTGCTGGCCTCCCGAGGGACCCCAGAACAAGAGGTCGCCCCGTTTGGCTTGCGATGGGGGAACCTTTCGGCCGGCGTCGTATTGAGCGCCGGAGTAGCGGGGAAGCAGAATGCCGACACCTGCGAAGGCGTAGCGGGTCAGGCCCGAGCAGTCGAATCCGACAGTGCCTGCGCCAGAGTCGATTCCACGGCTCGGCCCGTTGAGGCTACCTCCGCCCCATGAGTAGGGAACACCACGCTGGGATCCGGCTCGGCGGATCACGTATTCGATGGCTTGTGCGCCGTAGACCCGGTTTCCGCTCAGGCCGGAGCTTGGATCGGTCGCTGGACTGGTCAGGCCTAGGCTGCTCAAGAACTTTCGTCCCATGTCCATGGTGGTTTTTGCCGCGTTGGCGCTGGCTTGGAGTGAGGCGTTGGCGATGGCGAGCGGATCACCCGGGGCTCCGGCGCTCAGAACGCTTGGCAGCGACGGATCCCATGGGCTGACGGGTTCGGCGTGGGCGGGCGTGGCGAGGACGATCGCTGACACGGCAGATCCGATGAGGAGTAGACGGGTGAAGCCAGAGCGACGTCGCCTTGCGCTTCCCGCCGTCGGCGACTCGCCGACACGCCGACGAAGGATGCTGGCTCGAGGTTGGGAGGGCATCGAGTTCGGTTCTCCTTCTGAAGGCGGCCGCGGCCCCGTCAGGCGATGACTGCCGCCCGGCGCATGCACCGAGCTGCATGTCTACGGACTATCTCCGTACGTAGCAACAGCCGATATAGCTCGAACGTACATCACATCAGCCCCTCTGTTAACAGCAGTAACAGAAGAACAGTTGTGTAATTCGTTGCGCGCATGGGCCTTTTGGCGCTGCCGGCCGAGTGGTGTTGCTTCCTCATATGACTGTGACGCGGATTGGAAGCTCCCACTCGAAGCCGGGATCAGTGAGTCGTGTTGACCGCCGGGCTGGACGGCGTGGCGGCCGACGCGGAGTCGCACCGGCCGTCAGCGGTGAATGGGTACCTCATCTGCTGCAGGTAGCCGGAAGGGAAGTGCGGCTTGGCGGCGATGCCGAGTTGGGTGGAGTCGAAGCGGCGGGCCGGGTCGTAGGCATGGGTGTGCATCAGGTGGTCCCAGAGCAGGGTGAATAGTCCGAAGTTGACGTCGCCGACGCCGGCCCATTTGAGGTGGTGGAAGCGGTGACCTTCGTTGAGTGCGAGTAGGTGCTTGGCGGGGCCGATGCGGTAGTCGGCGTTGGAGTGCTGCAGGAGCAGTTGGATGGCGACGGCGAGGGCGAGCACCGATGCGACGTCGACGGGAAGTCCGATCAGGATGAGCGGGGCCACTCCCGCAGTCATCTCGACGCTTTGGTGCAGCGGGTGCTTCATGAGGCCGTTGAGGCCGTACATGCGGGTGATGCTGTGGTGCACGGCGTGCAAGCGCCACAGCATCCCGACGTGGTGGCTGGCCCGGTGGACCAGGGTGATGCCGAGGTCTGCGACGAGGATGGCGGCCGATACTTGAGCAATGAATGGCCAACTGCTGGGCCAGATCTCGGGAGCCGGAATGATCCCTGCCAGCAGTGGGATTGCGGTGACGCTGGTCAGGATGAGTGCCTCGTTGACTGCGGCGTGGACGCGGTCGCGGGCACTGTCAGCGCGGTCGTGGTTCCAGCTGCGGTCGTAGGGGATGACCCTTTCGGCCAGGAATGACGTCGCGATGGCAACAGCCAGAACGGCCAGGAGCCAGAACTTGGGGGTGCCGGCAACGGTCAGGGCGATCGCGGTTCCGTTGAGGCCGAGCAGCATGAACGGGACGTAGCCGTAGCGGGTGATCGCGCGGATGGCGGTGCCGGTGAGGTTGTGCATCCCTGAATGGTCGGCGCCACTGGGGTGTTCGGGCTTGAACGTTTCGGCTAGACCCTGGTGTCGATGTCCCAACGTATGTGTCTACTCAGCAGCGAGGGCGGCAATCCGAAGGTGTCGCGACATGTTCGACTGAGATGGGCACTGTCGGCGAAGCCGGCGGCGTGGGCGGCGCCGGTCAGATCATCGCCGGCCTGAACCCGGGTGATGGCGATGTGCAATCGCCGCCACAACACGTAGCGGCGCAACGGGATTCCGACCTCGTCGGTGAAGAGGTGCGTCAACCGGCTGGCCGAGATGCCGACCTGAGCGGCCACCTCGGTGCCGCGCACCGCGCCCGGGCCGGTGGGAGTCGCCAACAGGTCCAGCGCGGCGCTGACGGCGGGGTGCCGTTGCGGGACTGGTCCGGCGGGAACGGGTGTCAGTTGGCTGATCAGGTCGGTCACCACCGCGCCCAGGGGGCGCTCACGGGTGTGGCTCAGGACGGGTCCGCTGGTCCATCCGTGGTGGATGCTGCGGTGGTGGGCCGCGCGGCCGGCGGTCGACTCGGGATCCAGGAACACCAGGGCGCCCTGTGCCGCACCGGTGTCGATTCGATGCGTTGCATCGGCGGGCACGATGACCGTGGTGCCGCGGTGGCGGGCGTCGTTGCCGTCCACGATGGTCATCACCGTGGGTGCGGTCATGATCTGGACGGCGTGATGGGCGTGGGGGTCGGTGACGCCGATGGTCCCGGTGAACGCCAACGCGCCGGGACGCAGGAGGGCCGATCCCTCCCAGGGCTGCTCGGTCATGACAGCGTTGGCAGCGGCCGTCTACCGGGTGGTCGCGGCCGGTGCACGCGTGGGCGTGGTGCCCGTGGCAGGTGCCGGTGTCTGGTTGTTCGCGGTGGTGGCGAAGCGGCGCAATCGCAGACTGTTACTGACCACGAAGATCGAACTGAACGCCATGGCGGCGCCGGCGATCAGTGGGTTGAGCAGTCCCAGCGCTGCCAGCGGTATCGCGGCGACGTTGTAGGCGAATGCCCAAAAGAGATTGCCCTTGATGGTCTTCAACGTGGCGCGGGACAAGCGGATGGCGTCGGCGGCGGCACGCAGATCACCGCGAACCAGCGTCAGGTCCGACGCCTCGACGGCGACGTCGGTGCCGGTGCCCATGGCCAGTCCCAGATCGGCCTGAACGAGTGCGGCCGCGTCGTTGACGCCGTCGCCGACCATCGCCACGATGTGCCCCCGGGCCTGCAGGTCCTTGACGACGTTCACCTTGTCGGCCGGCAGGACCTCGGCGATGACGTCGCTCGCGTCGATGCCGACCTGGGCTGCGACCGCATGGGCGGCGCGTCGGTTGTCACCTGTCAGGAGGACGGGGCGCAGACCGAGCCCTCGTAGCTGACTGATCGCGTCGGCCGAGGTGTCCTTGACTGTGTCCGCGACGACGATCACGGCGCGCACCGCTCCGTCCCAGGCCACCCACACCGGGGTGTGGCCGCGTTCCTCGGCTGCCTCGGCGGCGTCGAGCAGGACTGTGGGGGTGGTGAGCGACCAGTCGTCGGTGAGCCAGCTGCGCCGCCCCACGAGCACGGCGTGCCCGTCGACGACACCGCTGACTCCGTGGCCGTCGTGGGTGGCGAAGCTCTCGACCGGGGGCAGCGTCGTCCCGTCGGTGGGTGCGGCGGCTGCTGCGATCGCGTGGCCGATCGGGTGCTGGGAGGCGTCCTCGAGTGCTCCGGCGAGGGTGAGGGCCTGGGCGGCGGTTTCTCCGTCGCCGGGGTGCACGCCGATTAGGCTCATGCGGCCGGTGGTGACGGTGCCGGTCTTGTCGAGCACGACGGTGTCGACGCGGCGGGTGGACTCCAGGACTTGCGGTCCCTTGATGAGGATGCCGAGTTGGGCGCCGCGGCCGGTGCCGACGAGTAGGGCGGTCGGTGTGGCCAGGCCCAGGGCGCAGGGGCAGGCGATGATCAGGACCGCGACGGCGGCGGTGAATGCAGCAGTGGCTGGGTGACCCGTGGCTAGCCACGCTGCCAGCGTCACCACCGAGAGGGCGATGACGATGGGGACGAAGACGGCTGAGACCCGGTCGGCGAGGCGTTGGACGGAGGCCTTTCCGTTTTGGGCGTCCTCGACGAGGCGCGCCATTTGGGCGAGTTGGGTGTCGGCGCCGATGCGGGTGGCCTCGACGACGAGTCGACCGCCCGCGTTGACGGTGGCTCCGGTGACGTGGTCGCCGGGGCGGACTTCGACGGGCACTGGCTCGCCGGTGAGCATCGAGGCGTCGACCGCCGAGGCGCCCTCGGTGATGACCCCGTCGGTGGCGATCTTCTCCCCGGGTCGCACGATGAACATGTCGCCGACCGCGAGTTGTGCTGTGGGGATGCGGGTTTCGGTGCCGCCGCGCATCACGGCGACGTCCTTGGCGCCCATGTCGAGCAGCGCCCTCAGGGCGGCGCCGGACTGTGACTTGGCGCGGGCTTCGAAGTAGCGGCCGGCCAGGATGAAGACGGTGACGGCGGCGGCGACTTCGAGGTAGATGTGTTCGGCACCCGACGCTGTGTCGGGCAGGAGGGTGAACGTCATGCGCATGCCGGGCATGCCGGCGTGTCCGAGGAACAGCGCCCACAGTGACCATAGGTAGGCGGCGCCGACGCCCAGGGATATCAGGGTGTCCATGGTGGCGGCGCCGTGGCGGGCGTTGGCCCAGGCGGCGCGGTGGAACGGCAGCGCACCCCACACCACGACGGGCGAGGCGAGCGTCAGGGCGAGCCACTGCCAGTTGGTGAACTGCAGGATCGGGATCATCGACAACGTGATGACCGGAACGGTCAGCACCAGTGAGACCAGCAGGCGGGTTCGCAACGCGGCAGTCTCATCGGGTGCAGTCTGCACGGCGTCGGCGTCGGCGTCGGGTTCGTGGGATGTCGTGGTGGGTGCCGTTGCCGTGTAGCCGGTGGCCGCGACGGTGGCGATCAGATCGGCGGGCTCCACGGAGTCCGGGTAGCTGATCTTGGCCTTTTCGGTGGCGTAGTTGACGGTGGCGCTGACGCCGTCGAGTTTGTTGAGTTTCTTTTCGATCCGGGCCGCGCACGACGCGCAGGTCATGCCGCCGATCGACAGCTCGATACTGCGCGGCAGTGCGAGGTCAGCGATGTGATCGGTGGTGCTCATGTCCTGTCCCTTCGTGGGTGCGAACGCGGGTGCGGTCGCTGAACGGGTCAATCAGTGGCGGCGAGGTGGTAGTCGCCGGCCTCGTCGAGAGCGGAGGCGATCTGCTCACCGGTGATGCCGGCGGTGCTGGTGACTCGCACCGTTGACGTGGCTCCCGGTGCGAGGTCGACGGTCACGTCGGTGACGCCGGGCATTGCGGAGATTTCTTCGGTCACGGCGATGACGCAATGGCCGCAGGTCATTCCGGTGACGGCGAACGCGGTGACGGTGCTGTCCCGGGTTCCCGTGGCCGGAGTTGTCGGGACGGACGTGGTGTGGGGCGCGCAGCACCCGCAGCTGCTGTCTTCGGTTTGTAGCAGCGGCAGCGGTTCGCGTAGGTCCAGGTTGGTCATGCGACGTCCTTCTTGTGGTGAAGCGGGTTGTGGGAGAACGGTTTGGTCAGGAGCGGACGAGGCGGGCGATGGCCGCCGACGCCTCGCTGATTTTTTGATCAGCGATGTCGCCGCCTTGTTGGACCGCGGCGCTGACGCAATGGGTGAGGTGCTCGTCGAGGAGCGCGAGCGCCACGGATTCCAGGGCCTTGGTGGCGGCCGAGATCTGGGTGAGGACGTCGATGCAGTAACTGTCGTTCTCCACCATCCGCGCTAACCCGCGAACCTGTCCTTCGATGCGGCTGAGGCGTTTGAGGTGGGCGTCCTTGGACTGGAGGTATCCGGGTGCGGCGTGTTCCATGGGATGATCCGTTCTCGTCGTGTACCCCCAGGGGGTATGACACTGACTATACCCCTAAGGGGTATCAAGTCGTCAAGGGTGACGGGCAGCCGGTGGCGGCGTGCGGCGTTCAGCGACGTGGAATTCCGGGGTTACCTGAAGAGCCGCTGGCTCGATTTGCGGTGCGCGCTCGACTGATACGTCGGAAGCCGTTGAGACGTGCAGGTGCGATCGTGGTTTCTGGCCTGGTCGAGCGATCACCGGCTAGTTGCGCCCCCATGGGTGCCGTCGTCAGGCTCGAAGACACGGGCCGCAGGGTGCTCGGCGGACGGTTGTCCGCCGAGCACCCCTCGTCGGTCGCCGAGGGTTAGCTCCCGAGCATGCCCCGCATTTGGGTGATCTCCGCCTGCTGATTGGCGATGATGGCCTGGGCCAGCTTCTTGGCATCCGGGTTGGTGCCGTCGCGCAGCTCGGTGGCGGACATGTCGATGGCGCCGCTGTGATGGTCGATCATCATCTGCAGCCACACCTGGTCGAACGCCTTGCCCGACAGCCCCGTCAGGTTGGTCATCTGCTCTGCGGACATCATCCCTGGCATGCCTGCCATCCCGGGCATGTCATGACCGGACATCTCCGTCGACGGCGCCGGCTTGCCGAAACTCGTGAGCAGGCCGGTCATCTGCGTCATCTCGGGCCCTTGAGCCTTCTCGATGTTCTGAGCCAGCGTGATGACCTGCTGATTCTGGGATCGGCTCGGCACGAGCTTGGCCATGTCGACGGCCTGCGCGTGATGGGGGTACATCATCTGCAAGAACATCACGTCGGCGTCGTTGAAGTCGGTGCGGGTGGCACTCGGCGCCGCTGACGCCGACGAGCCGCCGTGATCCATTCCGGGCATCGATCCGCTCATCCCGGTGGAACTGGAGACGGTCGGGGATGCCGAGGTGTCGGATGCGGTGTCGGTACAGCCGGCGACGGTCAGGGCTGCCGCGACGGCGGCTGCGAGGACGGTGGACCTGACGGCGATGGTGGAACTGAACATGACTGGTTTCCTTTACGAATTGTCGATGAGGGGTGAATGAGGACAGGTGTCGATGGGTGACCTGCTCGTCGTGAGCGGCCACGCGTGACTACCTGTCAGACCCGCAGAATCGACAGTTGGTGAAGGGTTAGGACGGTCCAGGGGGGTGCACGTTGACGGCGGCGGTTACTGCGCCGAATCTTCGGCGCGATGAGCACTGCGTTGCGGGTTCCGATCCAGCACAGCATCGCCAGACCGGCGATGATCGCGATGGCAGTCATGATGAAGACGCAGCCATGCAGCCCGGTGTGTTGCTGGCCGCAGTCGTCGCCGTCGCAGGGCGAGGACGCCGGGGCGGCGTGCCCACTGGCGGTGTGATGCTGGCTCGTCGCCGCCATCGCGGGCTGCGCGTCGTGGTCGTGGCCGAGTGTGAACGTCACGGCGTGCATGGTGACGATTCCACCCAGCAGGACCACCAGGAGCAGGAGTCGCGCAACGGCGGGCAACGGTGCCACACCACGCGCGTTCATCACGGCTGCCAGCATACGGCACCGGAGCTCATACCCCTAAGGGGTATATTTTCAGCCTTGGGGCTTTCGTCAGTGGTGGCAGAGCGCGCTGGTGAAGACCGGGACCGCGATCGTCAAGCTGATCGCCGCCCACAGCGTGACCCGATCGCGCCACCGCACACCGGCAGGAGCGGGCGCAGCCAGGCGGGCTGCGCGGTCGAGTACGGCGGTGTGGGCTGCGCCGAGGGCTGCCGCTGGAACCGTGGGCCGGCCGACGAGCGCCGCCATGCCGCACAGCAGGGGGTGCCGGCCGTGGCGGCGAGCCGCGCTGTCGTCGGCGTTCATCTCCAGAAGCCGTGACACCGCGTCGGGCCCGGCGGCCAGCAGCGGCAGCGAGGGCAGTCCGGCGGCGGCGGCACGCAACACCATCAACAGCTGGTGGTGGCGACCGGTCAGGTGTGCGTACTCATGGGCCAGCACGGCGGCCAGTTGGTCGTCTTCGAGGCTTGCCAGCGCCGCGCTGGTGACGACGATGGCGCGCGGACGCCCTGATACGCAGTAGGCCGCGGCCTGGTCGGCGTCGACGACGAACACGTCGCGCCATGCGGTGGGCCGACCGACGACGCGGGCTGCCATGGCGTGTTCCTGGCTGGTCGTCCGGAGCGTGCGCAGCGTCGCGACGATGCGCAGACCGAACACGAGCGACAACGCCAGGGACGTGCCGATGAGGACGACGGCGATGGTCGCCGCGACGGGGCGCGCCATGTCGATCTGGCCGAGGTGGCCGAGGAACTCCAGACACATCGTCCTGACGACACTGTTGGAGAGGGCGTCCGCGGCGTCGAGCGCCAACACGATCATCGCTGCCGCCCAGGCACCCAGGACGCCGACGATCGCGGTGAGCCAGGCGGTCACGCCAAGGAGTGGGTTGATTCCGCGAGTGGTGATCTTGGCCAGCACGCGGGGACCCCACCAACTCATCACCGCGGCGTACAGCAGGAGGCCCGCCGCGACACTCATGAGCTGGCCCGACGATTGATGAAGCGGCGAAGGGTGGACTTGACCTGCGCCGATTCGGCGTCGTTCATCTGATCGAGGAAGTGCGACAGCACCAGGTTGGTGTCCCCACCGGATTCAAAGGCGTTGCGCATCAACTTGGCGGAATGCTCTTCCCGGGTCATCGCGGGACGGTAGTGGTAAGCCTTGCCGACCCGTTCGCGTTCCAGCCACCCCTTGCGGTGCAGATTGTCCATCGTCGAGAGCACGGTGGTGTAGGCGATCACCCGGTCTGCGGCGAGTTCGTCGAAGACGTCGCGGACCGTGCAGACCTCGGCGCGATCCCATACTCGGTCCATGACGACGGCCTCGAGTTCTCCGAAACCCCGAACTCGCACGGCACACTCCTGCTGGTCGACGGCGACGTCTCGCACCGGCTGCGAGGTCGGACAGCTGAAGCCAATCTAGGCCCCCAAGGTCGGCGAGCCAATCTGCGGCACGCCAATGTCTCGAAACCGTTACAGCTCTGCACATCACGGATCCAAAGTCCGTGACCAAACGCATCGCCGGGCCGGCGTGATGTACGGTCCAAATACGTACGGCCCTACTACGTACTACCGACATGCGTAGCAGTGCGGGGTTGTGAATGCACGAAGAGATCGCCGGGACGTGGACGCGGTCCGAGTCGTAGGGAGACCACAGACGATGGCAAACAGGTGGAACCCGAGCCGCACCGTGTCGATGGTCGCCGCCGCCGCCATGGTGGCCTTGGTGATTGCCCCCATCCCTGCGCGCGGGGAACCGGGACCAGTCAGCGGGGGTGCCGAAACGGTGTCCGCGTTGATCGTCCGGGTAGCCGAGGCGGATCAACGGCTGCAGCACCTTGGTGCCCAGATTCAGGATCACCAGGAAGGTGTGAACAAGGCGATTGCCGAGGTTCAGACTGCGCGCGACGCGGCCGAGAGGGCACGCCGCGACGTGGAGACCAGCCAGCGCGCAGTGCGCGAGGCCAACACTGCCATCGCCACGGCGCAGCAGCGGTTCGACACCTTCGCTGCCGCGGCCTACGTCAACGGCCCGTCCGATTCCTATCTGACGGCGGCCAGTCCTCAGGACGTCATCGGTGCCGCCGGTACGGGCCAGGCGCTGCAGATCAGCTTCGAGAAGACCAGGGCCGACCTTGCGCGGGCGCGCACCGCGGCGGCCAACGAGGAATCTGAGGCTCGGGCCGCTCGACGACGAGCAGACGAGGCTGCGGCGCAGGCCCGAACCAGCATGGACGCCGCGGTCAGGACGTTGACCGAGACGCAACGCCAGTTCGGTGCCCAGCAGGCCGAGGTGGATCAGGTCGCCGAGCAGCGCCGAACGGCCCGGGCCCGGCTGGACGCGGCTCGCATCCGGCCAACCGCGAGCGGGACTGTGACGTCGAACCGCACCGGGACGGCGATCGGGCCGCCCACCGAGCCCACTGCCGCCGCCGACTGGGACCGGGCGACCCCGCACGCTTCCGCGGCTGCGGCGCCCTCCGGTATCAGCCAGTGGGACACCACGCTGCCCATGGTGCCCAGCGCGATCGTTGCCGGTGATCCCGTCGCCATCATCAACATGGTGCTTCAGATCTCGTCCACGTCAGCGCAACTCACCGCCGACCTGGGCCGCAAGTTCTTGACCACGATCGGAATCCTGCCCCGGGCCAGCGCGGCCGCCGACCCTGGCATCACCAACGGACGCATCCCGCGGGTGTATGGACGCCAAGCGTCCGAATACGTCATCCGTCGCGCGATGTCGCAGCTCGGCGTGCCCTACTCATGGGGCGGCGGGAACGCCAACGGCCCTTCCAGGGGCATCGACCAGGGCGCGGGAACGGTCGGGTTCGACTGCTCGGGGCTCTACCTGTACGCCTTCGCCGGAGTAGGCATCAAGCTCGACCACTACTCGGGTTCGCAATACAACGCCGGCCGCAAGATCCCCTCATCGCAAATGCGGCGCGGCGACCTCATCTTCTACGGGCCCAGCGCCAGCCAGCACGAAGCCATGTACCTGGGCAACGGCCAGATGCTGGAAGCGCCCTACACCGGGTCGACGGTCAAGATCTCCCCCGTGCGGACCAGCGGCATGACCCCCTACGTCACCAGGCTCATCGAATACTGATGGCACACAGAATCCCGCGGCACAATCACGTGACGACCCCCGGCCGAGACGTGGCCGACGTACCCCTGAAACGGCACCTGCCATGACCCGACCCGCGCCGCATCGGCTCCGCCTGAGCCGACGGGAACTCCTGGCCGCCGGAGCCACCATCGCCGGCGGCATTCTGCTCCCCGGCTGCGCTAGGACGCCTGGTCCCTCCGCCACCGGGCAGGCCGACATCGACACCGTCGAGGCCGCGCGGCCACACACCGGACGCACCGTGACGACGACACTCACCGCCGAACCCGCGGTCCTCGACCTGGGCGGCACCCGCGCCAGCACACTGGCCTACGGCACCGACCTTCCCGGCCCACTCATCCGCGCCAACGTTGGTGACGAACTCGCCATCACCCTGGTCAACCAGCTCACCCATCCAACGTCGCTGCACTGTCACGGCGTCGCTCTGCGCAACGACATGGACGGCGCCTCCCCGGCCACCCCCAACGTCGAGCCCGGAGGTAACTTCACCTACCGCTTCTCGGTGCCACATCCGGGAACGTACTGGGCGCACCCGCACACCGGCCTCGATGCCGACCGAGGCTTGTACCTACCGCTCATCGTCGACGACCCCGACGAGCCGGGCGACTACGACGCGGAGTGGATCGTCGTCCTCGACGACTGGACCGACGGGATCGGCAAGACGCCCGAGCAGATCTGGAGCGATCTGTCCGGCAGCGGATCTGGTGCGCACGACGACATGCCGGGCATGGGTGCGATGCCCACGATGGAGGGCGTGGGCACCAGCACGTTGCTCGGCGGGGACGCCGGGGACGTGAACTACCCCTACTCCTTGATCAACGGCCGAATCCCCTCTGCAGCAACGGTGTTCACCGCCAGGCCTGGACAGCGGATCCGGCTCCGGATCATCAATGCCGGGTCGGACACCGCGTTCCGCGTCGCACTGGCCGGCCACTCCATGACGGTCACCCACACCGACGGATATCCGGTCGTCCCGGCCGACGTCGACGCGTTGCTGCTGGGGATGGGTGAGCGCTACGACGCGATCATCACCGCCGGCGACGGTGTCTTTGCGCTCGTGGCCATGCCCGAGGGGAAGAACGGGTTGGCGCGGGCTCTGCTGTCCACCGGCGCGGGCACTGGACCCTACGCCGGATATCAGCCACCCGAGATGACTGGCCGCGTCGGCACGGCGGCGATGTTCGCCGCTACGGAAGCCGCATCGTTTCCCGCCGGTGCGCCCGACACCTCTCTGACCGCGGAACTGACCGGGTCCATGATGACCTACGACTGGTCGATCAACGGGGTCACCTTCCCCGACGCCCCACCCATGACGGTTCAGCAGGGCCAACGAGTCAGCCTGACCTTCCGCAATTCCACGACGATGTGGCATCCGATGCACCTGCACGGACACACGTTTCAGATCGTTCGACCCGACGGCAGTCTGGGTGCCCGCAAGGACACCGCGATCGTGCTGCCGAAGCAAACGGTGAGCACGACGTTCATCGCGGACAACCCTGGCGTGTGGATGATGCACTGCCACAACACCTATCACCAAGAGGCCGGCATGATGACCAGTGTCGACTACACGACCTGACTCCGTCGCCATTAGGTCTCGATTATGACGACGTGAGCAGACCCACCCGGGTGTCAAACCCAATGCCGACACACTTGAATGCACCGCGGCGATCCACGGACAGAAGGGCTTCCGATGACACGGCGTGAGGACGGGCTCTGGTACGCCGGCTCGCATCGAATTCGGTGGCTCCCATTGGCCGCCTTGCTCGCGGTCGTCACCCTGACCGGGGCGCTGATGGTCGTGGCTTTAAAAAGCCAATCCGCCGATCCGGACACGGTCGACTGCACCCGCGCCAAGTGCGTGGCCCTGACCTTCGACGACGGACCCACCCCGTTCACCGACCGGCTCCTTCGAGTCCTGACCGGGGACGACGCGAAGGCCACGTTCTTCCTGGTGGGCAACAAGGTTGCCGCCGACCCGGCGAGCGCGCGACGCATCGCCGATGCGGGGATGGAGATCGGCAACCACACCTGGGAACACGCCAACATGTCCACCGTTCCGGTCGCCGACATTCCCGATCAGCTGTCCAAGGGCACCGCAGCCATTGCCGCCGCCACCGGTCGGGCGCCCGTGCTGTTGCGGACCGCCGGTGGTTTGATCAATGATGCGGTGCTCGCCGAAGCGAAACGGCAAGGCCTGGCTGACATCAACTGGGATGTCATCCCCTTCGACTGGATCAACGACGCCAACACCGGCGCCACCCGGTACATGCTGATGACTCAGATCACCCCCGGGTCGGTGGTGTTGCTGCACGACACCTACTCGAGCACCGTGGACCTCGTCGAGCAGTTCATTCCGGTGCTGAAGGCCAACGGCTATCACCTGGTCACCGTCGGCCATCTGCTCGGCCCCCGCGAGCCTGGGAGCAGCTACGGCAGCCGGGTCAACGGCCCGCCGGCCAATGACCTCACCGACATCCCAACCGAACAGATCCCCGCCCTTCCGCCCACGCCGTCACCCGCACCTGCGCGAAACCTGCCGATCACCGACATCCCGAACCAGAACCCCGGCGGTCCCCAGTGAGCCCAACAGCTGCGCCGTCGACCTCGCCGTGGGCGGCCAAACGCGCTGAACCGGAAACGGATTGGCGGACGGTGTGACTCAGGCGGCGCAGTGTCCCTTGGCGGAACCCATCCCGGGATCGGGTCGCCTTCGGGCGGTGGTCGTCGACGACCGCCGGCCCGTCGTGGGAAGCCTCGCCCACTTCATGCAGCGGGAGCAGTTCGTTGTTCACGTGACCAGCAGCGTCGATGACACGGTCCAGTCGGCGCTTGACCACGACCCCGACGTCGTCGTGGTCGATCTGGCGGTCCCTGGACTCGACGCGTTCGAGGTGTGTCGCCAGTTGCGTTCGGTGACCAACGCCTACCTCGTGGTGCTCTCGGCGCGTCAACGCGTCCTCGATGCCATCGGAGAACCGGTTGCGGCGGACGTATTCATCGCCGACCCGATCAGTCCACGCGAACTCGTCGCACGTCTACGCGCCATGATGCGCCGGCCGCGTTCGATGCCGGACACGGTGCCCGCCGCGTCGGTGAAGGGTTCGTCGCGAGCATCGAGCGGTCTGCGCATCGACGTTCCTCGCCGCCGCGCACATTCCGACGGGATTCCGTTGGCGCTCACTCGGATCGAGTTCGACGTGCTGGCGGCGCTGGCGGCACGGCCCGGTGTCGTTCTGACCCGGCGGCAGCTGGTGGCTGCGGTGTGGGGTGACTCGCGTCCGATCAGTCGGGCGCTCGTCGAGGCACACATCGGTGGGCTGCGCCGCAAGCTCGGTGACGACCCGGCGGCCCCGCGGTATGTGTCCACGGTGCGGGGAAGCGGCTACCGGCTTGCCACGTCATGACCCCCGCGGGCCGGCGACGACAACCTGCACCAGTTCGCGGCGATACTCATCGCGCGGAGTAAACATATCTACTATGTTGCAACGTACTGCTTTAGTGCGTAGGTTCTTGGTCACGGTTCGGCAACGGAGGTCATCACCATGCCGATGCCACCGCCGCCGATGTAGGCAAAGCCATTCGTAGGCAGTGAGTCTGGGTCGACGGGCCTCGGCTCAGATCGACGTTGTCAACTGGAGGTCATGAGGATGCCGCGGTTCATGCGCGCGTTGGTCGCTGCCGCGATAGGAGTAGCCGCGATCTCGATCGGGCCCTTCAACCAGAACGACGGCACCCAGGACTGGCAGATCTGATGCAGGACAATGCACGACGCAGCATGACCTCGTGTGTCCGCGCCGTGGTCCACGGCGTGACTGCGCCATCCCATCGTCTCGTCGCCGCCCTCCTGTCGATACTCATCCTGTCGACCGGTGTCGTCGCTGCCGATGTGCGAGCCGACCCCGCCGCCGACGCGCTGGCCCAACTAAACGAACTGTCGCGGGAGGCCGAACAGACCACCGAAGCCATGCATTCGGCACAACTCAGCCTCGATGCGGCGGGGGCGGCGCAGGACGTCGCCGAGCGAAGGAACGTCGATGACCTCGTCGCCGTGACGGCCGCCCGGGCCGACCTCACCACCTATCAGGGGGCCGTCGACGAGGTTGCCGCGGCCGAGTACATGGGTGGACCCACCGACGGGCTCACGGGCATTCTGACCGCGAATTCGCCGCAACAGCTGATCGACCAACTCGCCGTGAAGAACGCCATGAGCACCGAGATGGCCACGACGATGCGCCGCTTCCGCGAGTCCCGCGCACGGGCCGACACCGCGGAAAGGGCTTCGGCCACATCGGCTTCCGAGGCGCGCACTGCTGCTGAGCAGGCCAGCGCCGTCCGCGCCGAACTGCAGGCCAAGCAGAGTCGACTCCGGTCGCAGATCGTGGCGGTCAAGGCCCGATACGACGCCCTGACCCCCGACCAGCGGGCCGCGCTCGCAGCCCTCCCACCGCCCGTCGACGCACCAGCGCCGGGGCCTGAGGTGCTGGCCGGCGGCGAGATCGTCCCACCCATCGACGGTGCACCGCCGGCCGAGGTCAGCGCCCCCGACGCGGTACCTCCGTTGGGTGGGGGCTCCGGGAACGCGGCGGTCGTCCAAGCGGCCCTGACCCGCATCGGCTCCCCCTACTCGTGGGGTGGGTCTGGGCCGAACGCGTTCGACTGTTCGGGTCTGATCATGTGGGCGTTCCAGCAGACCGGCAAGTCGCTCCCGCATTCGAGTCAGTCGCTCGCCACCGGCGGTCAACCGGTCTCGCGAGACGACCTGCAGCCCGGGGACATCGTGACCTTCTACTCCGACGTGTCGCATGCGGGGATCTACATCGGGGACGGAATGATGGTGCACGCCTCGACCTACGGCACCCCGGTTCGCGTCGCGCCGGTGGATTCGTCGCCGTTCCACAACGCGCGCCGGTACTAGATGCTCGGCGTGCGCAGAGTTTTGAAGGCCGCCGGTCGAGCCGTGCCCGGGCAGGGGATCTCCCGCAGGATCGCCGACGCGCGCACCTACTGGTCCGCAATGTCGGGTGAGGCGTGGGCGTCGGACTCTCACTGGCGCACCGGTCTTGGCGACGAGGCGTGGCTGGAGGTCGGTCGCAACCACCTCGACATCTTTCACCGGTTCGCCAAGGGACTCGACCTGCCGTCCGGTCCCGGTCGGGTGATCGAGTGGGGCTGCGGCGGCGGTGCGAACGCCGTCGCGTTCGCGCCGATCGCCTCGACGTTCCTGGCCGCAGACATCGCACCCGAGAGTGTCACGGAGTGCGTGCGACAGGTCCGGGCGGTCTGCCAGACCTCCGTCGAACCGGTGCACGTCGACATCGCGAACCCCGAGCGGGCCGTGGACGGCCGCGAAGGATCGTGCGACACGTTTCTGTGCCTCTACGTTATCGAACTCACCGCAGGCCCGGAGGAGGCGCTTCGCATCGTTCGGATCGCCGAGCGGTTGTTGGTCAGCGGTGGACTGGCCTTGATCCAGGTGAAGTACCGGACCGCGGATCGCCGTACCCGCGGTCATCGCCGCGACTACCGTCGCAACCTGGCCAACATGACGACCTTCGGTATCGACGAGTTCTGGCTGCGGGCGATCGACTGTGGGCTGACACCAAAGCTGATCACCCTGGTCCCGCGGAACCGCTTGGACGCCCGATACGCCTATTACGCGCTGATCAAACCCTGAACCTCACCCCTACTGGGTTGGGCTGACCGCGTTCCCGGCCTGCCATTGCTCCCAGGGAATGTTCCAATCGCCCAGGCCGTCGGTGCCCGGCAACGTCGGGCCGACGGTGTTGAGGACCTGGACGACGTCGCCGCGCTTGGTGTTGTCGTAGAACCACTGAGCATTGCTGGTGCTCACGTTGAGGCAGCCGTGGCTGACGTTGCTTCGGCCCTGGCTGTTCACCGACCAGGGTGCGGCGTGAACGTAGATGCCGCTGTAGGACATCTGGGTGGCGTACTCCACCTCGAGGCGGTAGCCCTCCGCCGAATTCACCGGGACACCGTAGGTGGAGGAATCCATGACCAGCTCGCGATAGCGGTCACCGATCACGTAGGTGCCGTTGTCGGTCGGAGCACTGTTCTTGCCCATCGAGATCGGCATCGTCTTGACCACCGCACCGTTGACCCGGACGGTCAACGTCTTGGTGGTGTCATCGGCAGTCGCGATGACCTCGTCGCCCACGGTGAAGCGCGAGGTGACGTCGTCCTGCCCGAACAGGCCGTCACCGAGATCCACCCCGTAGGTGTTCACTGCGACGACGACGGTGGTACCTGGCTTCCAGTAATCCTTGGGCCGCCAACGGACTTCGCGATCACTGAGCCAGTAGAACGCGCCCTCGACGGCAGGTTGGCTCGTAATGGTGATGGCCTTCTCCGCTGCCGACCGATCGAGAATGTTCTCGTCGAACCGGATCGCCACGGGCTGACCAACTCCCACCACCTCGCCGTCGTTGGGTAGCACGTAGGGCATCGTCAAGTCTTCAGGCGAGCTGGTCCGAAACGTCATCGTGTCGTGTGTGGCGCCGGCCAATCCCAATGCTTCGGCCCGCAACGTGTAGCGCTTGTTGTAGCCCAGCGGCTCCGCCGTCGCCCATGTCAGCCCGTCGTCGCTGAGGTGGCCGGCGATCGCCTTGCCGTTGTCGTTGGTCAGGCTGACCGCGCCCAA
The DNA here is from genome assembly GCF_011758805.1 of Mycolicibacterium fluoranthenivorans. NCBI lineage: Bacteria > Bacillati > Actinomycetota > Actinomycetes > Mycobacteriales > Mycobacteriaceae > Mycobacterium > Mycolicibacterium fluoranthenivorans. The sequence continues at coordinate 592,116 of NZ_JAANOW010000003.1, read as the reverse complement.
CACCCCCGCGCTGGCTCGGACGGTGATCGGAGAGTCCACCTCGACGCCGACTGCTCCGTCGGCCGTCGATGTTTCGAGCCTGGGCTCCAGCAGGTTCGAGTACGGGTCGCCCTTCTCGGAGATGACCTGCGCAGCCGGCGGCATCGGCGGCGGGGCATCGACGGTGCATGCGGTGAGCGCCAGGGCCGCCAATATGAAAATGGCAATTGTCCTTGACCAGAAGCGAAATCGTTCGCGGGTCAGAATGAAACCGACCTGCCGAGAATCGCGACATTCTGTGTTCCCCGCGTGGCGGGGCGTCGATGAAGCCCGAAACATAGGGAGCGTCTCGACGGCCGAGGCGCTGACCTTGCTGTCGATTGCTTGCATTCTTGGAACCTCCGCGCGCTGCCTTGTCTATGTGGTGTTCGGGCTAGCGGACATTGCTAGCCGCTGCCCGCCTTCATCCTACGGCCTTGATACGTAGATGGTGTTTCGACGATTTTCGGCGTCAGCGCTGACGCGCGACATCTCAAGGGGATACCTCTCAGCGATGTTCCGTGCTTTGTGGAGGTTGGCACGTCGTCACGAAGAGTGGGACCTCGCTTTCCGGTCCCGACACGCTCAGTTGACTCCAGCTGAACGGGGGTGCTCGCTGCGTCGCTTGTGGAAGGGCCGCGAAGTCGCGCTTCCCGTAGATCCTGGACAACGAGCTCCATGGTCATCCGTTTGTCCTACACGGCGTGGAAACGACGGTCTCGATGGATCTCGACACGCACGACGGGCCTTCGCGCCGTGCTGTCGGCGCCTGTCGTACACAATGAACGCACACCCACACCGGCACCGTTGTCACGACGTGGATGCGCAATTCGGAACTCCTTCCGCAGGGTCCGTGTCCTGCGCACAGCGGCGGCCTTCTGCTCACAGCTATTCGCGTCGTCGGCTTGCCGGGAACTGTGCTTTCAGGTGCTCAATCGTTTCCAAGGTCGGACGAGCACCGGCACTTCCGGGGCTTCAAGGTCCTTTGGACTCTGCGACGGGGACCATTGGCACTACACCGAATCGGCGTGCCGTGGGCAACCTGGTAGATGGTTCGGGTTCGACTGTTCCGGAGAAGGGCGAAAGACGATGATGTGGTTCGGCAGTGGCGGATGGGGTTGGGGCGGCTGGCTCCTAATGAGCTTGGCGATGGTCTTGTTCTGGGCGGCGTTGATCACCGTCATAGTCGTCAGTGTCCGGTATCTGACGGGTCCACGAAGTACTGACTCGCACGCGCACGGTTCCGGTCCGTCGCGCGCGGAGGATCTGCTCACCGAACGGTTTGCTCGCGGCGAGATAGACGCCGACGAGTTTCGGCAGCGCCACGCCATACTTCGTGGGCGGTGAGGACGACGTTGCGGCTCAACGACTTTGAATGGTTCATCCTCTCCGGGCCTTCTGGCGGTGGGAAATGATGACACGCGTTGTTGACAAGGCCGCATACCGCGTTCGAAGCATCCTGGGAGAAGGCTCGAAAAATGTTGGTCCATGAAGGTTTTGGCGCATTGCTAAGATCAACATGAGGACCACGTTGAGCATCTAACTCGGCGAGAAATTGAAGACTTCCCGGCTGTGGGCGGCGTAATCGCCGGCTTTAGTCAGAGTTTCCCGCAGCTGGCCCGTGACCGGCACCCTTCGCAGTAATCCATTGTCAGAAAGCGCACCCGATGCTCAACTCACAGAGAAATGGTGAAGCATGACCGAAACACCTGAAACACCTTCGACGCGAATCGAACCGGCCGCCGTGGCACCGGATCGGCGGATTACCGAAGAGACGCCACGGCGTAACCGGCCAAACAAGGTCAACCGGGTCGCGGCAGTGGTGGGCATCGTCGCTGGTGTCGTTTTCATCGTCGCCGTGATTTTCTTCTCGGGGTTCGTCCTCGGAGTGCACGCTGGCAGCGGCTTCGGCCGCGATCAGCATCGCGGCGGGTACGGCATGATGGACCGGGACGGCGGCCAACCGATGGGGCCTGGTCAGATGGGGCCCGGTGGGATGGGGCCCGGCGGAATGATGGGGCCCGGTGGGATGGGGCCCGGCGGAATGATGGGGCCCGGTGGGACGGGGCCCGGCGGAATGATGGGGCCCGGTGGGATGGGGCCCGGCGGAATGATGGAGCCTGGTCGGCAGCAGCCCCCGACGGCAACGCCAGCCGTTCCCAGTTCTCCGCGCCCATAACGGAAATCGGCCAACGAGCCTCTGTCCTGAACTGAGATGGCAGTATCGACGACACGCGATCTTGATGCCCTCCGCGGTCGCCCTCTCGTGGTGAGGGGTGGTCTGAGCCGCCGCCACCCGGCCACACGCCGGCGGCCGAGGGCGTCCCGCGGAAGTGATTTCTACCGAAGATCCGCAGGAACGCCGCTATCGGGTCCACGACGAGACTTCGGCGGTGTTCGGCCCGCCACTCGATCTACGACGCAACGTCAGTAAACAGCTAACCCTTCTAGCCGCTGTCTACTAGGTTGATACGTAGGACGACCGCAGAATTCACAACGCGGATCATGACCTTCCTTGAGGGCCCGAACGTAGCCCCGCCTGTCCGGGTGAGTTCTAGCTTGCAACGAGGTTGGTGGAAGCCGGTCGGTTCGGGGAGATGGTGGATGGGGGGCGGCGCTGGTGAAGGAGTTGGACACGGGCATCGAAGGTGCTGGTACACGCACAGTGGTGCTGGAACTCGACGGCGTGCAGTGGGCGACTCAGAAGAACGTGGTGGAGACAGTCCTTGGCCGGCGACCGGGAGTTGTTGGCGCCGAGGCTAATCCGGTCGCTCAGACCGTGACTGTGCGCTACGACCCGGCTCGCACCACGGTGGAGGACCTTGCTGGCTGGGTTCGAGAGTGCCGATACCACTGCCGGGGTGAATCGGTCCCGGATCACCTGTGTGCCATGCCGGTATCGGCCAGCGACGTGAAGCGGGCCCCCGGCACCGCCGATGAAGCTGCCGACCACGCAAGCCATCCAGCCCACGACGCGAGCGCCGTGGCGGGTGCGGGTCGGACGGGGACGCCGGCCGAGGTGATGGGGCATGGCGGGCACGGTGAGATGTCGATGGCCGCGATGATCCGCGACATGCGGGACCGTTTCCTGGTCGCGGTGGTGTTCGGTGTGGTGATCACGTTGTGGTCCCGGATCGGGCGCGACGTGTTCGGGTTCACCGTGGCCGCGCCGTTCGGGCTGCGCGACGACGTGTTCCAGCTGATTCTGAGCGTTCCGGTGATCTTCTACTCGGCGCAAGTGTTCTTCGCCGGCGCGTACCGGGCGCTACGTGCCCGCACGTTGGACATGATGGTGCTCGTCGCGGTCGCCGTCGGTGCCGGCTGGGTGTACTCCGTCGGGGTCACCCTGACTGGGGGCGGCGACGTCTTCTACGAAGCGGCGACCATCCTGACCGCGTTCGTGCTGCTCGGTCACTACTTCGAGATGCGGGCACGGGGTGGCGCCAACGACGCCGTCCGTGCACTGCTCAAGCTGGCCCCGCCCATGGCGACCGTGCTCCGCGACGGTGAGTCGGTGGAGATCCCCACCGATCAGGTCGTGGTGGGCGATTTGTTGTTGGTTCGACCCGGTTCCAAGATCGCCGTCGACGGGGTGGTGGAGGACGGCGACAGCGACGTCGACGAGTCCACGGTGACCGGAGAAAGCCTGCCGGTTCACAAGGGTCCTGGCGATGAGGTGGTGGGGGCCACCATCAACACCATTGGGACACTGCGGGTCCGAGCCACCAAGGTCGGCGCGGACACCGCCCTGGCCCAAATCGTGAAGCTGGTGCAGGAGGCGCAGAACTCCAAGGCACCCGGTCAGCGCCTGGCGGACCGGGCCGCATTCTGGCTGGTTCTGGTGGCGCTGCTCGGCGGGGTCGGCACCTTCGTGGTGTGGCTGCTGGTGGGCCGCTCGGTCAGCGAAGCCTTGTTGTTCGCGATCACGGTGGTGGTGGTGACCTGCCCCGACGCGCTGGGGCTGGCCACACCGACCGCGATCATGGTCGGGACCGGCTTGGGCGCTGCCCGTGGAGTGTTGTTCAAGAACGCGACCGCAATCGAGACGTCGAAGAAGATCGACGTCGTGGTCATGGACAAGACCGGCACCCTGACCCTGGGCGCCCCGGAGGTGACCGACCTGATCGTGGACGGGCTACCCGAGACGGAGGCGCTGGCGCTGATCGCCGCGGTCGAACGCAACTCGGAACATCCGCTGGCGGCCGCGGTGGTGCAGCACGCCGACGCCGCCGGAGCACGCCGCCTCGATGTGCACGACTTCGCCAACGTGGCGGGGCAGGGCGCGATCGCGGTCGTGGATGGTCACCGGGTCGTGGTCGGCAACACCCGACTAATGACTGCGGAGAGCATCGACCTGGGCGTCCTGGGTCCCCGGCAGCAGGAACTTGCCGCTGGGGGTCGAACGGCGGTGCTTGCTGCGGTCGACGGGCGGGCGGTGGCGGTGATCGGTATCGCCGACGCGGTGCGACCCACCTCTGCGGCCGCCGTCGCAGAGTTGCGCTCCATGGGAGTCGAGGTGGTCATGCTCACCGGAGACAACGCGGCCACCGCGCAGCGGATCGCCGCGCAGATCGGGGTCACCGAGGTGATCGCCGACGTGTTGCCCGGCGACAAGGCCGCGAAGGTCACCGCACTCATGAACGCCGGGCATCGGGTGGCGATGGTCGGTGACGGTGTCAACGATGCGCCGGCGTTGGCTCAAGCCGACCTCGGAATTGCGATCGGCGCGGGTACCGATGTCGCGGTGGAAACCGCCGATGTGGTCCTGATGCGTTCGGACCCGCTCGACGTGGCGGTCGCGCTGCGGATCGGGAGGGGCACGGTCCGCAAGATGAAGCAGAACCTCGTCTGGGCGATCGGCTACAACTCCGTGGCGCTACCCATTGCCGCGGGCGTCTTCGAGCCGGCGTTCGGCCTGGTGTTGCGCCCGGAGATCGCCGCGATCACGATGGCAGGTTCCAGCATCCTCGTTGCCGTCAATGCGTTGACCCTCAAGCGACTTCGACTGCCGGCACCGAGCGCGGCCGACGCGCCGTGAGCGATCGGTCGCCCTCCAGGGCCGCGCAGACACGCCACCATTGCGACGGTGAACAGGTGACGGAGGTATCTCGGTCAAGTTGAGATACGGTGTCGCACAGTTGATGTTCGAGCAAAGGCTGCCATCATCGGACGTGTGGCGCCCAGAGTAGCGACGAGGACGGACAGCAGGCTGGCTGTGAAGCTTGCCGCACTAGCTTCGTTCGGCGCGGCGATCGTCCACTTCGCGGTGGTGCCAACGCATTGGCAAGAGTGGGTGCCGGCAGGCCTGTTCTTTCTCTCGATCGCCTTGTGCCAACTGATCTGGGCGCGACTAGTCCTTGCTCGGATGACGACGTCTGTGCTTGCCGCGGGGATCATGCTCAATGTCGGGGCCATCGCACTGTGGGCTCTTTCGCGGACGGCGGGCGCGCCGTTCGGCCCTCACGCTGGAGAACCCGAGCTCGTCAAGGGCGCCGACCTTTGTGCTCTGCTGCTTCAAATCTATGTCGTGATGGCAGCCGGCTGGGTGGTGTACCGAGGCCACCACAGCGAACCGATACCAGCGTTCGGGAACGCGATCGTGCTCCTCGGCGCAACTGCCGTCGTCGCTCTGGCGTCGACGGTCGGTGTGGCCTCTGGTCTACAGCACGGCCATCCCGATCAGGCCGGCGCCGCAACTGACCACCACGGTCCTAATGTTGGACCTGCAGAGGCACATCACGAACACCCAGAGCCGGCCATGTCCCCACCGAGCGTCGAGTCGATCGGCACTCCCGCGGCACCGGCACCCGTCGGATCTCCTCTCCCACAGGCGGAGTCGCCGCATGCCACTGATGTTGGCGATCACCACGATGAGTGATCTGTGCCGACTGCGATGCCCGTCTAGCGGCTCTGGACACTGAGGCGACTCAGGCTGCCGTGGACGGGGCACTGGGTGCGGCACGGGACGTTCACGCCAAGTCTCTGGAACTGTGGCGAGATCTAAACCCGAGCTAAACCAGCTTCAGGCGATGGATCAACGACTTGAAGGCCGGTTCGGTTGCGCCACAGGCGCGTTGTCGGCAATATCCTCTGCCTGAGGCGGTGACGTGGTGCCTGTGCATTCGTAAACCGCCCGGGAACGCGAGGACGACCCCACCGCGAAACTGGCGCCCACGTGCAGATGCGAATGCTCGATAGCCAGTAAACCCAGTATTAGTCCGACGGCGACGGCGCCGACGAGGATCGGTCCCTCTGGTGCAGGGTCGGGTGAACCCGGCCACGAACCGCCGGCTCTCGGGTGTGCCGTCCAGGATTGGTCATGTCGGTTCCGAGTGTGGGCATTCCGAGGGATTGGATGCGGACGCCGTGCTGGTGGGACCAGAACCTTGGGATCGAGGTGAACGGCCGTCCGGCCTGGGACCAGGCGAGGAGCGGTGAGGCGGCGGCTTGACCCATTTCGATGGCGTTGATCCAGTGTTCGACCCGCCGCGGTGTGGTGTGGTGTGGAACCGCACGTTGGGCCACCGTGTGACATCATCTCTGCCACAACGGATTCCACTGCCTTGCCGTCGACTGTCTGGGCGTGGCAGGTGGGAGTGCACAGCACGCCGTCGGTGAGGTCTAGTCCGCTGCCGCGCCGCAGGTCGGTGCGGGGGTAGGTGCCGACGACGGCGGCGTCGGCAGTGAGGGTTTCGCCGTCGTCGAGTGTGAGCTCTACCCCTGAGGGTGTTTCGGTCCAGCCGTGCACGCCCACGCCCAGGTGTAGCGGGAGGCCGGCGTCGCGGTGGATGTCGCCGACGATCGCACCCAACGCCGGGCCGAGGGAACGGGCGAGCAGCGTCGGAGTGAGGTCGACGTCGGCGTCGGCGCCGGCCGGGGTGTGCAGCATCCCCGCCGCCCCCGTCCGAAGTTACGCCGCCAGACCCCAACGCGCCGCCAGCACCCGCCGCGGCGGGACAGCGGCCAGACTTCGGCGTCCCGGGCCGGTGCAGAATGCGCCACCGGAGATGATGCCAGGAGGCTGAGCGTCCCTTGAAAGTCGAGGTGATGTGACTGGTGGCACCTACATTCCCAGCGGGAGGGGAATGGAGCGAGGAGATGTGGTAGGGCCACAGGCATGCTGAAGGTCACCGGGAGAGTCTGCAGGGGTGAGATCCATCGATGGATCTCGTCGCCGCCGCGCGGCGCATCGGCGGTCGACCCCGATGATTTGGCCAACGACGTCGTGTCAAGCGTCCTGCCGCCACAGCCCGCACCTGTCATTGCTCAGTCCCCGACGTCTGTCGATTCCGCGGAACGATGCCGCGCACCCAGCGAATATCGTCCGGCGGCAGCGAATTTCGCGAACTCACACATCATTGGTCGGTGGTGGGCCGGGTGGCGTCGCGCCGCGCGGAGCTCGCCCGGCGCGACACCGGCCCGATGGCATACCTCTACCTAGGCTGGCCGGCCCCGCCAACGCGAACGGCGGGCACGACAGCCTGCGTTCGATCTGTCGGGGCCGCACATGGCGGTGGGCCATCGACGGAATCAGATCGTCGCCGTGCCATGACTCGGTATTCCGCAGGCCCGATTCAGCTCCGAACGGGCCCAGGCCACGCTCACGGCCACGGCGTCGCCGAAGGTGTGGTCGGTCAACGTACTCAGCTCGGTTCGTGTGGCCGAAATATAGGATCGGGCTGCCCCCGCAATGAGGGCGGGATCAGTGGTCGCGATCTGCGAATGAAAGTGATCGAGATCGAGGTTCACCGCGGCGGCCATGTCGGCGACGTCTAATCGCGCGACGGACGGGTTCCAGTACCAGCCTGCGGGCAGCACGGACACCGCATCGATGCTGTGCTTGGCCGGAGGCCAGGCCGCGCAGGTGGCGCTGGCAACACCCGAGGTGGGCAGCGACGACGTGAGCGGCGCGAGCGGCAGCGAGGTGGCCCGGTTTTGGCGCTGCCCACACATGATGTCGCGGGCGCCCACGATGGTGAACGCGACCACCGCGCCAGCGGTGACCAGGACTGCACCTCCGAGGGCGACGGGACGCCACCGAGGTCGGCTTCCCCGGCGCGAGGGGACACGTTCGGTCCGCGGCGGCGTGCTGAGGGCCTGTGGAGGCTGCGCCGATCCCATGCGGTCCATGATTGGGTCAGCCGCCGTGAGGCATCAGACACCGGGGTGTGAAACCGCTGGGAATGCCGTCGGTTTGATGGGGCACGCTATGTGGGCGGTGGTGTGATTGATACGCGCTGCCACCCCTTCCCCGACCGGTCGGGGAAGCCGACGACGAGAGGCACCGATGTTTCTGGCATCGCTACCCAGCCCCAGCCAAGGCGTGTGGCATCTGGGCCCGATTCCGATCCGGGCGTATGCGCTGTGCATCATCGCCGGGATCGTCGTCGCGATCTGGCTGACCCAACGGCGTTGGAAGGCCCGCGGCGGTGATCCCGACGACGTGATGGACATCGCGATGTGGGCGGTCCCGTTCGGCATCGTGGGCGGCCGGCTCTATCACGTGATCACCGATCCCGAGCTGTACTTCCTGCCAGGGAGGGATCCGATCAAGGCGTTCTACATCTGGGACGGCGGCCTGGGGATTTGGGGGGCCGTCGCGCTCGGCGCGGTCGGCGCCTGGATCGGGTGCCGCCGGAAAGGCATCAACCTGCTGGACTTCGGTGACGCGCTGGCTCCGGGACTGGTGCTGGCCCAAGCGATCGGGCGGTGGGGCAATTATTTCAACCAGGAACTCTACGGTCGGCCCACCACGCTGCCGTGGGCGTTGCAGATCGACCCTGCGCACCGGCCGCTCGACACCCCCACGATCGGCTTGTATCACCCCACGTTTCTCTACGAATCGCTGTGGAACGTCGCCGTCGCGGTGCTGCTGCTGTGGGTCGACCGACGCTTCACGGTGTCCCGCGGCAAACTGTTCGCCCTCTACGTCGCCGCCTACACCCTGGGGCGCGGTGCGATCGAGGCGCTGCGGGTCGATCACGCCAATCACTTCCTGGGCCTGCGCCTCAACGACTGGACATCCCTGATCGTGTTCCTCGCCGCGATGACCGTGTTGTGCTGGCCGCGGCGCTCGCCAGCGGACGCGTCCGACGCGTGCACAGTGGAAACACCCTCCGACGACACACCGGTGGCGTGATCACCTCGCCGCCGACGCGAATGGACACAGCCGATACTCGCGGTGCGCTGCGCCTGCCCGGACTCCAGTCGTGGCCGCGCGAGCGCTTTGGAAGTGGCAGGTGGCGGTCTCTGTCCTGTCTCCCGTGATCTCGGCCCGGATGGTCGCCACATAAAGGGAACGACGGTGACCGCGCGGGCGTGGGAGCGAACTTGCCAGCGAATTCTCAGCCGATGTCAGTCATAGTGGGGCCGTCGCTGAGGCGGCGTGCACTCGGGGAGACCTGTGCGGTACCTGGCTCTCTCACCCCTGACCGGAGGATTGTGATGTCGGCGTTGACGTATGCCCAGGCCGCGGTGATTGGTGCGTTGCAGGGCGTGACGGAGTTGTTCCCGATTTCGAGCCTGGGCCATTCGGTGCTGGTGCCAGCCTGGATCGGCGGGACCTGGAGTGAATTGGTCACCCAAGGCAACTCCGACGGTGGCACCCCGTATTTGGCGTTTGTCGTCGCGTTGCACGTCGCGACGGCCCTGGCACTGCTGGTGTTCTACTGGAGCGACTGGGTCAGGATCGTCGCGGCCCTGATCACCTCACTGCGGACACGCCAGATCGCGACGTCCTCGCAGCGCCTGGCGTGGCTGCTGATCGCGGCCACCATTCCGGTCGGGTTGATCGGCCTGGCCTTCGAACACCCCTTGCGCACGTTGTTCGCCACGCCGTTGGCCGCCGCAGTGTTCTTAGCGCTCAACGGCGTCATCCTCGCCGGCGGTGAACTGCTGCGCCGACGCCAAGACGCGGCGGCAACGGATACAGGTGCTACGCGGAGCATCGACGAGCTCAGCTACCTGGAGGCGGGAGGGATCGGGCTGGTGCAGAGTCTGGCGTTGCTAGCCGGGATCAGCCGCTCCGGCGTGACGATGGTGGGCGGTTTGCTTCGAGGGCTCGACCACGAGGACGCGGCGAAGTTCGCTTTTCTGCTCGCCACGCCGATCATCTTGGCGGCAGGCGTGCTCAAGCTGCCGACCCTGGCCGGGCCGGCGGCCCAGGGAATACTGGGTCAGGTTCTCCTGGGAGCGATCGTCGCGGGGGTGGCGGCCTACGTCTCGGTGCGCTTTCTGACCCGGTACTTCCACAGCCGGACGCTGCTGCCGTTCGCCGTGTATTGCCTTGTCGCCGGACTGATTTCGATCGTTCGCTTTGCGTGAACTGGCCATGTCCAACACGGCATACCCGGCACCCGCAACGTGGGCGTGTCAGCCACGTGGTGGCCGCGAGCACCCGCATCGCACGCGTTGCCTGGCGTGCGGATCCCCGTCGGCGCTACCGGCATGTCCACAGCAACCGACGACAGACCGTGTGGGAATTTGCACACCGACGATGAGGAGTCGCCGCCACCGTGTGGAGCACTGATGCCGCACCGCTGCGACACCAGCTCGGGAGCCTGTCGTTGATGCACGGCTGGGTGCCAGTGATGGTCCAAATGGTCTGTGTAGTGGTGCTGATCGGAGCGACCGGATGGCGGTCGACGCGGTGGCGCGCGCGGTGGTTGCCGCTCGCGGTGGCGTGCGGGGCGGCGCTGGCGGTGTGGGCGTACTACTACATCGCGTCGGTGGGTGTCGCCGGTGATCCGGCGCCCTGGACCCTGTGGGCGTGGATCGGGATGGTCGGGTTCGCCGTCGGGGTAATGGTGTTCGGCTGGCGTGGTGCACGGTGGTGGCGCCGCGCCATGTCGGTGCTGTCGGTGCCACTGTGCGTGGTGTGCTCGGTGTTCGCGCTCAACCTGTGGGTCGGCTATTTCCCGACCGTGCATACCGCATGGAACCAGCTGACCGCGGGCCCCCTGCCCGATGAGACCGATCGCCTCACCGTGACCGCGATGCAGCTGAAAGGAGCCCGGCCCACCACGGGGGTGGTGGTGCCGGTGAGCATCAGCGCCCGGGCATCGACGTTCGCGCACCGCCGCGAATTGGTCTACCTGCCGCCCGCCTGGTTCGCCAGCAACCCGCCGCCGCGGTTGCCGACGGTGATGATGATCGGCGCCGAATTGAACACCCCCGCGGACTGGCTTCGGGCCGGCGCCGCGGTGAGCACGGCCGACGAATTCGCTGCCGTTCACGGCGGTTACGCGCCGGTGCTGGTGTTCGTCGATCCCACCGGCGCGTTCCGCAACGACACCGAGTGCGTCAACGGCCGCCGCGGCAATGCCGCCGATCACCTGACCAAAGACGTCGTGCCCTTCATGACGTCGAATTTCGGTGTCAGCCGCGACCCGGCGAACTGGGGCATCGTGGGATGGTCGATGGGCGGCACCTGTGCCGTCGTGCTGACGGTGAAGCACCCGGACATGTTCACCGCGTTCGTCGACGTCTCCGGGGACCTTGGCCCCAATTCGGGCACCAAGGATCAGACCATCGATGGGCTCTTCGGCGGTGACGCCGACGCGTGGGCGGCGTTCGATCCGACGACGATCATCACCCGTCACGGCCCCTACGCCGGGGTGTCGGGGTGGTTCGACGTCGCGGGTACCGCGACCAATGTCGGCATGGGTGAGCCGAACGCGGCCGGCAACCCCGAAGGCCAGGACGTCGCCGCCAACTCGTTGTGCGCCCTGGGCCGCGCGCATGGCATCAGGTGCGTGGTCGTGGCGCAAACGGGAAAACACGATTGGCCCTTCGCGGCCACCGCCTTCGCCTCAGCCCTGCCGTGGCTGGCCGGCCGCCTGGGCACCCCCGAGGTGCCCCGGGTGCCCTTACCGGGACTGACGCCATCGTTGCACGCTGGCGTGCCCAGCGGGCAGGCCGAAGCAGCCGGGCACTGACCGATCGACGACCAACCACCGACGTCGTCGCCACAGCACCCGGTCCGTCAAGCCGGATCTGGGTTGACAGGCGGCCCGTGGCGCCCGGATCGGCTAGTCCCAGGAATCCATTGGACGACAGCCGAAGCGGGGCTGGGCTGGGGATCGGCGGTGCTTAACACTGTGGCGTCCTGATGACGTCACGAGCAGGCGAGTGCTGTGCTACTTGAGGGCGGCCAGAAGGTCGTTGATGGTCTGGGTCTGCGTGCTGCGGTCGGGATTGGCGTCTCTGATCGCGGTGAGCACGGCGTCTATCCGTCCGTCGATGGCGGTCCAGGTTTTTCCGTCGATTGCCTTGAGCTTGGGTTGGCCGTCGTCCCAAGCGGTTTCGAGATTCTTGGCATCAGCCGTGGCACCCGCCTGGTCACCAACGTTCACCTTGGCCAGCATGTCCTGGGTGATGGTTCTGAAGTTGGCGACGTCGGCCGCCGGGAACGTCGCGACCGCCTGGCCCGGAGCGATCGCGGTGATCACGGCAGGACCTTCGGCTCCCGGCGGCGCGGCATGCGGTTGAGCATTGGCCCAGGTGAGCAATCCGGCTGTGGCCACCGCAATCGCCCCGAAGTAGCCGAGCATGATCTTTTCGCGGCCGGGGTTGGCGCGCGGCGCATCCGCCTTGTCGATGACGTCGGCCTTGGTCACGGTGAGGTAGACGACCGTGGCGAGGATCGCGGCCATGAAGATGACGCTGGTGATGGCCACACCAAGGCCGAGGCCCTGCTGATCCTTGGGGAACCCGAGCCAGTCGCCCATGTTGGCCCCCAGCGGACGCGTCAGGATGTAGGCGAGCCAGAACGACAGCACCGCGTTGGCCCCGAGCTTCCAGCCCGCCACGATCGCGACGATGAGTCCGGCGGGCAGCAGCACCGCAATGCCGGGCCCCCAGCCGGTGATGTCCAGGGTCCAGTCGCCGACCGCGGTACCGAGCGCGAAGGTGACGAGAATGGCCAGCCAGTAGAACAACTCGCGCGGCAGCGTGGTGATGCTGTGAATCGACAGCGTCCGCTCCTTGGCGAACCACACGCCGAACACCACGGCGAGAACGGCCGCGAAGACACCCGAGCTCAACGCCAATGGCACGCCGAACTGATCGGTGAGGATGTCGGTGTACAAGGTGCCGGTCACGCTCAGCACCACGACGGTGAGCCAGTAGACGAACGGCGTGTAACGGTCCAACATCAGCTGCCACGCCAGCACCGCGGCCAACACCACCGTGAAGATCACCGCGGTCAACACCAGGCCAACGCCCAATGTCATGTTGATCCAATCGGCGAAGCTCTCGCCCACGGTCGTGCACAGGATCTTGATGATCCAGAACCACACCGTGATCTCGGGAACCTTGCTCAGCATCGTTCGCGGGGATCTCACGGCCGCCGATCTCATCGTGTCGCTCATGTGGCAGAAAGTATCGGCGGATGGCTGAGGGCACGCTGAGAAGCGAATGTGCCGCTGCGGGAGGGCCTGCCGCAGCAGTCGCTTGATTCCGCCGCCCTTCCTGACCGCCTCGCGAAGGACGACGACGTCACACGGTGCGCGTCACGTGTGGCTGAGTGCGACTCGTCCGTACTCATCCGGTCGTTTCTCCATCCCCGACGGCACGCGTCACAGAGGCGCTGCGAGAGCACGTACTGGCGCGCTCGCCCAAGGCGCCCGTGGCGGTGACGGAGATGGCTGTGATTGCGGGCATTTGGAATGTCGATCACGACCTGTGCCCGCGCGACGATGACCCCGCGCTCCGCGTGAGGGCTTGGCGTAGCGGCGTGGTAGAAGGCTACATCGGGTGGACCTTCACTGGAGGCTACGCCGAGGGCGCACACCGGCTGGGTGCGTCGACCGGTGGGCGGACCGACCGGACCGCATGCCGCCAGGAGTGCAGCCGCCACCGCCCACGCGATAGCTATGCAGCCGTGAAGGATTCAGTCTGCGAGGGACGAAACTCCATGAGTGTCACGTTCTGTCAGCTCCGCTCGGCGGTGTCGACGCACCACGACGACCACCGCGATGACGATCGCGATGACGGCGATCCCGGCTATGGCGTAGCTCGGGCCCCGCATCGCCTGCTCGGCGGTATCCCAGTTGGCGCCGATCGCGTAGCCGAGGAGCGTCAGCGCAGCCGTCCACGGCAGGCAACCTGCCAAGGTGTAAAGCCCGAACCGGGCCGGTGGCATCCCCGCGATGCCGGCGGGCAGCGAGATGACGGTCCGAATCCCCGGCAGCAGTCGCGCCCAGAACACCGATGGCGCCCCGCGGCGGACGAACCAGTCCTGAGCGCGGTCGATCTCCGACGGCCGAAGGAAGATGTATCGACCCCAGCGGTGGAGTGCTGGCCGTCCGCCGAAGCGGCCGACCAGCCACGCCAGGTAGCTACCGACGACGTTGCCCACGGTTCCCGCCACGACGACCGTGATCAGATTGGGATGAGGGCCAGGTACGGCACCCGCCGCGAGGGCCCCTCCGAGCAGCATCGTCACTTCCGACGGCACCGGAATGCACGCAGATTCAGCGACCATGAGAACGAAGATCGCGAGGAGTCCGTAGGTGACGATCAGGTGTTGCATTAGCTGCGGGCCCCTCTACCGTCGGTCCCCCGGGTGGACAAGTCCCATGGTGGCCGAGGGCGGCTGAGACCGCGCTGAGAATGGCCTGGCGCCTCGGCCCTTCTCAGCACGACCACAGCGGGCCGGTTGCATCGTGTATCCATGCCCGAGAGCCCTCGCCGTGATGCCAGCACCGACCGTCACGGTCGCAGCTTCTGGGAGTGGTGGACGACGAGGGTAGCGGTCATCGGCGTGCTCATCACCGTGGTGGGCGGTGGCGTGTACGCAAGCGTCGACTCCGTGCCGGGGTACGCCCCATGGCAGGACAAGGCGTCGACGTTGATGCGGCAGGTCGGATTGGGCACCGCGTTGGATGTCTACGAAAACTGGCTCTATGGCAGGCATCTGCCGTCGGACACCCCGCCGGACGTGCGCGGTCTCATGGCGGCGATGGGCGGCTCCACCGGGCCGATTCGCGCCTATTCGTTCCTGCCGGCGCTGCCGGTGACCGCCGACGGTGCGGGGTGGCATCCAGTGATCCGCACCCCCGGTGCTCAACCCCTGGTCTACACGGCGCTGCTGCAACCGGATCGCTTCCACCGCAGCGTGGTCGTCGCCGCCGCGTTGCTCCGGTCAGCGACCGTGCGGGCCCATCTGGTGGCTGGCACGGCTGAGCCCCCGGGGACCGGCTCTGCGGGTCGAATTCCGCCCGCGCAGTTGCCCGATGTCGTGGCCGCATTCAACTCCGGGTTCAAGATGAGTGCCGACCCGGGAGGGTTCTTTCTGAACGGCAACAGCATTCGTGATCTCGTCGACGGGAAGGCCTCGGCGGTCGTCGACGATCAGGGCCGACTCGTCGTCGGCCAGTGGGGACGAGACGTGCAGATGGGCCCACACATCCGCGCGGTCCGGCAGAACCTCGCTCTCATCGTCGAACAGGGTCGCCCCGTGGCGGGTCTGGACCGCAACACCGACCTGCGCTGGGGCAGTGCGAAGAATCAGCTGCAGTACACGTGGCGTTCGGGCCTGGGAATCACCGCACATGGCGATCCGGTGTACCTGGCGGGCGACAAACTCAACCTCGTCACTCTCGGCGCCGCGATGACTCAGGCAGGCGTGGTCACCGGGATGGAACTCGACATCCACTCCGGACTGCAGTTCTTCAGCATGTGGCACGACGGTGGGACGCGCGGGTTACAACCCCTGCGACTGCTACCGACGATGGTCGGGCCGGCGCAACGCTATGTTCAGCCCGACCGCCGCGACTTCTTCTACTTCACCACCTCCGGCGCGGCCAGCTAGAACCTGCGCGAACGCTCTCAGCAGGGTCACAGGGTCGTTGTCACAAGCTGGCTGGTGTGATGAAGCTACCGATGAAACCCCCCCAGGCCGGCGGCCGGTACCGAAGCACCTCGGTGGCGTGCGGCATTGCGCTGTCCTTGATTGCCTTCGTCGGACTCGGCGTGGTTGCCCACCGTGCCAATGCCGGGACCGCGGTGGATCACTCGGTCCTGCACTGGATGGTCGAGCACCGTCGCGGGTGGCTGACATCCGTCGCGATCGTGATCACCAACGCGGGTAGTCCGGTGGCCATGGCGCTTCTGGCGGCTCTCGCGGCTGCGCTGCTGTGGCGGCGGCACTCGCCGCTATCGGCCGTCTTCGTCGTGACGACTCTTGCCTCGGCCACGGGGTTAAGCACTATCACCAAGGCCGTCGTCAGTGCCCAACGACCGCCGCAGTCCATGCAACTGGTGCTCGAGGTCGACCCGTCGTTTCCGTCAGGACATGTCACCGGTGTGTTGACGTTCGCCGGCATCCTCGCCGTCGTCGTCGGGAGAAGGTGTAGTAAGGCGGCCCGAGTGGCGCTGATGAGTGGTGTCGTCGCGGTGACGGTGGCGGTCGCCCTCACTCGCCTGTATCTGGGTGTGCACTGGCTCACCGACATCGGCGGCGCGATCATGTTGGCCACTGCGGTGATTCTCACCGCTGTAACGATTCTCGGGTTGGCCACGCGGCGGAGTCGGGAAAGTGGACGGCAGGACGTCGAGTCGGCAGCAAGGAACGTGGAACCGGTGGCATGATGCGCTCAGTCGCTACGCGACCGATGTCCACCGACGAGGCGGGCACGGGCCTCGTTTCCCTCGCCACCCGAGCGACTGGAGAGCCTTTGCCGAAACTGAGACGGCCGCGGACCTGGTGGCGGCCCCGCTACTGGGGAATCTCGGCGCGGTCGGCGTTCGTATCGGCCACGGTGGTCCTGGTGGCTTTCGTCATCGCTGGAACCGGCCTGGCGGCGATCCTCTACAGCTCGCTGCTTGCGGGCATCGACGATGCGGCAGCAGGTCGAGTCCGCGACGTGGTGGCGGCGCTGCAGTTCGACCCGGTCACCGAACTCGATCCCTCGCTCCTCGCGACTGATCAACGCATCGTCGCCGTGCAAGTGATCGACCCATTCGGAACCGTGATCCAGCATTCGCAGTCGGCACCGGACACGCCGCTGATCGGGGCGGGCACCATCGGCGCGACGTTGCAGATCGGACTGCCCGATCACGCGTCGGCCACCGGGGACATGCGCATCAGCGGCCAGATCGTGGACAGCGGCACGTCAAGCGGCTACACGATCCTCGTCGGCGCCGGCAGCGAAGCCGTCGAATCGACGGTCAAGACGGTGCTTCTCCTGCTTGCCGGGGCCGCACCCC
Source organism: Mycolicibacterium fluoranthenivorans (assembly GCF_011758805.1). Taxonomy (NCBI): domain Bacteria; kingdom Bacillati; phylum Actinomycetota; class Actinomycetes; order Mycobacteriales; family Mycobacteriaceae; genus Mycobacterium; species Mycolicibacterium fluoranthenivorans. The sequence goes on along the minus strand of NZ_JAANOW010000003.1, from coordinate 574,887 downwards.
TCGTCACCGCTGTTGCGGCTGCGGTCAGCTTCCTGTTGGTGCGGCGTTCGCTTCGATCCGTCGATGAGATTCGAGCGAGGGTCGCCGAGATCAGTGCATCCGACCTGGCCGAGCGCGTTCCCGTCTCGAACAACGTCGACGAGATCTCGGCGCTGGCGATCACGATGAACGAGATGCTGGCCCGTATCGAGTCTGGCCACGAGGCCCAGCGCCGGTTCGTCGGCGACGCGTCGCACGAGCTGCGCAGCCCCGTAGCGGCGATGATCTCCGCCCTCGACGTCGCCGCAATCCACCCCGAGTTGCTCAACGAGGAGCTTGCGGCCTCCACTCTGAGGCCAGAGGCACACCGGATGAAAGCCCTCGTCGAGGACCTGCTGCTGCTCGCCCGCGCCGACGAACGCGGACTCACGTTGCGCCGCAAGGACGTCGACCTCGATGACATCGCTTCCGATGAGATGGGACGTTCACTGCGGGAGTCGGGCATCATGATCGACGCCGAACTGGTGCCCACGCGTCTGGTCGGCGATCCTGGTGGTCTCTCGCGGGTGCTGCGCAACCTGCTCGAGAACGCCGAACGGCATGCTACGTCACTCATCGAGCTTCGGGTCCGACCCGACGGGCCCAACGCGGTCGTCACGGTCGGTGATGACGGGCCAGGCATTCCGCAAGCCGACCGGACCCGTGTCTTCGACAGGTTCGTGCGCCTCGACCCCGACCGCGCCCGCACCGGCGGTGGTACGGGCCTCGGGTTGGCGATCGTGTCCGAAATCGTTGCCGCACATGGAGGTATCGTCACGGTCGGGGACCGGCCCGGCGGCGGAGCATTGGTGACGGTTCAGTTGCCGCTCAAGGACGCTTCGGAATCCAACCGGTAGCCTGCGCCACGGATCGTCTGAATGCTGGTGGTACCAAACGGTGTGTCGATCTTGCGGCGTACGTAACCGATGTACACCTCGACGACGTTGTCAGCCCCGGCGTAGTGGGCGTCCCACACGTGCTGCAGCATCTCGTTCTTGGTGACCACCGTGTCCTTGTGTCGCATCAGGTACTCCAGAACGCCGTACTCGCGCGGCGTCAACTCGATGGGCGTGCTACCGCGCTGCACGAGGCGACGCGCCGGATCGAGCGACAGCGTCCCGGCTGTCAGCACGACGGGACGCGCGGGGGCACCGCGACGCACCAGTGCCCGCAGCCGCGCCAACAGCACGATGAACGCGGCAGGCTTGCTCAAATAGTCATCGGCGCCCAGGTCGAAGGCGTCGGTCTGGTCGTAGTCACCATCCTTCGCCGTCAACATCAAGACCGGTGTCCACACCTCCCGAGCTCGCAGCTTTCGCAGTACCTCGTAACCATTCAAGCCGGGGAGCATGATGTCGAGCACGATCACGTCGAAGGTGTTCTCGGTCGCCTCCCACAGGCCATCGAGGCCATTGTCGGCGTGCACGACGACGAAGCCCTCGGCGCGCAGCCCCATACTCAGGGTCGCCGCGAACCGGGGTTCGTCCTCGACGATGAGAACCTTCACCTCTACCAGTCTCCGTTCCTCGAGCGGTCTCCGCCGTCAGCCGGTCGGAAGCGGTCGGCGCGCCTTGGGGGGAGGGCGCACCGACCGCAGTCTCCGGTCCAGCTCACACCCACCACGCCGGTGGCGTCGCGACGGCAAAGGCGGGTGTCTCGGCGGGCGGCGCATCCTGCTGGTCGTCTCCCTACCCGACGTCGCAAGGGGTGCGGTGTCTGCTGGACCCTATTTTGGCATCGGTGAGCTGTGGGGACGCTGAGCTCGATGGCGTCAGTGGAGCGACTTCGGCGAGGACGCGGGTGGCGAACCGACGAAACTGAAGGGGTAGTGCTGACCCCGCAGGACTTCGTGGGGTCCCCTCACCCTGCGTTCCCGTTCAGCACGCCCTGGCGATGGAATCGTTGACGGCGCCACGGCGGCACGGCGCGGAATTCCTGGCCAGACAGTAGGTCCGCTCGGGCAGACCCCTTGCGGTGCTTGCGGATCGGGAGCGCACAATCTCGCCGCTGCCCTCCTGGCAGATGACGATCAGCAGCGAACGTCGACGTACATCGTCGAGTGAACCGACTGGGGCAGGTATTTGCCGTGGATTTTCGAGCTCTTCGCTGACGTCTCTTGGCCGTCCCGCACCGACACCACCGAGCACTTCCCTGTCAGTGCGCCGCCGCTGAGTTTGGTCATGATGACCTCGTTACCGTGGGATTCGAGGTTCTTGATGGTATCGGTGACCGATGAGGGGCCCGTGGGCCCTGCTGCCGCTGCCGCCGGGCCGGCGAGTCCCAGCGTTGCGGCCCCGAGCGTTGCTGCGGTGATGGCGGTTATGACGAAACCCTTCATGACTGCTCCTAATCGCGTGATGAGCGCGCACCGTGACCTATCGTTCACGGCATGCGCCGAAATATCTGCAGCACAACTGGTTTGGCTGCTAATAACCACTGTGCGCCTCCGGCGCTGAAGTTTCGCTGAGCGCGGCTGAAGGTGAAATCAGAGCTTGTCCTCAACTGAGATCGCGCATTGAATCGCCGGGGCCGCAACTGAAATGGGCCTTGTCCGCATGGTGCGGTATCCGCGACGCGAACGGCAGCTTGCGGTACGTCGTTGATGAGAAGTTCCGTCGCACAACGATCTTCGAGTGCATTCACTACGGCTGCCGTCGTGGATCTAGCGCTCGTCGGCCTGTCGATGTCTTCTGCTCTTCGAATCTGCCGATCGAGGCGCCGCGTCGCGGGCCAGCCGTCGCTGCTGAGAGCTGGCACGGCGATGCCACTGCCGGGGACGGCGAGGGATCACCGGTGGGCGAGGCCGCGGCAAAGAAGTCTGGGAGCTACTCACGCGCTGCGGCGGTCGCTGGGTGTCGTCAGTCATGCCACCGATTGACTTTCGCGACGGACCCGACTTACCGCAGGAAGTCTCAATTTAGGAGGCACACCCGCAGACCGAGTTGGCCAACAAGCAAGTGTTCACCACCAACGCCAAATCCGCTGAAGCACTTGCTCCCTGGCTCGAGCACCACAACACTCAACGGCGTCAACACTCAACGACGTCGCAGTCCGCTCGGTGGCCTCCCACCGATCAGCCGACTGACCAACCTCCCTGGACATCGCACCTAGACGGCGTCAGGCGGGCAGCCGCCGGTTGAGCAGCAGGGCAGCTAGTGCCGCTACTGTCAGCATGACCGCGCCGAGGCGTAGCCAGCCCGCGCTGGCGTCGCCCTTGATGGTCTCGTAGCCGACCTGCTCCTGGAGGGTGGTGAAGACTGCTTTGAGCTCCGCCAGGCTGGATGCGGTGTAGGACTGGCCGCCGGACAGTTCGGCGATCTTCTTGAGCATCTCATCGTCGACCGGCACGGGCAGGCGCTGGCCGTTGAGATCGACGTGGCCGTGCTTGGTGCCGAACGACACGGTCGCGATGGGGACGCCTTGGTCGTTGGCGGTGCGGGCGGCGGTGTAGGCGCCCTTCGGGTTGTCCGGCGTCGACGGGACTGTTTCCTTGCCGTCGGACATCAGTACGATCCGCGCTGGCGGCGGCGTGTCGCCGCCTCCGATCACCGCGCTGACGGTGGAGATCGCCTGTAACGCCGTGAAGATGGCCTCGCCGGTCGCGGTGCGGTCGGCCAGTTGCAGCTTGTCGATCGCGGCCTTGGTCGCGTCGCGGTTGGTCGTGGGTGACACCAGCACCGTCGCGGTGCCTGCGAAGGCGATGAGTCCGAGGTTGATTCCGGGGGTCAGTTGGTCGGCGAACTGTGTGGCGGCCTCCTGCGCGGCGGCCAGCCTGCTGGGCGCGACGTCGGTGGCCCGCATCGACTGCGATACGTCGATCACGAGCATTACGACGGCGCGGTTGCGTGGTGTCCGGACGTCGTTGGTCGGGCCGGCCATCGCGACGGTGAAGAGCACCAGCGAGGACACCAGCAGGATCGCTGGCAGGTGGCGCCAGCGCGTCGGGCGCGTGGGTGCCACGCTGTCCAACAGCTCCATGTTGGCGAATCGCAGCATCCGCTTCTGACGGGCGACCTGCAGGCTGACATAGAGCGCGACCAGTCCGATCACGACGAGGACGAACAGGAAGAACCACGGGTTCTGGAAACCCGTCAGGCTCAGCGGACCCAGCAGCGGCAAGGTCATGTGTGACAGGTCGGGCCGCCGGACCTGCTGCCCATCAGAGGTCGCGAATGACGGGGATGGCGGGCCGGTGGGCCGCGACGACGGCGACGGTGCTGACGACGGCCAGCGCACCGACCGTGAGGGCGGTGACCGACCCCAAGTAGAGCCAGGGGACGGCGATCGTGTCCGGCGGTGGGTCGAACACACCGGTGAGTACCTTCACCAGCATCACCGACAGCACCGATCCGGTCACGGCGCCGGCGGAGATCCCGACGACGGTGATCACGCCGGTTTCGCTGAAGATCATGGCGCGCAGGTGTGTCGACTTCGCGCCGAGTGCGGTGGCGATGGCGTAGGTCCGGCGTCGTTCGGACAGTCCGAGAGCCAGCACCAGCCCGCCCGCGCCGACGGCGAGCACCAAGGCGAAGGACAGTTCGATGCGGGTGAGTCCGGCGAGGTCCACTGAGGTCAGGCTCGATCCGACCGTGTTTCGGACGGTGGCGATGTCGGTGACGGTCGCGGAGGTGCCGACCATGCTCTGGATGCGAGCAGCGATGGCGGCGCTGTCGGTGCCTCCGGTGTCGACCAGGAAGGCGCCGGGTGCACCCGATCCGGTTTGGGCGGCAACGTAGCTGGCGTTGGCGACGAAGAAGCTGTCCTTGGGGGCGGTGGGGAACTCGTTGACCACCCCGACGTAGTGGAAGGTGACAGGACGGGGTTGGTGGGTGGCCGTGTCGGTGATCCGCAATGTCACCGGATCGCCGAGCTGCAGCTGGAAGTCCTTGACGGTCTCGGCCGAGACGAGGATGGAATCGGGTTTGGCCCCCAGGGTGCCCATCAGGGCGGCGGCGGTGGCGCCAGGAAAGTAGCTGTCCTGCAGCGCGGTAGCCCGGGTTATGGTGGCCGGGCGCACGCCGTAGAGGTCTTGCAGGTCGGCGCCGATGTAGGCGAAGCGGTGCTGAATGGGTTCGACGGCCTTCACGCCGGGCACCTTCGCGAGCGTGGCGGCGGTGTCGGGTGCCACCGCGACGCCGGGAGCGGGGGTGACGGTGACGTCGGCACCATTGGTCAGTTGCGCGTCGGCTTCGGCCTGCTGACGGTAGGTGGCGTTGAACGTCGCGGTGGAGGCAGCGAAGGCGACGGCCAGGGCGAGCAGCACGATGGCACGCACCAGTGGGCGGCGTTGGCGGGACAGGCCATTGGCGATGATGCCCGACAGCCGCCCGGTGACGGGCCGCACGACGCGGGCGATCACACCACGGCCCGGTCCCAGTAGCAGGTCGGCGACCCGCCAGGTAGCCAGGGCGGCGCCGATCCACAGCAGCGCCGGGCCGGCGAAGGCCCAGTAGGACACCGAGATACTCGGTACGCCTTCGGGAGCCAGGACCAGCTGGTATCCGGTGCCGGTGGTGGCGATGAACACCAGTCCCGCGCAGATCAGGATGAGGGCATCCAGACCCAACCGCGCCCAGACCGGGTAGCGGGGGTGCTCGATCTGGGTGCGCCCGGCGGCGATGGTGTGGTCGCGCAGATCGCGGCGGGCCGGCAGCAGCACCGTCACCGCCGCGACGACGATACCGGCGACCGCGGCGCCGAGGTACCACACCAATGCGGTGGCGCCCGGACCCGTGGACCCGGTGGCGACGTAGTCCACCAGGGTGGCGGCGAGCAGTCCGAGCGCCGAACCGGTGACACCGATGACGGCGGCTTCGACGCCGGCTAGCCCCAGCAGTTGACCCGCCGAAGCGCCGCGGGCCCGCAGGAGTGCCTGTTCGGCGCGGCGGCGGCTCGCGCCGGCGGAGGTGATCGTCGCGGTCAGCAGGGCTGCCAGAACCGCGCCGGGAACTCCGAGGAATAGGAACAGGACCTGGGCGTACGCGGCGTCGCCGCGGGCAGCGTCCAGCGCGGCACCGAGGTTGTCCCCGACCACGGCGGTCCCGGCGCTGCGCGCCTCGAGGTTGCGCGCAGCGGCGCTCACCGCGGCGTAGGCCGCGCCGGGGCTGGGCGCCAAGGCATGGCTACGCTGGGCGTGGATCTGGGTGGACGACAGGTCGGGCCGCCCGGCCGACATCGGGTCGAACAGCTGATGCCATCGCGTGTCGGGCAGCAACACCACGTTGTCCGGCGGTGCGGTGGGTTGCGCGCCCGTGGGGGCGCCGACGGTCTGAAACAGCGAGTTCGCTTGGGGCAGATCGACGATGCCGGCGACCACGACCTGAGCCGGTGGCAGGCCGGCGCGGCCGATGGAGATGGTGTCGCCGGGGGCGGCGTGCAGGTTGGCGGCGGTCTGCTGGGCCAGTAGCACCCCGGAGTCGGCGCCGACGAGCGTGCGGATCTCGGCGGGGAACACCGATCGGTAGCCAGAGGGCAGTCCGAGCACGACCCCGGGGCCGGTGTTCTGGGTGCTGGAACCGGTGCGCAACGACAGGCCGCTGGTGTCGGCGAACCCGACAGTGGCGCTCGCCCGTACGCCGGGGCTGGCGGCGATCAGCCGAGCCACCTCGGCGGTGTTGGCGCCCGGTGTGACTTGGACCTGCCAGTCCACGGCCACGGTGCGCACCGCCCGGTCGGTCATGGTGGCCTGCGAGCGGGTCAGGAACGATCCCAGACACGCCAGCAGCGCCACTGCGATCCCGACGCCCAGGACGGCGGCCAGTAAGCGTGCAGGGTTGCGGCGTAGAAGGCCGGCCAGCCAGATCCGGGTCATCGATGCTCCTCGTGGTCGGCTCCGCGGGTGCTGCGCAGCCCGCCGTCGCGCATGGCCCACTCGGTGGGCAGCCGCCCGGCGACCGCCGGGTCATGGGTGGAGACGATCAGGGCGGCCCCGAGGTCGTCGGCGGCCTGCAGCAGCACGTCGATGACCAGGGCAGCGGCGCGATGGTCGAGCTGACCGGTGGGTTCATCAGCCAAAATCAGCCGCGGCGCCGCGGCGAGCACGCGGGCGACCGCGACCCGTTGCGCCTGCCCGCCGGACAGTTCGTCCGGCAGCGCACGCGCGAGGTCGCCGATGCCCAGTCGGGCCAACGCATCCGCAGCGCGCACCGCGGCGTCAGATTCGGTGCAATCCGCGAACAGCAAAGGGAGGCATACGTTTTCGGTGACGTCCAGGGCGGGTAGCAGACTGGGCCCTTGGAACACCATGCCGATGCGGGCGGGTTCGAGGCCGTAACCGACGTCGAGGCCTGGCCAGGTCACGCTTCCCGAGGTGGGGCTGTCCAACCCGGCCATCAGGTGCAGCAGCGTTGATTTCCCCGAACCCGACGGACCGGTCAACGCGATCCGGGCGCGCGGCGCCACCACGAACGTGACGTCGCGTACCGCAACGGTCGTCGCGGTACCCGCGCCGTAGGTCCTGTTGACTCGGTCAGCTCGGATCAAGGCCGGATCGGCGCGCCCGCCGAGCACCGGTGCGTGCGATGGGCGGGAGGCGTTCATGGGACGACCCGTCCGTCGGCGAGGGTGACGATCCGGTCGGCGATCGCCATGACGGCGGGGCTGTGGCTCGCGATCAGGATTGCGGTACCGGCGTCGGCGCGGCCGCGGAGCACGGCCAGCACGTCGGATTCGGTGTCACCGTCGAGTTCACCGGTCGGTTCGTCGGCCAGGATCACGACGGGGTCATTGGCCAAGGCGACTGCAAGGCCCGCCCGGGCCGATTCCCCGCCGGAGAGCTGACTCGGATACGCCGCGCCGCGCTCGGCGATCCCGAGTGAGGCCAACAACACGCGAGGATGCGACTGTGGCACCGCCCCGGCGATCTGCTGGGCGAGGGCAATGTTCTGGGTCACGGTCAAGTGGCGCAGCAGGTTTCGATCCTGATAGAGCACGCCAATCCGTTGGGCGCGCAGGCGCGCGCGCAGCCGTTCGGGTTGATGACTGATCCGCGCACCGTCCACGCGCACCGCACCCCCGTCGGGCTCGTCCAGCCCGGCCAGGCACGCGAGCAGGGTCGACTTCCCCGAACCCGACGGCCCGACGATCGCGACCAACTCCCCCGGGTACAACGTCACGGACACGCCGCGCAGCGCCAGAATCTCCTCATCACCGGCCCGGAAGAACCGGTACAGCGAGGCGGCCTCCAACACCGGAGGTTGGTCCTGGCGTTCGGTCGCTGCTCTCGAGGGGTGGGTAGTCGGTGTGCGCATTACTTCAGCCAGGTGAACGAGTCGCTGACGATGCGCCACGGGTCGACGTTGTCGGCGCCGACCGGCCCGGACAACGTGACAACGACCCCTCGACCGGACTTGGAGAACTCGTAGCGCTCCACCGCCTGGGTGACCGATTTCCCGGTCACCGGGCTCGAGGGTGAGTCGGCCTGGTAGGTGATCAGCACCACCGGGCCCGAGGGCCGTTGCACGGTGCTGACCTTTCCGGGCACGAAGCCCGTTGTCGCCGAGCCGAGTTGGGGAAGTTCAACCGATCGGGCGTACGCCTCGGTGGGCTGATAGAAGCCGTCGTGGGGTGTCAGGGAAATGCTGTTGAACTTGTCGCTGAACGTCACCGTCGGCCCGGACGTCGTCTGCGCCCAGCCTTCGGGGTACTTCACCGCGAACGACCCATCCGGCGCGGTGTAGACCACGAATGCCTGGTTGTCGGGAATGTCGCCCTGCGGGTTGACCTCCGGGGTCTGAGTGGCGGCGACCCCCGACTGGGCCGCCGAGGGGCTGGCGGCCGGAGGCGCCGCGCTACTGCAGCCACTCAGCGTGCCGACGACGGCGGCAGCGCCCGCGAGTACGGCAATGACGGTTCGTGTGCTGCTCATGTGATTCCTTCGTTTCGCTCGGCATTTTGGGGTCGCGACGCGGTACGGGCCGAAGAGCCATCTGGCCACTTGCGTGGCCCGTACCGCGACGTTCCCGCAACGACGCTGTGAAAATGCTGAATCAGCGCGGTGGCGGGGTTCGGCGGCTGGTTAGCCGCAGGGCGCGTCGGGTGTTTCCGGACCGCCTTGGTCACCCTTCTGGACGTTGTCGCTGTCCGGGCCGCCGGGCTGATCGGGGGTGTCGCCCGCTTCGGGCGCATCGCAGGCTTGCGAGGTCGGCGGTGGCGGCGGCGGTGCAGGAGCGGGGGTGGCATTGGCCAACGCCATGCCCGCCCCGCCGATCGTGCCGGCGGCAAGCAGCGCGCCCACGGCGGCGATCAGTTTCTGTTTCTGGTTCATGCTGGTCGGTCCCTTCGTGATGGTCAGCCTCGCTGGCTGACAACCACACCCTGCCGACCCCTCGCTGAACATTCGCTGAGTCGCTCCGAGGGGCAGGTTGGAGCGTCTCGACGTCTCACCGTCGGCAGGGCTGTGGCGTTGGGGCTCGCTGGTCATCGCAACCCCGCCGGTGAGACTCGTGGCCTCCGCATGAATGGCGCGTCGCCGGTAGCAAGGTCTTAGTCTGATCGACGATTCAGCGGACACTCAGGACCGTCGGAGCAGGATCATTGGGCTTCAGCAACCGTCCCGACCGATGGAGACACAGTGAACCCGAGCACGTGGTCGCACGCCCGCACGCACCGATGCGTGATCGGATGAGGTTCGCGGCGTTGTGTCACCCGAGCCAATGGCAGGTTCGCACCCGGTCGACCGTCGCCGCGGCACTGGTGGTGACCGTCGGGATGAGCTTGGCCTGCGGTGCGACGCTGCTGGTGCTGTTCCACACTTTGCGCGGGTCGACGCAGGCCGCGGCCGCGGTGCGGGCCAATCAACTCGCCGAGCAGTTGCGCAACGACTCCCCGGCCGACCTCGACCCCGGTTTACTGGCCACCGACGGCCAGGTCGGCGTGATCCAAATAGTTGATCGCCGAGGTGCGGTGATGGCGGCCTCGGCCGGCGCACCGGCGACACCGCTGGTGTCGAGGTCGGTGACCCCGCCTGAGTCGGTCTCCCTCGGCCGGGTGCAGCTCCCCGGCAGCGCTGGCGACAACTGGGTGACTGCGCGGGGCGCCGACAGCCCGTCGGGCCCGGTGACCGTATTGGTGGGCGGGGCTCGGGAACCCGTCGAGACGATCGTCGGCACCGTGGCCTTGTTGCTGGGGGTCGGCGGCCCGCCGGTCGTGATCCTGGTCGCCTGGGCTACCTACCTACTTGTCGGCGGGGCGCTGAAGCCCGTGGAGCGGATCCGTTCGCGTGTGGCATCGATTTCCACGAAGCAGCTCGATGAGCGTGTCCCCGTACCTCCGACCGGTGACGAGATCGCGCGCCTCGCAGAGACGATGAACGAGATGTTGGCCCGGCTGGAATCCGGGCACCTCGCGCAACGGAGGTTCGTCAGCGACGCCTCCCACGAGCTGCGCAGTCCGTTGGCAGCGATCAGCACGGCCCTGGAACTCGCCCACGCGCGACCCGAGATGTTGGACCTCGCACTGCTCGACGACTCGTTGATACCAGAGGCGACCCGCATGCGAGAACTCATCGAGGACCTGCTGTTGCTCGCGCGGGCCGACGAACAACAGCTCGGCGGCCGCGCGGACGACGTCGACCTCGACGACGTACTCGGGGCCGAGAAGTCACGGCTGCAGGGACACCCCGGGTTGACCGTGCAGGCGTCGATATCGCCAGTACGGGTGACGGGCGACAAGCGGCAGCTCGTCCGGATGGTGCGAAATTTGGCGGACAACGCCGCGCGGCATGCACACGGCGTCGTCGAGCTGCAGTGCCGTCGAGAGGGGGACAACGCCGTCATCACGATTGCCGATGATGGGCTCGGCATCGCGCCGGATCAGCGGGAGCGTGTGTTCGATCGATTCGTCCGCCTCGATGCCTCCCGTGCCCGCGACGCCGGTGGCAGTGGGCTGGGACTGGCGATCGTCACCGAAATCGTTGCCGCGCACCGCGGTACGGTGACGATCAGCGACCGGATCGGCGGCGGCGCGTGCTTCACCGTCACGCTACCTGCTGACGTCGACAGCTATGTATCCGCGGACCCCAGCCGGTAGCCGACACCGCGCACCGTGTGAATCGTGTGAGTACCGAAGGGTGCGTCGACCTTTCGGCGGAGGTAGCCGACGTAGACCTCGACGATGTTGTCATCGCCGTCGTAGTTGAGGTCCCACACCGACTGCAGGATTTGGTGCTTGGTCATCACAGCTCCGGCATGGCGCATCAAGAATTCCAGCACGCCGTATTCGCGGGGCGTCAAGTCCAACTCGACGGCACCGCGGCTGACCCGATGGCGCGCCGGGTCTAGTGCCAAGTCATCGACTGTGAGCAGGGTCGGCCTCTCGGGTGCGCCGCGGCGGAGCAGCGCCCGCAGTCGTGCGACCAGCACGACGAACGAAAATGGCTTGATCAGGTAGTCATCAGCGCCCAGATCGAACGCGTCGGCGAGGTCGTACTCACCGTCCTTGGCCGAGAGCATCAGCACCGGCGTCCACACTTGGTTCTTCCGCAGATCGCGGACAATGTCGTAGCCGCTCTTGCCAGGCAACATGATGTCGAGGACGAGGACGTCGAAGCCGCCCGCCGTGGCCGCCTCTAATCCCGACAGCCCGTCGTGTTGCACGTCAACGACGAAACCCTCGGCGACCAAGCCGCGGCGAACGGTTTCGGCCAGGCGCACCTCATCCTCGACGAGCAGAATGCGCACGTGTCCCTCCATCTGGCCGCAGCCTCTCCATCGTCAGTACAGCAGAGTCCGAAACTAGCGATGCGGGAATGACCCGTCGCCCGTTTCGGCGGCAGCACCAATTCGGCAGGGCCTCGCATCGCAGTCGCGAGCCACCGTGGGTCGAAATCCCGACCTCGTGGTTCGCGCTCGCCGCATTCGTGGCCACGATGATCGGCGAACCCCGCACACGGGGCGACATCACGAGATTCGGACGCGGGAACGGGCCCGGAGCGTCGGATCGCTGGACCTTGTCTCAGCTCGATGACTGGTCCCCGCGCCTGCATGGCACGCCATGGTCATTTCCCGGTCTTGGCTGTGGCCTTCGTGCCTCGTGTCGATGGCCAGGCGGCGTCTCGGAGTAGTCGTAGGCCGTTGAGCCCGACGACGATGGTGGAGCCTTCGTGGCCGGCCACTCCAAGTGGGAGTGGGAGGTGACCGATGAGGTCCCAGGCGACCAGCACGGCGATGAAGGTGGCCGCGATGGTGAGGTTGGCGATTACGAGGCGGCGAGCCCGGCGCGCTAGAGCAAGGACGGCGGGGATGGTGGACAGGTCGTCGCGGGTGATGACGGCATCGGCGGTGTCGAGGGCGAGGTCTGACCCGGTGCGTCCCATGGCGACCCCGACGGTGGCGAGGGCCATGGCGGGTGCGTCGTTGACACCGTCACCGACCAGCATCGCCTTGGCGCCACCAGCTTCCAGTTCGCGTACGGCCTCGACTTTGTCCTGAGGTAGCAGCCCTGCACGGACATCGGTGATGCCGACCTGAGCGGCGAGCGCTGCAGCGGCGCGCGGGTTGTCACCGGTCAACAGGATCGGCTGGGCCCCAGTGAGTTCGGTCAGCGCGGCCACCATGTCAGCCGCAGCGTCGCGGACCCGGTCGGTCAAGCCCAGCACCCCGACCACGGTGCCGTTGAGTCGAACGATGACCGCGGTGTGGCCGGTCTGTTCGAGGTCGTCCACCATCTCGTGGGCGATCTCGCGGACCGCGGGCAACAGGGTGGGATTGCCGACATCGACGAGGTCCTCGCCGATGCGGGCACGCACCCCGTGGCCGGGGGTGGAGCCGAAGTCCTCGACGGGCTGCAGGGTCAGACCCGCGTCGCGTGCTGCGGCGACGATGGCACGGGCCAACGGGTGCTCCGACGAGTTCTCGGCGGCGGCGGCCAACGCGAGCAGTTCGGCGTCGTCGACCGCGGCATCGGGCACTGGGCGGATGTGTACCAACTGGGGGGAGCCTTCGGTGAGGGTGCCGGTCTTGTCGAACGCGACATGGGTGACGGTGCTGAGCTTTTCGAGTACGACGGCGGATTTGACCAGGACGCCGTGGCGGCCGGCGTTGGCGATCGCCGACAGCAGCGGCGGCATGGTGGACAACACCAGCGCGCACGGTGAGGCGACGATCATGAATGTCATCGCCCGTAGCAGAGTGGGTTGTAGATCAGCGCCGAGCAGCAGCGGAATGGTGAACAGTGCGATCGTGGCAAGGACCATGCCGATCGAGTAGCGCTGTTCGATCTTTTCGATGAACAGCTGCATCTTGGCCTTGCTGGCGCTGGCTTCGGACACCATCGCGACGATCCGCGCGATCACCGTGTCCGCTGCCGGGCGTGTCACCCGCACCCTCAGGGTGCCAGTGCCGTTGACCGTGCCGGCGAACACCTCGTCACCGGTTGCCTTGTCCACCGGTAGGGGTTCGCCGGTGATGGTGGCCTGGTCGACCTCGCTGGCGCCGTCGACGACTGTGCCGTCACCGCCGATGCGTTCACCGGGGCGGATCATCAACACATCGCCCACGTCGAGTACCGCAGTGTCCACCACCTCTTCCGCGCCGCCATTGGTGATGCGGGTGGCGGTGTCGGGGGCCAGATCGAGCAGGCCGCGCACCGAGTCCTCGGTGCGTTTGGTGGCCACGGCCTCCAGTGCGCCGGAGGTGGCGAAGATGACGATCAGCAGGGCGCCGTCGAAGACCTGGCCGATCGCGGCGGCTCCGATCGCGGCGGCCACCATCAGCAGATCGACGTCGAGCGTCTTGTCGCGTAGGGCTTGCAGCCCTGCCCATCCCGGCTCCCAGCCGCCGGTGACGTAGCACGCCAGATACAGCGTCCAGTACAGCCACGGCGGTGTCCCAGCGAGCTGGGCGAGCCCGCCCACCACGAACAGCACGGTCGCGAGAAGTGCCCACCGCACCTCGGGCAGCGACCACGCGCTCGACCGGGGTGCCCGCCACCCACGGACCTCCTCGCCGGTAGCGGTCGTTGGGCCCAAGTCGGCAGCTTGCAGGTCAGCTCTCACCCGAGGCACTATACCTGCGCATACACGAACATTCGCACCTGCACGTACATGCAGTCAGTTGTGCAGCTGATCACACGACTCCCACGGTAAACTCGCAGCATGCACACCTCGCTGCCGGACTTTCAAATGCCCAACGAGGAACAGGTGCACCTCGCAGCGGAGTCATTTCGGATGCTCAGCGACCCGACTCGAATCAAAGTCCTCTGGGCGCTGCTGCAAGGCGAGTCCTCGGTGGCGTGCCTGGCCGAGTTGGCTGACGTAGCCCCCACCGTCGTCAGTCAGCATCTAGCCAAGCTGCGGTTAGCGGGCCTGGTCAAAGGCCGCCGCGAAGGAACCTTCGTGTTCTACTCGGCAGCCGACCAGCACGTCCACCGGCTCCTCAGCCAGGCGCTGTTTCACGCTGATCACATCGATGCCGGCGCTGGCGACATCGCCGCGCGTCAGCCCGCCACGTCCTGATCGAAACTGCTGGACGAGCACTTCGGACGGCTGTTTAACGACGGCCCCCGTCTCGCTTCCAAAAATTTGGACGGTTCAGTTCCTGTCTCACGCGCGAGGTGCGGCGGAGTCGCGAACATGGGTGTCTGCATTCCTACGCAGATTGGACAATAAGCGGGCTGCGCCCGTAAGTTGCCTGCGTATGAATGCAGATACGGGTGGATGTCGTCGGCGGTTGCCCGAGGACCAGGTCGGCTTGGTCGTCGAGGTGTTCCGGATGCTCGCTGACGCCACCCGCGTGCAGGTCTTGTGGGCGCTGGTGGACCGTGAGATGTCGGTCAACGAACTGGCTGAGCACGTCGGGAAACCGGCCCCGTCGGTGTCGCAGCACCTGGCCAAGTTGCGGATGGCACGGCTGGTGCGGACCCGTCGTGAGGGCACCACGATCTTCTACAGCATGGAGAACGACCACGTCGCGCAGCTGGTCACCGACGCGGTGTTCAACGCCGAACACTCCGGCCCCGGCGTACCGGGACACCACGCCAGCACCGGGGAGCTGCGAGCACTTCATCCCGACACTCCCGCAGACCCCTCACCGCGTCACAAGGAAGGCTGATCATGGCCCACGAACCCATCGCGACCGACCCTCACGAAGGAAACTCGCACGCGGGCAACGATGGTCACGACCACGGCCCCCATGACCACGGCGAGGGGCACAGCCACGACCATGACCACGGTCACGGTCACAGTCACGACGGGTGGGGCGGGAAGTTCGGCGCGGCCATCCGCGAGGTGTTCGCCCCACACAGCCACGACGCCTCCGACAGCATCGACGGCGCCCTGGAATCCAGCGCCGCCGGCATTCGGGCGGTGAAGATCAGCCTGCTGGCCCTCGGCGCAACGGCCATCGCCCAGATCGTCATCGTGGTGATCTCCGGTTCAGTCGCACTGCTAGCCGACACAATTCACAATTTTTCCGACGCGCTGACCGCGATCCCGCTGTGGATCGCCTTCGCCCTCAGTACGAAGGCCGCAACCCGGCGCTACACCTACGGGTTCGGACGGGCCGAAGACCTCGCCGGGCTCTTCGTCGTCGCCATGATCACCCTGTCGGCCATCATCGCCGGAATCGAATCCATCCGCCGCCTGATCAACCCCGTACCCATCGACCACGTCGGCTGGGTCGCCGCCGCTGGACTCGTCGGGTTCATCGGCAACGAACTGGTCGCCGTCTACCGCATCCGCGTCGGACGCCAGATCGGCTCAGCAGCACTGATCGCCGACGGCCTACACGCCCGCACCGACGGCTTCACTTCCCTGGCAGTGCTTTTCGGTGCCGGAGGCGTCGCGCTGGGCTTCCCCCTGGCCGACCCCATCATCGGACTCGTCATCACCGTCGCGATCCTCGCCGTCCTGCGCACCGCCGTCCGCGACATCTTCCGCCGACTCATGGACGCCGTAGACCCCAAGTTCGTCGACACCGCCGAAGCCGCCCTGGCCGCCGAACCAGGCGTCACCGGGGTACGCAGCGTGAAGATGCGCTGGATGGGACACCGGCTGCACGCCGACGCCGAACTCGACATCGACCCCGCCACAAGTCTCTCCGAGGCGCACCGCATCGCTCACGACGCCGAACACACGCTCACCCACGCCGTGCCGAAACTGTCCTCGGCACTCGTCCACGCCTACCCCGCCGGAGGCTCCACCGAACCGGAGGACCATCGTCACGACGTCGAGCCGTCTCACCCGCACCAGCACTAGCCCTCAAATGTCCAGGCTTGTGGAACGTCCCAATCGTCGGTCGTCGTCAAGACGCTGGCCGTCCTCATCGCGGTGGTGTGCGGGCCTGGCCATACCAGTCGTTTCCGTCTCGGATCTACTTAGTTCCGAACCACCGCTGGTGTCCTGTAGGAACGAGGCTGATCAGATCTTGTCTCAGCTCTTCGATCGCGGAATCGTCGATTCAGATCCTCGTGAGATCAGTCGCGTCGTGGGGACGATGACGCGGTGGTGATCGTTGGCCGTGTCTCGCCGCAGGAACTTCGGCGTCGGGTACGCCTGCTGGAACTACCGGTAATTGCCCCGCGGGAATGCTCAGTGCGTCATTGCGTGTGGGCGTCGACTGATCCGGCCGCGGGCGACGAGTTCCCCGGTCAGGGCGACACCACAGCCTTGGGCTAGCAGCAGCCCGATGAGGACGAGGACCTGCACCGCGCCGGCTTGGGCGGCCGAGCCGGTTGCCAGCAGTACTCCGACGAAGGCTCCAGGCAGGGTGACCAGACCGGCCGTGCGGGCCTGATCGACATTGGGCAACAGGGCGTCGGCGGCGGACCGTTCGATCACCAGACGGCGGGAGTCCCGTTCGGACAGACCTAGGCTGAGGGCGGCTTCGACTTCACCGTTCCGGGTGGCCAAGGTGTCCAGACTGCGCCGCGCAGCGACGGCGACGGCGGTCATCGATCCGCCGAGAATGATGCCAACGGTGGGTATGAGCGCCGCCCCGGTCAATGGAACCAAACCCGTCAGCAGGAGCGCCGGGATGACCGCGGCCACACCGGTGGCCAATGGCATGGTCAGCCAGAGACGTCCGCGGTCGGCCTGACTGCGACCCGCTGCGGTGAGCACGGCGACGATGAACATCACCATCAGCACCGCCGCCGAGGACCACAGCCGGGTCATCGCCGTCGCCAACACCGCGGCGATCGCGGCCAATTGAGCGGCCGCGCGTGCGGCGGCAACCGGCACCGTCCAGATTCCGCCCAGGCCTGCCAACCGATAGACGGCGGCCGCGGCAACGGCGAACAGTACGCACACCACGATTAGCGTCGGGCCCAACACTGCAGCGGTCATCATGGGATCCAGTGTCGAGGGCCGTACGCCGATACCGCACCTGTGCCGTGTCATTGATGGATGGGTGGGTATCCTCGACTGTGGCGATGGATCTCCGCCAAGGCACCCGTGAATGGGTTGTCTGAACCGCCTCGTCCGAGGCTGATGGCTCCTTTCCGATGTGGAAGGAGTCTGCCCATGCCCGATTGCACCGATCCCATCACTGCTCCGCCGGTCGATCCCGACGTTGTCGAGCCTGCGCCGAGTCCGTTGCACATGCGTCCGTGGGCGATCGCCGCGGTCGCCGTCGGCGGACTAGTGGGTGCCCCGGCACGGTACGGCCTGGGGGTGGCGTTTCCGCAGTCGGTCGGCCAGTGGCCGGTGACGACGTTCGCGATCAATGTGATGGGTGCGTTCCTGCTGGGCGTGTTGTTGGAGGGCCTGACCCGGGTGGGGCCCGACACCGGGTGGCGCCAACGGGTGCGGCTGGGGGTGGGCACCGGGGTACTGGGATCGTTCACCACCTACAGCACCTTGGCCGTCGACATCGACGAACTGCTGCGTGGGCACCAGTGGTGGGCGGCGGGTTCGTATGCGGCGGGCAGTGTGCTCGCCGGGTTGGTGGCCACGGTGATCGGGATCGCCGTCGCCGCCCAGATTCCCTCTGGTCGAGAGGAATCCGGCCGATGATGGTGGTGTGGGTGGCGTGCGCGGGCAGCGTGGGCGCAGCGGCGCGGTTCGTCGTCGACGGTGCGATCCGGCACTGGCGCAGCACCGAGTTTCCGTGGGCGACGGTGCTGATCAACGTCACCGGGTCGCTTCTGTTGGGCGTCGTCGTCGGCGTCGTGCTGTTCCACTCGGCGCCACGAGAGATCCAGGTTATCGTCGGTGTCGGGTTCTGCGGCGGGTACACCACCTTCAGCACTGCCAGCGTCGAGACGGTCCGCCTAATCCAACGCCGCCGCTACTGGGCCGGTCTTTCCAACGCGATCGGCACCCTGGTGATGACCGTCGCGGCCGCCGGGGCGGGGATGGCGATGGCCGCGTTGTGAGGAGACCATCATGAACACGGGGACCGACTCGGGACGGTACGCGCCCACCGAGGGACCCAGCACCGGAATACTCCCGGCCCACCATCTCGTCGTCGGGTTCGATCGGTATCCGTCCAGCTGGCAGGCGCTGCGCTTCGCCATCACGCTGGCCGAACCCTTGAACGCGTATCTGCACGTCGCGCACATCGTCGACCTCGACGACGTTCCGATCGACCCCGACGGTGACGACTGGGAGGACCGCGTCACCGACGCGCTGGCCCGGGAACGCGCCCAGGCATGCGACCTCCTCAGCGCGTCGCCCGGGAACTGGACGTATTCCGCACACCATGGAGACCCGACCCACTTGCTGACCGCTCTGGCCGACACCCATGACGCTCTGATGATCGTCATCGGCACCGCCCGTGGCGGGCTGATGTCGGCACTGGATCGGGCGCTGGGCGAGTCGGTGTCGGCGCACCTCCTAGGCCACGCCCGGCGACCCGTTGTCGTGGTTCCCGACGCGACCAACCTCACGAAAACCGTTCAGTGACAACGGCATCCGAACAACAACCTCAGGGTTTTGACCCGCCGCCGGCCGGTCGACCAATGTTGGGTGCTTGGCGCTTCGTCACGGTGTTCGGCACGATCAGCCTGCTCGCGGACTTCGTCTACGAGGGTGCCCGTTCGATCACCGGCCCACTGCTGGCCTCACTCGGGGCGACCGGCTTGGTCGTCGGCGTGGTCACCGGAATCGGGGAGGCAGCCGCCCTGGGGTTGCGGCTGGTGTCGGGTCCGCTGACCGACCGCACCCAGAGATTCTGGGCATGGACCATCGCCGGCTACACCTTGACCATCGTGACGGTCCCGGTGCTGGGGATCGCCGCGACGTTGTGGGTGGCGTGCGCGTTGGTGATCGCCGAACGCATCGGCAAGGCGGTCCGCAGCCCCGCCAAGGACACGCTGCTCTCCCACGCCACCTCGGTCACCGGGCGCGGGCGGGGGTTCGCCGTGCACGAAGCACTCGATCAGATCGGGGCGGTGATCGGACCGCTGACCGTGGCTGCCGTGCTGGCTGCGACCGGAAACGACTACGGACCGGCGCTGGGCGTCCTCGCGCTCCCCGGGGCCGCCGCCCTAGCCTTGCTGGTATGGCTTCGGCTGCGCGTTCCCGAGCCGGCCCGCTACGAACCCCCGGCCGACCCCACCGCAGCCCCCCAGCCCCGAGGAGAGGCCGCCAACGGTCGCGGTGACCCGTCGTCCCCTCTGCCGCCGAGGTTTTGGGCGTATTGCGCGTTCACCGCGACCACGATGGTCGGGTTCGCCACGTTCGGGGTGCTGTCGTTTCACATGGTGGTCCGCGGCATCCTGCCCGCCGCCGCGGTCCCCCTGGTCTACGCCGCCGCGATGGGCGCCGATGCGGTCGCGGCGTTGCTGTCGGGCTGGGTCTATGACCGGGTCGGCGCGAAAATGCTTGCCGCTCTGCCGATCCTGTCCGCGCTGGTGCCGGTGGTGGCGTTCACAGATCAAGTGTGGCTGGTGATAACCGGTGCGCTGTTGTGGGGCGCGGCGGTGGGCATTCAGGAATCCACCCTGCGGGCGGTGGTCGCCGATTTGGTCGCCCCGCCGCGCCGAGCCACCGCCTACGGGGTGTTCGCCGCCGGGCTCGGCGTCGCCACCGCCGCCGGCGGCGCCCTGACCGGCTGGCTGTACGACACCTCGATCCCCGCCCTCGTCATCACCGTCGCGGTCATCCAACTGGCGGCGATCGGTCTGGCGGTCACGGTCATCGCCCGCCGTCGCTCAGCCTCGGCAGGGGCGTGATGGCGCACGTGTGGACCACGGTGATCGCGGTCCTCGCGGGTCTACTCCTTCTGTGGCTGGCCTTGTTGATCGCCCTGGCCGTGACCCGACCAGCAGATCTGCGCGTCACCGACCTGCTGCGTCTGTTACCCGACACCGTGATCCTGTTGCGCCGACTGGCCGCGGACCCCGATCTGCCGCGCGGGGTCCGCATCCGGCTGGTGCTGCTGCTGGGCTATTTGGTTCTGCCGATCGACCTGATCCCGGACTTCATCCCGGTCCTCGGCTTCGCCGACGACGCGATCATCGTGGCGATCACGCTACGCTCGGTCACCCGCCGAGCCGGCCCCGCCGCGCTGCAGACACACTGGCCCGGCACCAGCGAAGGCCTTCAGGCGGTGCGGCGCTTCGCCGGAATCGATCACACCGAGAGTTGACCCACTGCACCAAGTACGGCCGGACTGACACTCCCGCACGGCGCTTAAACCGCTACGCGACAGAGGAGTTCACCGCTTGAGCGTCATTGATGTCGGGCAGGCCGTGATCCTCGGTCATCTAGGGGATGACCGAGTTCCTGCCGGTCTCCTCCACCGGGCACCTCAAGATCGCTGAAGGGCTGCTGGGCATCCCGGTATGGGACGCCGCGGTCGTCGGGTTTACCGCGGTGATCCAGATAGGGTCGATCGCGGCGGCGTTGGTGTACTTCTTCGCCGCCCTGCGCCGCTTCGTCGTCGCGTGGGCCGCGGCCTGGTTCATTCCGAGGCCCGCAGCGACCGGGACTTCCGGTTTGCGTGGTGGGTGGTGTTCGCCGCGGTGCCGATCGTGGTGGCCGGTCTGCTGTGTCAACCGCTGATCAAAGGCCCACTCGGACCGCTGTGGGTGGTGGCGGGTCCGGCTAGCCGCGCTTCTTGCCGGCGATACCTAGGAAACGGCCTCGACGATATGGCTGGTCCGTTGGAGTGTTTGGCGCACGCGTGACAGCGGTGCGGGGGACGCCGGACGCATCAATCGGGTAATCAACGACCGGAAGGCGAGGCGCCGTGCATATGATTTTTGCGGGAAGCCCTCGACTCTGTCGAGGATCGATCTGGTCACTAACTGTAGCGAAGCATCACAAGGCCGCGCGACACTACTCGTCATTCATCTTCCCAGTTAGCAGCCACTTTTCGGCTCGGCTGTACTCGCGGAGGCTCGCCCGGCATCTTGGGGTAATCCGGAGGAAAGTTCATCTCAACCGGATTCTCGTTCCACAAATCCAGCAGCTGATCGATCGAGTGATGCACATCATCGAGACCCTGCCAAGGGTCTCCTGCCTCGGCCAGACGTTCCGGCACAGTGGCCACATTGAGTTCACGGGGATCGGAGATCTGCTGAAGCTCTGTCCAAGTAACCGGCGTCGAGACTGGTGCCCCGGCGCGCGACCGGGGAGACCAAGCGGCGGCGATCGTTCTGTCCCGACAATTCTGGTTGTAGTCAACAAAGACTCGCTCGCCACGTAGTTCCTTCCACCATTCCGTGGTGACACCCTTGTCGCGCCGCTCCAATTCCCTACCGAAAGCTATGGCCGCGTGGCGGACGTCGATGAAGTCCCAATCAGGCTTGATCCTCACGAACACGTGTACCCCACGGCCTCCAGATGTCTTGCAGTACCCAGTGATCCCAAACTCGTTCAGCAGGTCCCCAGCTGCGAGCGCCACCCTTACAACGTCACGGAATGTGGTTCCAGGTTCAGGATCAAGATCGATTCGTAGCTCATCCGGCTTGTCAACAGAACTCGGATCTTCTGTTCGCCGGACTGGCCACGGGTGGAACGTGATTGTCCCCATCTGGGCGCACCAGGCGAGCACCGCGGGTTCGGTCGGACAGACCTCTGCAGCGGTTCTGCCAGAAGGGAACGCAATCTCGACTCCTTCGACAAAATCCGGTGCATGTCGGATCATGCGCTTTTGGTAGAAGCCGCCGTCGTCGCCACCTCGCCCTAAGTGCATCCCAGGCTGCACACCGTTGGGCCATCGCTCCAATGTTGTTGGACGCGAACGCAACACACGGAGTAGCGGTTCGCCTACCGCAATCACGTACTGGACTAGTTCGAGCTTCGTGATGGCCGGCGTGATATCGGTCGCGGGGAAGACAATTCGACTTGCGCTGGAGACACGCAAAGTTCGCGGGGGCGCGATCGGAGACTCAACCTCTAACTCGACATCGTCCTTCTTTGCCATCTACCGGTCCTCGCATCCCTCGTGGATAGATCTGCTGGCGGAGGCTAGCGCGCAATCCGCGCCCTCAGGACTCTCGGGCCTGCCGATAAGTCGCAGGATGCGTTGTACCCGCGCGCACTATGGATCAGCACCGTAATCAGTGTTTCACGCTCATGGGCTGCGACCCGCGGTTGCAGTGCGATCGGCACGGGCGCCAACTGCGGCCGATGGTGCGACAGCACTCTGAGCCTGCGAGGCGTTGGACCTAGATTCGGCTACACAAGCCGATTTACTCCGCCATGAGCTCACTCGCCGGCACATCGAGTGCCTCGGCGATGTCGTACAGCCGCTCGAAGAGCAGCCCGCGCTTGCCGTTCTCGACTTCATTGAGGATCGGCCGCGTGACGCCAGACTTCAAGGCCAATTGCTCCTGAGTCAGGCCGCGCTTCTGCCGCAACTCGCGGATTCGTCTGCCGACGGCCGCCCGCCGACGCTCCCATGCAGCCACGCGCTCCGGACTGTTCTGACTAGGTCGCGTAGGCACGCCCACCAGTAAGGCTGTGCGCGCCTCCGATGTCTGTACTACTAGTATTACACTGCCACTGAGTGATGCGTCACTTCATGCATCTGAAAGGTCACGACAAATCGTTGCCATGAGCCCTGAAGACCCCTGCAAGCGTTGGCTTATGGCCCCAGAGTTCGTTCGCTGTCATGAATTCGAACAAGATGCCACCTCAGCTACACCGACCAGACCTGTCACCAGAATTAGTCCAGCGGCGTCGCGCCGATGGAGGCAGTGGATCGACATCACTGGCCTGTTTTCCGGCCTCGGGGATCCCTTGGCGGAGAGGGCGGAGCTCGCGTACGACGTTCGCGACCCATGGAATCCCTAGTCACGCACCAGACGCACCATTCAAGTCAGCTGGCGGCTGCGGACACGCGGAAAAAGCAGGCTGCCGATCAGAGGGCGGAGTGCGATTCAGTTCGACTCGCCGAAAACCCGACCACCACCCTTGCAAAGCGATGACTATCACCGACAACGAACCGACCACCCCGCCCGCCGACACCGTCGGCGGTGCCGGCCTGCGTCGCCAGCCAATCGACGACGTGGGGGCATACCTCGACACCCTGCCCGACCACGCCAGCATCGGGTTGCGCGCGCTAGGCGAGTTGCTGGTCGGGGTGACGCAACGGGCGCCGCGGGCGGAGACTGCGGACCGGTTCACCGCCCGCTGCCTCGGCGTCGAGCAGCTGGTCGACGAGGAGCGTGAGCTGGATCCGGTGTCGCGTTTGACTACCGCGGTCGCATTGGCTGAGTGGATCACGTCCTACGCCAACGTCATTGAGGTGGGGCCGGGTGAATACGGGCTCCCCCCGGCGTGGACCCAAACCGAGATCGGTGGACGCACCTACCGCCACCCTCAGTGCCTGCGGGTGCACTTCCCGGCCGGAACGGTGCTCGCCGACACCGGGTGCGTGATCGCCATCGATGCCCGCCGGGCCGCGATGGGATCCCCGCAACTCAGCGCCTACGTCACCCCCGACCATCAGGACGGCGCCCGCCTAGCCCTAGACCGGCTCATCGACCGCGCCAACGACCTCAACCCGTATCGCGGTCGGGCCCTGCGCGCCACCAGCGCCGGCGGCCTGCACCTGTCGGTGATCGACCTCCCTGCCACCCTCACCCGCGACACGGTCATCATCAACGACGAGGTCTGGCGGGAGATTGACCTCGGCCTGACCGCGGTGCGCGACCGCCACGACCTGCTCAACACCCATGGCTTGGGCGCCCGGCGTGGGGTGCTGCTCTGCGGGCCTCCCGGGACCGGGAAGTCCGCGGTGTCGGCGGTGATCGCCGCCGAAGTGGTCGGCGCGTTCACCGTCATCTACGTCGAGGCCAAGGCCGGCGAGCACCTGTTGACCGCGGTCGTCGAGGAAGCTCAACGCCTCGGTGGGCCCGTTCTGCTCGTCCTGGAGGACGTCGATCTGTGGTGCCGCAGCCGCCACAGCGGATACGGTGGCGGGCTCTCGGAGTTGTTGGCGGCCATGGACATCGCCGCCGACGCCCGCATCCTCACCCTGGCCTCAACCAACGACGCCGCCACCCTGGACGAGGCCGCGATCCGCACCGGCCGCTTCGACGCCATCGTCGCGATCGGCTACCCCACCCGCACCGACGCGGCCCGCATCCTGACCGCACTGATCACCGGCCTCCCAGGCGGAGACACCGTGGACACCGGCGCAGTAGCTGCCGCCGTGCCGGAGCAGACCAGCGGCAGCGACCTACGCGAAATCGTTCGTCGGGCAGTCCTGTCCGCCGACGACACCGGGCAGCTCGACACTGCGGCGCTGCTCGCCGAGGTGGGCAGCGGGCGCTACCGCGCCACCATCCCGAACGGCATGTACCTCTGATGAGCGACGGCGATGAGGGCATTCCCGAGCTGACCGAGTCGGAGCGAATCCGCATTCAGGCAATTGAATCGGACTTCACCGCGATGGGTGACGCGCTGCGCAACGGCACTGCGACACCCGAGGACGTCGAGGGCGCGTTCGCCCGGTTCATGTCTCTGGACATCGACCCCGACAAGCACCGTAACGCCCTGCACATCCCCGCTGATGCCGGACCGCATGCCACGGCGATCGAGACCATCCTGCGCCGCATCCCCGACGGCTGGGGACGCTGGATCAGCGTCGACCCCGGTTGGTACCCCTTGGTCATCGCCACCGACCAGCGCTTGGTCGAGATCGACGCCGAGTACGTCGTGCACCAGATCAAGGAGAAGTTCGGCACGCTGCGCTACTACTACTGGCCCAGCAGCGAGGACGCCAGCCCCGAGCTGCTCGACGCCATGGACACCATCACCGACGACGCCGAACGTGCCTCCGCGATCACCTGCGAACGCTGCGGCGAACCCGGAGTACTGCAGAGAACCCGGTTTTGGGCCAAGACGCTATGTCATGCCTGCGCGGACCCGCTCGGATACGCGCCCGTGCTGCCGCAGGACCTTGTGTAACCCGTCGTCGGCGTGCCGACTTACGACGCCCCGCGGGCGCGAAGTTGGGCTGCGAGCTGACGCGCGGCGAATTTCGCGTGCGGCGCTCCGGCGGCTTGTTGAGTGTGTGACCAGGGCGACTAGGAAGCAGGCACTTCCGCGGCGCGGTAGGTGAGGCCACCTGTGGACCGCTCGCAGCTAGCCGTCTGTGTCTTACTAGTAGTACATTTTTGTCGTGGTTCCGACGACGCGCAGCGAGGCATCGGAGAATGTGTCCGGCTTTGCATTGGAGGTACTCGACGAGCTACGCATACGAATGATGGAGAGTCGCTTAGCGCTGCAAGCGTTGGCGGGGGAAGCAGAGCTGAACTTCGATGAGCTGGACGAGGACCTGCAAGCAGTTCAGGATGCCGCCCGTGAGGCGTTCGAGGCCGCTAGCTTGGTGCATCAGGGCGCGCCTCTAGATTCACCATGGGCCGACGGGCCATCGCGGCCTCGAGCGATCTTTGCGCGGCACAATGCCGCCGTGCGCCAGGGTGCTCACAGAGTCGATCCGTTGATGACGATGGCTTGCGATCTCGAGCGTGCCCTTTGGCAGCTGCGAATGGGAGATGACGCCGAAGCGGCGGCAAGACGGCCCAGGTGCGCCGGAACGGTTCGCACCACGGGCGAAAAATGTGTCAGCGCCGTCATCCATCTTGGCGGCGGTTTGGTTGGTACGCAATGTTATTCACACGCGACCCCGGCCGAAAGAAATCAGTACAAAGTTAATCACGAAGTGCTTAACGCTCAGCGGTCAACGGCGCTCGGAGCACTCCTGAATCGGCGTCGCGATGCTGGTGTCATCGTCATGGAGCACTGGCTTCAATATCGCGAAGCCAGGCGCCAACGGCTGGGGAATGGCTTCCTGCCTCTGTAGCAGGCAAGCGAGTCGCGAAGAACGGCTGCCGGCTACGGCGCTTTCTCATCCGGGACTGTACACAGCTTGCCCAAGCAACACCGTTGGCCTCGAGCCGCAGTCGCAGGCAGGAATCGAACACGCGCTGGCGGAAGTTCACGCCAGGATCGAACTGCTACACAGAAACGTCTGACGACAGAGAGCCGCGTGTCTCAGCACCCAGCTCCATCCTCCGGCCGTGTTCGTCCCGGAATTTCCGCTGATGGTGGTCCCGTCTGACACGATGTTGAGGATTAGTACTTAAGCACCCGATGCTCTGAGCGAGGGACCGTGACGATCAGCGCCCAGACGCGCAAGCTGCTGTGGTCGCGCGCTCACGACATCTGCTCGTTTACCTCATGTTGGCAAGCCTTGACCGCGGATCAGGTCGACGAAGCTACCGGCGAGAAGTCCTCTGTCGTCAACGGCGAAGAGGCACATATCCGATCCCCTCGACCCGGCGGACCTCGGCACGACTCGACCTACAGCGGCGACGTTGATGGGTACGACAATTTACTTCTTCTTTGCCCGACCCACCACAGCTTGATTGACAAGCGCAATGGCGACGGGTTCGACGTCAAGACGCTCATCGAGATCAAGAACACACACGAGAAGCGTCAGGACCACCGCGACCGCATCACCAAGACCATCCGCGGATACGTAGGCAAGCAGTACGACGTCGATGACAGAGTTCTCTTCGAGCAGGTAGAACTCCACGGCCCGAGTGTGGATGTCATGTTCGTCGACGTCCCCTTCGCTTGCCGGCCAGACACCAAGATCGCGGAAATCATGGAGAGGATTGCGGCTGCACAACCCGGTGATCAAGAGGCGACCCAATCCGAGGACAGTCAGATCGTGACCGGCGCTGCCCAAGCGATCCTTCATCCCGAGTGGACGGGCAACGCCCTTCTGGTGGGAGGGCCCGGTCAGGGCAAATCAACACTCCTGCAGTACGTTTGCCAATTTCACAGAGCACGGATGCTTGACGATGCGGCCTATAGCGGGGCTCAGCAAAAGCTGTCGCCGGCGACGAGCGTCGTCAGGGTCGCAATCCGCCTGGATTTGCGGAGATATGCCGAATGGGCCACGCAGAAGGCGTCCGCCTCAAGGAAGGGCAAGGAAAACGAACGCCAGTGGCGAAGTATCGAGCAATACATCGTTTCAGATATCAAGAAGGGTAGTGGCGGTCACGCGTTCACACTGGAGGATCTCGCCGCATTGACGTCAACGGAACCGGTACTGATAGCACTGGACGGACTCGACGAGGTGGCGAACATCGAGCAGAGGTCTCGCGTCAGCGAGGAAATCGTCAGTACGAACGCAAGACTTAAAGCAGACGCACGTGATCTTGTCGTTCTAGTGGCGACCCGACCTGGGCTGACGACGTCCAGCCTGTGGTCGTCCCGAGAATTCCCAAGATTTGACCTGCGTCGATTGTCGCAGGGACTGCGAGTGCAATATCTGCGGCAGTGGTCGACAGCTGCCGGCCTCAACGATGAAGCCGCAGACCGCCTCCAAACAACCTTCATGGATAACCACCACGTGCCTCACATCCGTGAACTTGCCTCGTATCCAATGCAACTCGCCATTCTGCTGCACCTGCTCTATCGGCGTCAGCTGCTTCCACAGCAACGAACCGAGCTCTACGCCGAGTACCTCAAGACGTTTCTGGACCGCGAGCAGAGCGAGGACAAAGAACCACTGCTGTCCGAGCAGCGGGATGTGATCGTCAGCGTCCACGCGTACCTGGGTTGGTACCTGCAGACACGCGCCGAAGAGGGCGGCGCCGGTGCGATCTCACGCGTTGAGCTGAAGGCATTGGTCCGAGATCACTTGGAGGGCCAGGAGTACGGCCAAGACCTCGCCGACCGTCTGTTCTCGGCAATTGCCACCCGAGTGCTTTGCCTCGTCGAGAGGGACACAGGCAAATTCCAGTTCGAGGTTCAATCCCTACGTGAGTACTTCGCCGCACTGTTCATCTTCGAGAATGCTCCTCCGAAGGGCATTGGGAATTCGCGCGACGACTGCCTGGATGCCCTGCTGGAGCGCCCTTACTGGTCCAATGTCTGCAGATTCTTCGTCGGAATGTTCTCCAAGGTCGAGGTTCGCGGGATACGGCACAATCTCCGAAACCGTGGTGCCAAAGGCGATTTGGCGCTGCACCCAATGCTTCGTTCTATGGCAGCACTCTTCCTCGACGACCGAACCTATGCAGGTCAAGCGGACGAACCAATCCAAGAGGTAGTCGACTTCGTCCTGCACGATCAAGGGGTATTTCTTGCCGACGACGGTCTGCTCGACATCAACAACTCATCCCTGCACCTCTCCGAGAGGGCTGGCCGCGCTCAGGCCGTCCGTCACCTGAAATCACGCCTTTCGACGGAGTCGTCGGCCGATACGCGGACTGCACTTTCAAGGGTTCTGCAACGGCACGCAAGATCGGAAGACAAGATCGCGGCATGGTGGTGGGAGCACGGAGACAGGACCCAACAATGGTTGGAAACTGCCTCTGACTTAGGTGCTTTTGCACAGCTTCACGACCATCAATCCGAGGCGTTGGCCAAACTACTCGACCGGGTCGATTCCCCCAGGACTTGGCTCACGGCGCTGTTGATTCGAGGAAGTTATGATGGCCGGCATCCTGCCGTACTGACGTCATGTAGAAACGATCTCAATGAGGGTGCCGGTGATGCCCTCGCAACTGCCTCTCCGTCAACACCAGTCGGACGGCTCGTTGAGTGTGCTGCTTTGGCACAGTCGCGAGCGCGACCTAACGGCCAGGCTAAGCGAACCCGCATGCGGGAGCGAGATCAAGACAGTAGTGAGCTCCTTGCGGATGTCACCGAACTCTGCAACTACCTACGCAGTCAATATGTTTGGGATGCAACGTCGAACGACTGGTTCAGTCGGCTTGCGCGAATCGAACACGTGTGGGGTGACGGATGGGTATTGCGTCAGGCCGTGGCATCCGTGCCCTCCAACATCGAACTTGGCGAACTCGCGATTCGTGCGGACGGGTCGAATCCGACGGTACAGGGTGTCGCTTCGCGTGAAGGGGAGGCAAGAGCTCACAGAGGCGAAATCGATTGGTGGCGTGACTCACTGACGACATGTGGGACAGACCTGGAACGGCGCCACTGGATGTTCTCAATACTCACTGTCGCGCGTATGCAGGTCATCGTTGAGCTATCCGACAGTCTCGTCGAATTGTCGTCGCAGCTGTCGCCCAGGGAGTTTCGATCTTTGCGCGGGAGCCTTGCCGGTTTCATGGGGTCACCTACAGCACGTGAACTAGTGCTCAACGAACCGCTGCGGCTCCGATCGGTGAACGTCAGCCCGCGGCTACTGTGGCTTATCCGGCCGGTGGCAACAGAAGCGACCAAGCATTGGATCGATCGTAGGATTGTTGTTGGATTCCAGACGCTGCTCGAGCCCGGAATGGGCGATATGCGCGAACTGGTCCGCACAGTCGGGGCTCAAACGTCCATCAAGGCCGATCTGCTCAGACATGGCCGCTCGGCCTTGCCGCTCGGCGGGTGGGCGAGTGATATCAAGGTCGGCGCGGTCAGCTTCAGCCTTGCTCGCGCGATTCTGCAGAGCCCCGGCGAGTGGCCCGGGGATCTCGTTCAGCGCGGCGCTGAGAAACTCGGCAGCCGAGTAGCTTCGCAGACGCCAACCTTGGCCGCCACAGCACTCACGCACTCTTGGTTCACGCAGTAGTCCCATCTTGACCGTCCCGAATCGACGAAGAGGCATCGCGAACAACCTCATGTCCCCTATGCGTGCCACCGATGATGATTCAACGCTTCCGGAGCAAAGGCTCCGAGCGGTCGTCACACCGTGGGAAGACTGTCCAGACCGGCAGGGCGTCAATCCCGACCGCACAGCCCTGAACTACCCGGAGAACCGAGCTATCCGAAGATGCCGGGTGAACCGCCCCGTGTGCAGCCCAGCAAGAAGGTTGCTGCGCACTGGGACGCGGACGGGAACCCGGTCGGGGAGTAGGTCCCGCGGGTGCTCAGCGCAGCGGCACGACCGTCGCGCTCACCAGAAGGTGGTGCGAACTGCCGTCGACGGATTCCACGTGCGAGGCCGCGCTCGAGGCGGCGGCGACCGAGCTGAACTCGACGGCACCGAGGATCAGCAGCGGCCAGAGTGCTCCGGCTCCGGCGCTGAGCGCGA
This sequence comes from Mycolicibacterium fluoranthenivorans, assembly GCF_011758805.1. Classification (NCBI taxonomy): domain Bacteria; kingdom Bacillati; phylum Actinomycetota; class Actinomycetes; order Mycobacteriales; family Mycobacteriaceae; genus Mycobacterium; species Mycolicibacterium fluoranthenivorans. Next base: position 544,468 of record NZ_JAANOW010000003.1, on the reverse strand, counting down.
ACTGGTGCGGCACCGGCTCGTACTTTGACCCCATATGCCGGCTGGCCATATAGATGACCACTGCACTGAGCGCCCAGCCGATGAGGTAGGCCGCTATGACGGTTTGGACCACGATGTCTCCCCCTTGCCAGCGGGGCGGGCTGTTGCTTCATGCACAGCTGCGGGCCGCAGGTCGTTAGTGCAAATGTAACGCCGAGTGGCGGCATGGGAAAGGCCTGCGCGGCGCCCTCAGGCGCGACAATTACCAGGTCAGCGGCCTTCAGCGAACTTCCAGCAACGGGGTCGGCTGTTGCCCAGGCAACTACCCGGGCGCACGTGAGCGGGCTGCCGAAGCCCGCGGAGGCGTTTTGCGGGGCGGCCCGAGATGGACCCGGCTCCGCGGTCGGCGATGTCCCGGATGCACCCGTCGTGTCCGCCGGCCGGCCGGCCGGATCCGCGGTCGCCCAACCCGCGGCGGCAGGCGGCGACCGGGTGCGGCCGACCCCGCGTGCCGGCGCGTGTGCGGACGAGAATTCGCGGGCTCGCGTGCCCTCGGTGGCGAATCGGGCGGGTGATGAAGTCTGCCGTGACGCTGTGTTGCCGCCAGTGTGCGGGACGCTCCGCGCTGTGAATGAAAGGCCCTATGGCAGTGCCGGTTTCAAGATCACATCGATTCGGCTCGAGTGCATACGAGGATGCCCCCGCCCGGCCGGCGCAAGGTCGCCGTAAGTGGTGTGATCCTGTAGGTCACACCACTTCTTTGCTCGTAGCGAACCCCGGGTGTGCGAATCCGTATGAGTCGATCACCCGACGCCTCGGCTACCGGGCGAGGGGAGTGGTGAGTAAACGGTGAGTCGATTTTTGGCGCTGCCGACAATGATGTGGCGCGGACGGGTTCACAGTGCCACAGGAATCACGCCGAGGGCGAGAGCAATGGCAATTTTGACGAATACGTCACATTTTGTCGCCGATGCTTGCGCGAGCAACGCTGATCGCACTCAAATGACGCACCCGAAAATTGCGTAAAGGTTTTTTGAAAAATGCTGTGGCTACACCTCGTGCGGGCGTGTCGCGGCGTCTCGGCGCTCAGTCGCCGGCGGTCAGCGTCGCTTTCCCGGTCTGGTGCTGACCCGCTCGGTCGATCCACGTCAGTGCGATCACGTCGCCCGGATAGTGCCGGTCCAGCACAGCGGTCAGCTCGGTCGCCGAATCGAGCTGTGTGCCGTCCAGGGTCAGAATCACGTCTCCGTTGACCAGTCCGGCCTGCTCAGCGGGTCCACCGCGCAGCACCTCGTGCACGAGGACGCCCGGAAACGCCTCATGTTGCTCGGCCGTACTCACGCCGACCCCCAGCAGTGTCGGCGGTCCGATGTGCACGGTGTCCGACGGAGTGGCCGCGCGGATCTGGTTGGCGATCGCCAACGCGTCGTTGATCGGGATCGCGAACCCTTCGCCGCCGGGGCCCATCCTGAAGTTCACCGAGGCGGCCGTGGTGATGCCGACGACCTGTCCGGCGCCGTTGACCACCGGTCCACCCGAGTCCCCGGCCCGCACGGGGGCGGCGATCTCGAACAGGCCGGTCATCTGATTCGACGATCCGGTGAGCTCGTCCGCGGCGCTGATGGTCCGCCCGAAGGCGCTGATGGTGCCGGTTTCCTGGGTCAAAGGGGCGCCCGTGCCGCGGGCATTGCCCAGGGCCACGACGGGATCGCCGATGGACAGCTGGGCGGAATCACCCAGCGGCGTGACCGGCAGACCGCCCGCACCGCGTAGCTGGATCACCGCGATATCGCGGCGGCGATCGAATCCGACGATATCGGCCGCGAAGGGCCGTCCGCCCACCATCGCGTTGATGGTGTCCGCACCCTGGATCACGTGGTAGTTCGTCAGGACCTGCCCGTTCGGGTCGAGAACGATGCCGGTGCCGGTCCCCATCACATGCTGGTAGTCGACCGTGGTGTCGATGCGCACCACGGAGGGTTCGACCGCTGCGATCGCGCCGGACAGATCATTGGGGGCGGCGGCTGCAGGGGCAGCCGCCAGGAAGGCCAGCAGCGTGGCGACCAGGATCGCAAACCACCGGTGAAAGTGGAACCTGCGCATTCGCCGCCTTCCGGAGCGCCAGAGGTATTCCCTCAATATTGACGGTGCAACCGGAAACTGTCGATGCAGCGACACGCAGGCGTTCAGTCTTCGACGGCTATCCCGCCACGCGTCCGGCCGCGCCGTGCTTTCCCGGCAGGCCTGCGATTGCGCAGCTTGCTACCACCGGCCTCGGATTCGGTATCGGTATCGTCGCCCTCCGCGTTACCGGCGACGGAATCCGCAGCCGTCTCGTCGGCGTCCCGGGTGTCTTCGGTGTCTTCGGCGGTCTCGGTGTCTTCGGTGGTCTCGGCGTCCTCGGACGTGCCGGCTTCGTCCGGTGTGGCCGAAATCTCCTCATCGGCGCCGCCGCGGCGGCGCTTGTCCGCTTTGATCTTGACCGGCTTCGGCGGCGGCGGTGGCAGCTCGGCCACGAAAGCCAGGTAAAAGGAGAACGCGCCCAGCAGGGCGATCGCGGCCGCGGCGCCATAGATGCCGAACAGCCACTGCCCCGCGGTGTCGAGACTCAGCCAGATCTCGCTGATGCCGGCGCCCGCGATGAGCAGGCCGGCCAGCACATGCGCCCCGATGGACCAGACCCGCAGCGACAGGGCCAGGGACGGCGTCCCCAGCTCCGGCTTGCGGGTGCGCGACCAGGTGAGGGCGACCGGCAGTGCGCTGAGCACCACCAGGACGCCGCACACGATGCGCATCACGGTGCCGAGGGTGTGCGGCCACTCGCCGGTCAGCTCGAACCAGCGGGGCAGGACGAAGAAGAAGTAGAGCGCCGCCGCAAGGATCAGAGACGATGCGTGCCATAGCACCGCGATCCCACGACGCATGGTCCTCCTTGAGTCTGAGGGCCGGGGTGCGACCCGCTGATCATCTGGCGACAATCGCTGGTCGCGCCCCGGACCCGAGCGCGGAGGATAGGGGATTTGAACCCCTGAGGGCTATTAACCCAACCCGCGTTCCAGGCGAGCGCCATAGGCCACTAGGCGAATCCTCCGTCGGCCATGGTAGCCGACCAACCCGGGGCGCCCGACCAGCCAGGGTCGGTCAGGGCCTTTGGCGCAGATCCCCGGTCGCTCCGCTGCACCCCAGAGCGGGGGACTACACTCGTTTCCCGGACCCCGCGCGGCGTCCATCCTGTGAACTCCCCCAGGGCCGGAAGGCAGCAAGGGTCAATGGGCTCTGGCGGGTGCGCGGGGTCCCCTTATGTTTGTGTGGATGTGTCTGCGTCGACATGTCTGTGTGGACATGCCTTGTGGACGACGTCCTTCTAGGCAACCCTGTGTATGCACGGCTTTGAAAGGCCCACAGTGTCGTTTGAGTCCCTCGGCCGTGACGAACTGGTCGCCCAGCACGACTTGCAGCAGCAGAACTACACCGCGCTGCGGGCCAAGGGGCTGGCGCTCGACCTGACCCGCGGTAAACCGGCGCCGGAGCAGCTCGATCTGTCCAACGGCCTGCTGGCGTTGCCGGGACCCGATTCCTATCGGGATGCGGACGGGACGGACACCCGCAACTACGGCGGCCTGCACGGCCTGCCGGAACTGCGGGCCATCTTCGGTGAACTGCTCGGGATCGCGGTGCCGAACCTGATCGCGGGCAACAACGCCAGCCTGGAGTTCATGCACGACGCGGTGGTGTTCTCGCTGCTGCACGGTGGGGTGGACTCCCCGCGGCCCTGGATCGAGGACCGGGCGAGTACCGGTATCAAATTCCTCTGCCCGGCGCCGGGCTACGACCGGCATTTCGCGATCACCGAGAGCTTCGGTATCGAGATGGTCGCGGTGCCGATGCGCGAGGACGGCCCGGATGTCGACCTCATCGAAGAACTGGTCGCCGCCGATCCGGCGATCAAGGGCATGTGGTGTGTGCCCGTGTTCTCCAATCCGACCGGCGCCAGCTACTCCTGGGAGGTCGTCCGGCGGCTGGTCCAGATGAAGACCGCGGCCCCGGATTTCCGGTTGTTCTGGGACAACGCCTACGCGGTGCACACCCTCACCGCAGAATTCACCCGGCAGGTCGATGTGCTCGGATTGGCGGCCGCGGCCGGAAACCCCAATCGCCCGTTGGTGTTTGCCTCGACGTCGAAGATCACCTTCGCCGGCGCCGGGGTCAGCTTCTTCGGTGGTTCGTTGGGCAACATCGCCTGGTACCTGCAGCACGCGAGCAAGAAGACGATCGGCCCGGACAAGGTCAATCAGCTGCGTCACCTGAAGTTCTTCGGGGACGCCGACGGGGTCCGCCTGCACATGCAGCGCCACCGCGAACTGCTGGCGCCGAAGTTCGCCCTGGTCGCCGAGATCCTGGAGAACCGGCTCGGGGAGTCCAAGATCGCGTCCTGGACCGACCCCAAGGGCGGCTATTTCGTCAGCCTGGACGTATGGCCCGGTACGGCGAAGCGGACGGTCGCGCTGGCCAAGGACGCGGGCATCGCGGTCACCGCGGCGGGTGCGTCGTTCCCCTATGGAAAAGATCCCGAGGACAAGAACATTCGGATCGCCCCCACCTTTCCGGCCGAGTCGGATCTGCGCGAGGCGATCGATGGTTTGTCGACGTGTGCGCTGCTCGCGGCCACCGAGTCGCTGCTGGCTCGTGATTAGTCGCACCTTCTCGGTAGCCTGCTGACCGTGGCGCTCTACCGGAAGTACCGACCCGCAAGCTTCGCCGAGGTCGTCGGACAGGAGCACGTCACCGCACCGTTGTCCACGGCATTGTCCGCCGGCCGGATCAACCACGCCTATCTGTTCTCGGGGCCGCGCGGCTGCGGCAAGACGTCGTCGGCGCGCATCCTGGCCCGCTCGCTCAACTGTGAGCAGGGCCCGACACCGACACCGTGCGGGACGTGTGACTCCTGTGTGGCGCTGGCGCCGAACGGTCCGGGCAATGTCGATGTCGTCGAGCTCGACGCGGCCAGCCACGGCGGTGTCGACGACACCCGTGAGCTGCGCGACCGTGCGTTCTACGCGCCGGCCCAGTCTCGCTACCGCATCTTCATCGTCGACGAAGCGCACATGGTCACCACCGCGGGGTTCAACGCGCTGCTCAAGATCGTCGAGGAGCCGCCGGATCACCTGATCTTCGTCTTCGCGACCACGGAGCCGGAGAAGGTCCTGCCGACCATCCGATCGCGCACCCACCACTACCCGTTCCGGCTGCTGGCCCCCAAGACCATGCGCGGCCTGCTGGAGCGGATATGTCGGGACGAGGGCGTGACCGTCGACGAGGCCGTGTACCCGTTGGTCATTCGCGCCGGGGGCGGCTCGCCCCGGGACAGCCTGTCGGTGCTCGACCAGTTGGTGGCCGGCGCCGACGGTAACCGGGTGGTCTACCAGCGGGCCCTGGCCCTGCTGGGTGCCACCGATGTCGCGCTGATCGACGACGCGGTCGATGCACTCACCGCGGGGGATGCGGCCGCATTGTTCGGCGCGGTGGAATCGGTCATCGACGCCGGACACGATCCGCGCCGCTTCGCCACCGACCTGCTGGAGCGGTTCCGCGACCTGATCGTGCTGCAGGCGGTGCCCGATGCCGCCGACCGCGGGGTCGTCGACGCGCCGGCCGATGTGCTGGAGCGTATGCGGGAGCAGGCCGCCCGGCTGGGCTCGGCAACGCTTGCCCGCTACGCGGAGGTGGTGCACGCCGGGCTGGGGGAGATGCGCGGTGCGACGGCGCCCCGCCTGCTGCTCGAGGTGGTCTGTGCCCGGCTGCTGCTGCCGTCGGCCAGCGATACCGAAGCGGCGCTGCTGCAACGTATCGAGCGCATCGAGACGCGGCTGGACGTCTCGGTCCCCAGCAATGAGCTGAACCCTGCGCCGGCTGCTCCGGCGACCCGGCAGTTCGTCCGACCCAGTCGCACCGAGTCCGCGCCATCTGCACCCGAGCCCGAGCCCGAGCCCGTGGCGCGACCGGTACCCACACCCGCACCGGCGCCCGCCCCCGAACCCGAACCTGCTCCCGAACCGCCGCCGGAGCCCGAGCCGGTGCGCGCGCCCGCGCCGGCCCCGCCACCCGCACCGGCCGCGGTTGCCCCGCAGACGGTTGCCGCCGCGGTCGGTCAGCCCGACGCGGCCGCCGTCCGCAGCATGTGGAACACGGTGCGGGAGAAGGTCAACGGCCGTAGTAAGGCGGTCAACGCCATGTTGGCCGATGCCATCGTGCGCGCCGTCGACGGTGACACGCTGGTGCTCAGCCACCCGGCGCAGTCACTCGTGAAGCGCCTCGGGGAGACGAAGAACGCCGAGATCATCCGGGAATCGATCAAGGATGCGCTCGGTGTCGACTGGCAGATCCGGTGTGTGCCGGACACCGGTGAGACCGTGCCGGCCGCGGGCCCGGCGCCCGCTGCGCCCGATCCGCAGGCGGAAGAGGAACGCATGCTCGCCGAGGCGAACAGCGACACCTCCGAGGTGGTGCGCCGCGACCCGGAGGAAGTGGCGATCGAGCTGCTGCAGACCGAACTGGGCGCGCGCCGGATCGACAAGGGTTAGCCGACGCGATACGCGTGCGAACTCACGGAGTCCACCACGGACGCAGCGGCAGACCGTTGCCGCCCCGTTCATCCAATTTGACCGCCAGAACCTGGTGCAACTGAACAACGTTCGATTCGAAGCCCCAGCGTGACCCGGCCATGTACAGGCCCCACACCTTCGCGGTGGGCAGCCCGACCTCGGCCACGGCCTCATCCCAGTGCTCGACTAGATTGCGGCACCAGTCGCGCAGCGTCATCGCGTAGTGCTCACGCAGGTTCTCCTCGTGGACCACTTCGAGGCCGACGTCCTGGGCTTCGGTGATGATGCGCCCCGACCCGGTGAGTTCGCCATCGGGGAAGACGTACCGGTCGATGAATCCGCCTGCGTGCGGCCCCGTCCGGTTATCCGGCCGGGTGATGCAGTGGTTGAGCAGGAGCGCCCCGGGCCGCATCTTGGACTGCAGGAACCGGAAGTACGACTGGTAGTTGGCCACCCCGATGTGTTCGGTCAACCCGATCGAGGACACCGCGTCGAAATTCGATTCGCGCACATCCCGGTAGTCGCCGTGCCGCACCTCGGCCAGGTCGGACAGGCCCTGCTCTTCGATCGCTCTCTGGGCCCAGGAAGCCTGTTCGGCCGACAAGGTGACACCGAGGGCTTTCACCCCGTGTTTGGCGGCGTAACGGACCATCCCGCCCCAGCCGCAGCCCACATCGAGCAGCCGATCACCGGGCTGGAGGCGCAACTTGTCGAACACCAGCCGGTATTTGTTGTCCTGGGCCTGCTCCAGGGTGGCGTCGGCATCCGGATAGCACGCACACGTATAGGTCATCGACGGGCCGAGCACCCACTCGTAGAACGTGTTCGACACGTCGTAGTGGTGGTGGATGGCCTCGGCATCTCGGGTCTTGCTGTGCCGCAACCCCTCTGCGAGCCGGCGCCAGCGCGGCAGTGCCTCTTGCGGGGGCGGGGCGATGGGCAGCAGATGTTCCACGCCGATCGAGGCGACGATATGGGCCAGCACGCGAGCCGGCGGCAGTTTGAAATCCGTCTTGCCGGCCATGGCCCTGAGCAGGTCGTACGGATCGCCGGGGTGCACGCCGAGCATGTCGAGGTCACCGGACACATAGGCCCGGGCCAGTCCGAGCTCGCCAGGTGAAGTGGCCAGGTAGGTGGTGCCCCGCGGCGTCTTGAGGTCCAGCCCGACGACGGCGTCCTCAGGACCGGCGGTGCTGCCGTCGTACGCGGTGAACTTCAGCGGGACTTCGCCTGCTGTGACGATTTCAAGGATTTCGGCCAGAGTGAGCCGACCGGTGGGTGCCGCAGCGCGGTCTTTGTACGTGGTCACTTTCTTTGCACCGCCTTCGCATACAGATCGAGCAGCCGGGAATCGGGGTCGTAGGTCATCTTCGCGGTCCGGTAGGCCTTGCCGCCGTAGAGTGCGTCGAACTCCTCCGGAGAGTAGAAAGCGTCCGAGTAGAGGGATTTATGCCCCTCCAGTTCGCTCACCTTGCGTTCGATGAGCCTGTTGGTCTCACCCTCGGTGGCGCCGGCCGGGACCGACGACCAGAAGCCCACGTTCACATAAGTGTGGTGTGGGCGGATCGGATACAGCGGCCATTCGTCATCACCGCGTAACCGCAAGGGACACAACCAGATCGGTTCGATCGGCACGTGTGCCAAAAACCAGTCCAGGTACTCGGCGCACCGTTCGAGGGGGACCTCGACATCCTGCACCACCCGCTCCCGCGGTGGCCTGCCGTGTCGTTTCTCGATGCGATCGGCGATGTTGAAGCGCTGGTCGTAGCCGACCAGCTTCCAGTAGAAACTGCTGCGCCGGAAGCGGCGGGGCCACAGCCGGCGGGCAACGGGGTGCTGGGCACCGAAAGCCCTTGAACACCAGAACCAGTCGGTGTCCCATCGCCACAGATAGTCGTGGATGGTCAGGCGGTCCTGTAGCTCACCCTCGGGGTGCTGAATGGAGCGGTAGTAGATCTGCCGGCCGGTGTAGTCGCTGACCGGCCCCGGCGTCGCGGTCTGTACTCCGAGGCACAGGTAGCTCTCCTGCGCGCTGAACACCACCCCGTCCAGGTAGTCCACGGGCGCGCCGTCGTAGCCACCGGTCTCGATGATTCGCTCCATGGCCGCGATGAGGTGCTCGATCGTGTGGAATCGCAGGTGGCGAAGGCTCACGAAGGGTTTCACGGATTCGAGCTCGATCTTGAGACGTACCGAGTAGCCGAGCGTGCCATATGAATTCGGGAAGGCGTGAAACAGATCGGGGTACTGAGTTCGGCTCGCGGTGACGATATCCCCGGCCCCGGTCAGGATGTCGAGTTCGAGCACCGATTCGTGTGGCAGGCCGTTGCGGAACGACGCGGACTCGATACCCAGTCCGGTGACGGCGCCGCCGAGGGTGATGGTCTTGAGCTGCGGCACCACCAGGGGCGACAACCCGTGCGGCAGTGTGGCCGCCACCAGATCCTCATACGTGCACATTCCGGCCACATCGGCGGTGCGGGCGTTGGGATCGACGCTGATGACACCGGTCAAACCTGAGGTGTCCAGACCTTTTGTGGTGCTTTTGGCACGTGAGCGGAACAAGTTGGACGTGGGCTTATTCAGGCGCACGGTGGCCGTCGCGGGGATGGCGCGGTAACTGTCAAGCAGCCGCTGCACCCCCGCGGCGTGGGTCCCCTGCGCGTCGGTTGCAACAACAGACACACATATACGCTAGTCCTCGGTCGCCGACGATGCGACCGCACACACTGGGGGCACGCCCCATAGATGACACGGGAGTTTTCTGAATGGGACAGGTCAGCGCATCCAACACGGTGTTGATCGACGCGACGCCGGAAGCAGTGCTCGCCGCAGTCGCCGACTACCAGACGGTGCGACCGAAGATCCTCTCCTCGCACTACAGCAATTACCAGGTGCTCGAGGGCGGGCAGGGTGCGGGCACCGTCGTGAGCTGGAAGCTGCAGGCCACCGAGTCACGGGTGCGCGATATCAAGGCGACCGTCGACGTGGCGGGCAAGACCGTCATCGAGAAGGACGCCAACTCCACGTTGGTGACCAACTGGACTGTGGCCCCGGCCGGCACCGGATCGACCGTCACGGTCAAAACCTCGTGGAAGGGTGCGGGCGGCGTCAAGGGATTCTTCGAGAAGACGTTCGCGCCGCTGGGCCTGCGCAAGATCCAGGACGCGGTGCTGGCCAACCTGAAGAAGGAACTCGAGGCGAAGTAGGCCGCGACATGGCTGGCGAAGCGAAGTAGGCCGCGACAGGGATCAGCGCGCAGCGCCGGACGCCAGGTAGGCGACGATGCCCCGGACGATGGCGTCGGCGTACTTCTGGCGTCCGGAATCGGTCTCCATCAGTGCCGAGTCGGCCGGGTTCTTCATGTTGCCGCACTCGACGAGGATCGAGGGGTACTGCGCCAGGTTCAGCCCGGCGATATCTGAACGTGCGTCCAGCCCACCGGAGCCGATGTAGTTGGCCGGCGGGATTCCCGAACCCTGGATCTGGTCACGCATGACCTGAGCGAACTGGATGGCGGGGCCGGCCTGGGCGGTGTTCAGCGGCGGCGACGAGTACAGCACGTGGAAGCCGCGGCCGTTGGCCGGGCCACCGTCGGCATGGATGCTCACGATGGCGTTCGGGCGGATCGCATTGGCCATGGCGGCGCGCTCGTCGACGCACGGACCCAGCGCGTCGTCGTTGCCGCGCGACATCGCGGTGCGCACGCCGAGTTGGGTGAGTGCTGCCCGTACCCGCAGGGTGGTATCCCAGTTGAAGGTGTGCTCCGGATAGCCCGAGTTGCTGCTGGTACCGCTGGCCTGGCAGTCCTTGGTACCGCCGCGGCCGGTCGGTACCTGCCGGCTGATGGACGCGTCGTTGGCGCCGTTGTGGCCGGGGTCGAGGAACACGATCATGCCCGCGATGTTCGCCGGAGCGGCGGCGGCGGGCGCGGGCGACGTTACGGACGACACGGTGGCGGCGATGAGCAGTGCCGTGGCGCCGACACGCAAGCTGTTGGGGACGTGCACGGCGCCACCGTAACCGGGGTGGAGACTAGTGTTGAAGAACAAACCGCGGTCGGCTCGCGAGCGAAACCAAGTCGAGACCAGGACGCAACCAACACGCAGTGTCAGATTCGAGTCGGACTCAAAAGGAACTCATCATGGAACCCGGCCCCCCCGATATGTCCGCGCTGCTCGCCCAGGCTCAGCAGGTGCAGCAGGCGCTGATGGAGGCGCAGGAGGCGCTGGCCAACTCGGAAGTGCACGGCCAGGGCGGCGGTGGCCTGGTGCAGGTCACCATGAAGGGCAGCGGCGAGGTCACCGCGGTGGCCATCGACCCCAAGGTCATCGACCCGGCGGACCCCGAGACGTTGCAGGACCTCATCGTCGGCGCCATTGCCGACGCCTCCAAGCAGGTGACCATCCTGGCGCAGACCCGGCTGGGCCCGCTCGCCGGCGGGATGAGCGGCTTGCAGTTGCCGGGATTCTGAGGTGTTCGAAGGCCCGGTCCAAGATCTGATCGACGAGCTCGGCAAGCTGCCCGGGATCGGGCCGAAGAGCGCCCAGCGCATCGCTTTCCACCTGTTATCGGTCGAACCTCCGGATATCGACCGGCTGACCGCGGTGCTGGGCCGGATCCGCGACGGTGTCACGTTCTGTGCCGTGTGCGGCAACGTCTCGGACGATCAGCGCTGCCGCATCTGCAACGACTCGCGCCGGGACGCGTCGCTGGTGTGCGTGGTCGAGGAGCCCAAGGACATCCAGGCCGTCGAGCGCACTCGAGAATTCCGGGGGCGGTATCACGTCCTGGGTGGCGCGTTGGATCCGCTGTCCGGAGTGGGACCGGACCAACTGCGGATCCGTGAACTGCTCAACCGGATCGGCGAACGGGTCGACGGTGTCGACATCGCCGAGGTGATCATCGCCACCGACCCGAACACCGAGGGTGAGGCGACCGCCACCTACCTGATGCGCATGCTGCGCGATATCCCGGGCCTGACGGTGACGAGGATCGCGTCGGGCCTGCCGATGGGCGGGGATTTGGAGTTCGCCGACGAGCTGACCCTGGGCCGCGCCCTGGCCGGCCGCCGCGCCATGGTCTGACCCCCTTGCGCGCTCTCTCTTTCCGCCCAATTGATCAAACGGGCGGGAAAGATCGAGTGGTCTACGCCATTTCGTCGAGTTCGGTGACATGTCGGACCCGGGCGTCACCATGCCTGCATGAACGAAGTATTTCTGGGCAGTGAGGCGCTGGGCGCCGGCATGCCGCGCACCGTGCTCCGCCGGTGGTATCGGCCGATGTTCCGCGGGGTGTACACACCGAAGTGGGCCATCCCGACCCTGCCGGACAGGGCGCTCGGCGCCTGGCTGACATCCGGGCGCAGTGGCGTGATCACCGGAGTGGCGGCTTCGGCGTTGCACGGCGCCGAGTGGGTCGACGACACCGAGCCGATCGAGGTGGTGGTACTGCAACACCGCCGGCAGCCGGGGTTGTTGATCCGGATGGATCGGATCGCGGACGACGAGATCACCACGGTCGACGGTATCCCGGTGGCGACGCCGGCGCGCACCGCGTTCGACCTCGGGCGCCACCAGAAACGATCGATCGCACTCGGTCGTCTCGATGCACTGATGAGAAGCGTCGCATTCGACTCCGATGAGGTTGCGCTGCTGGCACAACGGTACGGCCCGGTGCGTGGTGTCCGCCAACTTCGCGAACTACTGCCGCTGATCGACTCGGGCGCCGCGTCGCTGAAGGAGAGTTGGCTGCGGCTTCTCTTGATCGACAACAACTTTCCGGTACCCGAGACGCAGATCCCGGTCTGCGATGAGGACGGGCAGACCTTCGCGTATCTGGACATGGGATGGCGGAGTCTGGGGCTCGCCGTCGAGTACGACGGAGAGCAGCACCAGACATCACGCCCGCAGTACGCCAAGGACCACAAGCGGCTACCCAAGATCGCCAAGCGTGGCTGGGAGGTCATCCGCGTGATCGCCGAGGACACCAAGAGCGAGATCCTGGAGCGGGTGGGTGAGGCCTTCGCGCGTCGCGGCGCCGAGATCGACGAATTGGCGCGATCCACTCGCAGAAATCCGCCCGTTTGTTCAATTGGGCGGAGGGAGGATGCGGCTTAGACCCGGCGTGGTGCGGCCAGGCGTTCGGTGCGCAGCTGTGTCACCTCGGACAGGTCCAGCGGCGGTAGATCCCCGACAACGCGGCTGAGCAGGTGGTCGGCCAGCTGCGGATTGCGGGCCAGGCACGGGCCGTGCAGATAGGTCGCCACCACGCTGCCCTGTACCGCGCCGTCATACCCGTCGCCGAGGCGGTTCCCCGCACCCTTGGTGACCCGGGCCAACGGCTGTGCCGAGGAGCCCAGAGTCGTTCCGCCACGGTGATTCTCGAACCCGGTCAACGGTTCGTCGAGCCCGTCGACCAGCGGGGTCGACGTCACCTCGCCGATGGTCCTGGCGTCCTGGGGCGAGGTGGTGACGTCCAGCATGCCGACGCCATCGACCCGTTCGCCCGCCGAGGTCTCGTACCAGTGCCCGAGCACCTGGATGGCAGCGCAGATCGCCAGCACCGGCGCGCCCTTGGCCGCGGCACGCTGCAGCCCGGGATGACGGATCAGATGGCGGGTGGCCAGTCGCTGCGCGTAATCCTCTGCGCCACCGAGGGTGTAGAGATCCAGCGAGTCCGGTACCGGGTCATCGAGCGTGATCTCCACGATCTCGGCGTCGATCCCGCGTAGCCGCAGGCGCTGCCGCAGTACCACCGCGTTGCCGCTGTCGCCATAGGTGCCCATCACGTCGGGCAGCACCAGTCCGATCCGTACGGTCGATTCAGGCATGGCGCTCCAGAGCCCGGCTCAGTTGCAGGAAAGCCGTGTAATTGGCGATCACCTCGACATGCCCTGGCGGACATGACTCGATCGCGGCAACGGTGTCGTGCACCAGCGTGTGCTGCACCCCCGCGTAGCCGAGGCGCACCGCGAGGTCGGTACCGCGCTCACCGGCGGCCACCACGGTCGTATCGTCGAAGTGCTCGAACCGCACATCCCACAGCCAGGACAGATCCTCGCCGTCGGGGACCTGGCCGTTGACCGAGATCACTACGCCCGCAGCGTGTTTGTCGACCATCGACAGTGCTTCCTGCCAGCCGGCGGGATTCTTGGCCAGCAGCAAGCGCGCGGTGTGACTGCCCACCCGCACCGTTCGGTACCGGCCGGCCACCTCGTCGACGGTCGACACCGCCGCCACCGCCCGGGCCGGGTCTGCACCGAGCACCACCGCGGCGGCGACCGCCTGGGTGGCATTGCCGCGGTTCACCGCGCCGGGTAGGGCCAGCTGCATGGGCTGTGAAAAGCCGTCCGGACCATAGATATTCGTGTCGTCGTACCACCATTGCGGGGTGGGACGCTTGAAATCGGTTCCGGTCGAATACCAGTCGGCGCCGTCGCGCACGATGACCTCGCCGGACCGTGGGCAACTCACCGAGTCGCCGGCCCACCCGCCCCCGGCGGCCACCCACACCACGTTCGGGTTGTCGTAGGCCGCCGACGCCATCAGCACGTCGTCACAATTGGCCACGATCACGGCGTCGGGATGACGGGCCAGTCCCGAACGCAGCGTGCGCTCGATGTGGTTGATCTCGCCGACCCGGTCCAGCTGATCGCGCGAGAGATTCAGCAGCACGATCACCGCGGGCGCCACCGCATCGGCGACGTGCGGCACGTGCATCTCGTCGACTTCCAGCGCGGCCAATTCGGCGTGCCGGGCACCGGCCAACGCGGCCACCAGACCGGCATCCATGTTGGCACCCTCGGAATTGCTCGCGACCGGTCCAAGCGTGGCCAGCGCCGCCGCCGTCATCCGGGTGGTGGTGGATTTGCCGTTCGTCCCGGTGACCACCACCGAGCGGCGGCCCGCACCGAGCTGACCCAGGATGGAGCGATCCAGTGTCATCGCCACCAGGCCGCCGATCATCGCACCGGCGCCGCGGCCGGTCACCCGTGACGCCCAGCGCGCGGCGGCACCGGCGCCCAGGGCCACTTTCCCGCGAGTAGAGACAGCCATCAGCTGAATTTTAGGGGTCCGACACGCGCGCCTGCGATCGGTGTGTTGTCGGACCGCCGTGCCATCCTCGAATCATGAGCCAGACCTGGGGACGACCGGCGGTCGAGCCGGGCACCGGTTGGGCCGTCGTCGACGTCGAGACCACGGGTTTCCGGCCGGGACAGGCCCGGGTGGTCAGTGTGGCCGCGCTCGCAGTCGGCGATGACGGCAACGTCGAACACAGTGTGTCCAGCCTGCTCAATCCCGGCGTGGACCCCGGTCCCACCCATGTGCACGGCCTGACCGCGGAGATGCTCGACGGCCAGCCCACGTTCGCCGATGTCGCGCCCCGGTTGATGGAGATCCTGCGCGGGCGCACGCTGGTCGCCCACAACGTGGCATTCGACTACGCCTTCCTTGCCGCGGAGGCCGAGTTGGTCGGTGCTGCGCTGCCGGTGGAGTCGGTGATGTGCACCGTCGAACTGTCCCGCCGGTTGCAGCTGGGCACCGAGAACCTGCGCCTGGAGACGCTCGCCGCGCACTGGGGCGTCACCCAGATGCGCCCGCACGATGCCCTCGACGATGCTCTCGTGCTGGCCCAGATCCTCAAGCCCGCGCTGGTGGCGGCACGCGAGCGCCGATCGTGGCTGCCGATCAGGTCGGTATCGCGCAAGACCTGGCCCAACGGCCAGGTCACCCACGAAGAGCTGCGGCCGCTGAAAACCCTGGCCGCCCGGCGCCCGTGCCCGTTCCAGAACCCTGGACCGTTCGTGACCGGCCGCCCGCTGGTGCAGGGCATGCGGGTGGCGCTGTCGGCGGAGATGGCGCACACCCATGAAGAGGTGATCGAGCGGATCCTCGACGCCGGACTGGCGTACACCGAGAACGTCGACCAGCTGACCTCGGTGGTGGTGTGCAACGACACGGCGCCGGAACAGGGCAAGGGCTACCAAGCGGCCGAACTGGGCGTCCCCTTGATCGCGGACACCGAGTTCATGGCGCTCATCGAACAGGCCGTCGGTGGCCGTGATGTCGAGCAGTTCGTCGACACCACCGGCGACGGCGACCAGTACGCGTTGTTCTGAGCCCCGGCCGGTGGACGTCAGTCGGGTTTGACGAAGGTGTAGACCCGGTATTGGAGAAGGCTGAGTTTGGAAAGCCACTTCATCCATCGGGTCCCGACGAGCATGGTGCTCTGGGCGTCCTCGGATGCCTGCTCGCGGAAGAACCTCAGCAGGAACGGATACGTCGGCATGGTGTTCTTCCGGATGTTGCGATTTGCGACGAGCTGCAGCCCGGCGCGCCTACCCATGGACCGGTAACCCCGTAGGGGGACATCGCCGAGCGTGCCATAGGACTTCGCGATTCTGGGGCGGATCGCCATCCAGATCGGCGTCTTGCCGAAGAACATCATGGTCGGGACGAAGTCGGACACCGCCAGGTAGCCGCCCGGTTTGAGCACCCTGGCAGCTTCGGCGAGGAACTTCTGTCGCGAGGGGAAGTGAAAAATGCACTCTACTGCCAGGATTCGGTCGAACGAGTTGTCTTCGAACGGCAGCTCGCACGCGTCGCCTTCGACCCAGCGAAGGGTGTTGCCATAGGTGGGCGTGATCTGGGCGTCGGCAGCGGCGAGCTGGCGTGGGTCGATGTTCAGGCCGGTGAGATCCATATCGGAATAGGCACCGTTGATCTGTTGGAGCGTCCCGCCGAAACCACAACCCACATCGAGCAGCTTCTGGCCGTCGGTGAGCTTTCCGGCGTGGAACAGCACGCCGTTCATCGCCTCCATGGCGGCGGTGTAGTCGGCCCGGGTGCCCTCGGCGGCCTTGGGGTCCTCCCAATACCCCCAGTGCACCTGATTCTCCCAGAGCTGGCCGGTTTCACCGCCCTCCTGGCGTTCCTCCATCAGCAGGTCGAAATAGGGCAGGGCGGGTCTGGAGAGGTGTTGCGCCGACATCGTTTTCATATCAGGTGCCTCCGCGGATTCGGTGGTGGGCGAGATAGTCATTTGTTGCCTTTCAGGTCGATTCAGGGTTGCCATGTTGGTGTGCCCTCGGTCATGGCGTGGGCATCCATTCGGCAAGAGCAAGGATCATGAACACCACCAGAGCGAGGCCGATCAACCCGCCGGCGGGAATCATGGCGACGCAGACCACCACCCAGACCAGGAACCGCGACCACTCGAATGGTTGGTTGCCCACCACGCGGCCATATCGTGCCCGCAGCATGTGGTAGGTCGCCCAGACACCCGCACCGGCGGCGGCGACGGCGATGATGCGCAATCCGTCCGGGGTCGCCAACAGGGCCACGCCCGCCATGAGTATCGCTGCGGCACACCGTCCCCACACCGTTCCTCGACAGTCCGTCGTGAGCGTGGTCGCCGGACTGCGATCGGGCTCGCCGCGATACCGGGGCAGGCGCCCGTCGATGCCCAGCAGCCGCCAGATCCAACGCGACCACACCGGGCGCAGACCGAGGTCGGCGGCGGCACGCCGAACGTCGGCCGCCGATTCGGCCAACAGTCGACGTGAGTGGGCACTTCGCCAGTACGCGGCCTTGAAAACCTGCCGGGGGATCCCGAACTGCCGAACGAATGCGCGCGGCGGCGTGAGCATCTCACCGATCAGCCAGCGGAGAAAGAACGGGAAGGTGAGGGCGTACAACGCCCGTCGTAATCGCCCGGCGCTCCCGATCTGCTGCGCCAGGTGGATGTCGGCAAAGGTGATGTGGCGTGCTTCCTCCGCCAGATGGATCGAGGTGATGCGATTGAGCAGCGGGGGTACCTGGGTGGCGCCGCGATGCTGCAGCGTCTGCTGGAAGTGCAGTGGCTGTTCGCCACACAAGACCCCGATGAAGAGAAAGATATTGGCGTAGCCGCCGATGAAGGCGATGATCGGACCGATGATGCGGGAGGCACGGCGCATTCCGGGGACGTCTTCACGGGTGCGGTTGACGAATTCCTGGAACATCTGGATGTGATGACACTCGTCGGACAGTTCGTTGAGCAGATACCGGAAGACCTCGGCGCCGTTGGGCAGACTGCCCGCGTAGTGCACGACGCCGCGCACCAGCATCATCTCGAACTGAAGGGTGACCTTGAGCATGTTCGCGGTCATCCAGCGGCCCATGTCGATACGCCGCTGCAGCGACTGTTCGCCATACCACTGCGTTGCCGCCAGCGGGGCGGCGTCCGGATCCAATTGCCAGCGCGGATCGTCCTCGTTCAAGACGTTCTCCGTTGCGTCCCAATCGATATCACGATAGGGATCGAATGCCAGACGGGTCATCGCCTCGGTGAGCGCCGTGACCTTGTCCGAATATTCGGCCTCGGACGTGTCGTCGGTACGACTGAGCGTCGTCATCGGCTGACACGTTCTGCCATGGCGAACGGGATGACGCAGACCGGCGCCGAGTTCTCGGCGCACTCTGCCGGCGGGCAATCCCATTGCATACCGATCTCCATCCGCTGTCGCTACCGCAATTGCTATCACCTGCGTGATCGCTGTGTACGCATGTGCGCCAAGTCGTTACGCTTTGCGCGCCGACCCGTTACGAGCGAGAGCTAGACGGTAACTGGGGGAGACGGTTCGGTGGATTGGGCGGATTGACACCAAATCGAAATCTCTTGTAGTGCAGTCGGGCACCGAGATCGGGTGCAGCCGGCGGCACAATCGCAGGGAGCAGCAATCAGTTTGCGCTCGTACCGCCCCGCCAACGCCGCGGCGGTACGCCGTGCCGGCGGTGGAACAGTCGGGCGAAGTAACCCGGGTCGCCGACACCGACACGGCGGGCGATCTCGGCGACGGGCAGGTCCGTCCCGGCGAGCAGGGCGCGAGCCTCGGTCATCCGCCGTTCGATGATCCACTCTTGTACCGTGCGCCCGGTCCGGCGGCGCACCACGGTGGTCAGATGCCCGGGGGTCAATCCGAGTTCGGCGGCCACGTCGCTCAAGGACAGGGGTTCGCCGATACGCCGTTCGATGACGGCGAAGACATCGGCGATCAAGGGCTCACCGCTGCGGCGCAGATCGGCCACCACGTCACCGGTCATGCGGGCCAGGTCGATCAGCAGCAGGGTGAGGTGGGCCAGGACCGCTTGCCGGTAACCCTCGCCGCGGACCGTGAGTTCTGCATCCATCGAGTCGATGGTGTTGTCCCAGAATGGCTTCCGATCCGGCGGAAGCTGCAGGTGCAGGATTCCGCCGGCATCGCCGTGCAAGAACGGGAACAGCAGGGGATGTCCGCGCCAGGACGGCCACGGCGAACGGGTGCTGTCACCGAGTGCGGCGGCGTCGAAGAACACCACGGCCACGTCGGGTGTATTCCGGATCCACACCGGGTCGATCGGTTCGCCCGCTGCGACGACGTACACGGAACTGCTCTCCGCGACATAGGTCAGGAGCGGAAAATCGTGGATATGGCGGCTCTTCTGCAGAACGTTGTCGGGCAGTGACCGGATCACCACGACCGGGTCCTGGTGGGTCGCCGGGGAGTACTCGTAGACCGGCACACCGTTGACGTGCCGAGCAGGTCGGACAGCCGAGGTCATGACATGAAGATAGTCCCGATTTGGCCGAAGATCGCACAACATCCGAGTTCATGCCTGGTGCAGCATGGAAGCCATGAGCAATGATCATCCGAATTCGGTCGCCAAGACGTGGGGAAACCGACACGACTACCTGCCCGCCGCCGGGCACGATCTGCTGTTACCCGTCTATGACCTGCTCACCCGCGTCCTCGGCATGCCGCCCGCCTACGACATGTTGGTGGCCCAAGCGCAACTGTTCGCAGGTGCGCGCGTACTCGACATCGGTTGCGGTACGGGAAATCTCACCATCAGGGCGAGACGGGCCGAGTCGGCCGTGCAGATCACCGGTATCGATCCGGATCCCCGGGCGCTGGAAAAGGCGCGGAAGAAGGCTCCGGACGTCACCTTCGAGCGTGGTTATGCGCAGGAACTACCGTTTGTCGACGGGTCGTTCGATCGAGTGCTGTCGTCGATGATGTTGCACCACCTGGATCCCGAGATGCGCAGGGCCGCGCTGGGCGAGGCGTACCGGGTGCTGCGGCCCGGAGGCAGCGTTCACATCGTCGATGTGGTGGGCCGGCACCTCTCGGTCGCCCATGCCGATGGCGAACTGCCCGGTCTGCTGCGCGAGGCCGGTTTCGACTGCGCCGATCTGGGTTCCCGGCGGCTGCGCCTGGTGGGTCCGGTCGCCTTCTTTCGGGGTACCCGGGCATAGATTGTTACCACTACTTCCGTAGTGGTAACCTACGCACCATGGATACCACTACAGATGTAGTGAAACCGTCGCGGTGGGAGGCGTACCGCCGCCACGGGTATTACTTCCGCCAGGCCGCGATGTTCACCCTCGTGATCGGGTTCGGCATGCACCTCTGCCGCGTGCTGTTCGGCGACGAGGCCGCGCTGCGCTACGTCGTCACGCCCGTCGGTGACCTGCTGCTGTTGCTACCGATGGCCTACGCCGCCGTCACCGGAATCGTCGGGTACCGCCGGATGGCGTTCGTCAACCGGCCCCACCGCATCGCGCTGACGGCGGCGATCGGCTACATCACGGTCAGCGTCCCGCTGCACCTGTATGTGCTGTTCGTGCTGGGCGATGTCAGCTTCTATGTCCACCTGGCCGGCTACTGGTTCAGTTACCTGCTGCTCTGCCTGGTCTACCCGGTGTTCCTGGTCATGCTGGCTCGGGTGCGGTACCAGGACTGATGCCGCCGAATCCGCACCGCCGCGCCGTGCTGCTCGATGCCGCGATCGACATCCTGGGCGAGATGGGCGCCGGCGGGCTCACCCACCGCGCGGTCGACGAGCGGGCGGGACAGCCCGCCGGCACGACCTCGAACTACTTCAGGACCAGGATGGCCCTGCTGGAGGCGACGGCCGCGCGCCTCGTGGAACTGCAGTGGCAGCACGTCGGCCTGCTGCAGAACGGGTTGGGAACGCTGAACCGGGAGACGCTGGCCACGATGATGACGGCCATGGTCACCGATCTCGGCGGCTCGAACGGGCGACGGCAACTGGCCCGGTACGAACTGTTCAACGAGGGCGTGCGGCGGCCCGAGCTGCGGCCGTTGTTGAGTGAGATGCAGTCGGCGGCATTGAAGTCCGCATCGCTACTGCTGGCCGCCGCGGGGCTGGCGGTGACCGACGAGCAGGTGGGGGAACTCGCCCGGTTGCTCAACGGGTTGGCCTACAGCAACCTGACGTTCATCGCCGACCAGCCCGGCGCGTCCGATCTTGCCGGGCTGGTCGAGCGGATGCTGACTGCCGTACTCGGGCAGTCGGAGCGAAACTAGCTGAGCGCCTTGGTCTTCAGTGCGTCGAACTCACTCTGGCTGATGGTGCCGGCGTCCAGCAGTTCCTTGGCGTGCGCGATCTCTTCGGCCGGGGAGCGGCCCGCGGCTTCCCGGATGTAGTCGTCGGTCTGCTTCTTGGCGGCCGCGGCGGCTTCGCGGG
The DNA here is from genome assembly GCF_011758805.1 of Mycolicibacterium fluoranthenivorans. Classification (NCBI taxonomy): domain Bacteria; kingdom Bacillati; phylum Actinomycetota; class Actinomycetes; order Mycobacteriales; family Mycobacteriaceae; genus Mycobacterium; species Mycolicibacterium fluoranthenivorans. Next base: position 523,374 of record NZ_JAANOW010000003.1, on the reverse strand, counting down.
CTCGTTCGGCCATACCGTTGCCACGGGCGATGAGGTACACCAGTGCCGTCAGCCACGGGAAGACGATCAGCAGGATCACCCAGATCGCCTTGGCGAAACCGGATGTCTTGTGGTCACGCCAGAACAGGTCCGTGAGGATCTGGAACAGCACGAGCAGGTACGCGATCCAGGCGAAGATGATCAGGAAGTGCCACAGGAAATCCCATGTTGAACCCCAGTCCATAGCTACTCCTCGTAGGTGACGGTGCGTTATTTACGCTTACGTCAGTCAATCACGCGCGGCGCGGTTCACGGCGGATACCACAGCCCGCAGTGACGCAGTTGTGATCGACGTCGCGATACCCACACCCCAGACGGTCTTGCCGCCGATGGACGCCTCGACATAAGCGGCGGCCTGGGCCTCTTCACCCGAGGACATGGCGTGCTCGGAGTAGTCCAGCACGTTCACGTCGTAGCCGATGGCGCCCAGGGCGTCGCAGAACGCGGCCAGCGGGCCGTTGCCGGCGCCGACGATCTCGCGTTCGACCCCGTCGACCTTCACCACCGCGGTGATGGTGTCGGTACCGCCGTCGACCTCGGCGGCGTCCACCTTCTGGCGCATGCGCTCCAGCGGTGTGATCGGCGCCAGGTATTCGTCGGCGAAGACATCCCAGATGGCCTTGGGTGAGACCTCGCCACCTTCACCGTCGGTGATCGCCTGGATGGCTTTGGAGAACTCGATCTGCAGCCGCCGGGGCAGCACCAAACCGTGGTCGGCCTTCATGATGTAGGCCACCCCGCCCTTGCCGGACTGCGAATTCACCCGGATGACGGCCTCGTAGGTGCGCCCGACGTCCTTGGGGTCGATGGGCAGATAGGGCACCTGCCACAGGATGTCGTCGATATCCGAGCCGATATCGTCCGCATCGACCTTCATCTGATCCAGGCCCTTGTTGATGGCGTCCTGGTGGCTGCCGGAGAAGGCGGTGTACACCAGATCACCGCCGTAGGGATGCCGTTCGTGCACCGGCAGTTGGTTGCAGTACTCCACGGTGCGGCGGATCTCGTCGATGTTGGAGAAGTCGATCTGCGGATCCACCCCGCGGGAGAACAGGTTCAGCCCCAGGGTCACCAGGCAGACATTGCCGGTGCGCTCGCCGTTGCCGAACAGGCAGCCCTCGATCCGGTCCGCACCGGCCTGATAGCCCAATTCCGCTGCGGCGACACCGGTCCCGCGGTCATTGTGCGGGTGCAGGCTCAGGATGATCGACTCCCGCGGCGACAGGTGACGGCTCATCCACTCGATCGAATCGGCGTAGACGTTCGGGGTCGCCATCTCGACGGTGGCGGGCAGGTTGATGATCAGTGGCCACTCGGGGGTGGGCTTGACGATCTCGGCCACCGCGTTGCAGACGTCGACGGCGTACTCCAGCTCGGTGCCGGTGTAGGACTCCGGCGAGTACTCGAAGCGCCACCGCGTTTCCGGGTACTTCTGCGCCTCGTCGACGCACATGCGGGCGCCGTCGGTGGCGATCTTCTTCACCGCGTCCCGGTCGGCGCGGAACACCACCCGCCGCTGCAGGATCGAGGTCGAGTTGTAGAAGTGCACGATGGCCTGCGGGGCGCCCGCGCAGGCCTCGAACGTCTTGGCGATCAGCTCGGGCCGGCACTGGGTCAGCACCTGGATGGTGACATCGTCAGGGATGGCGCCCTGCTCGATGATCTCGCGGACGAAGTCGTAATCGGTCTGGCTGGCCGACGGGAAGCCGACCTCGATCTCCTTGTAGCCCATCCGTACCAGCAGGTCGAACATCCGGCGCTTGCGCGCCGGGCTCATCGGGTCGATCAGGGCCTGATTGCCGTCGCGCAGGTCCACGGCGCACCAACCGGGGGCGTGGGTGACGACGGTGTCGGGCCAGGTGCGGTCGAAGGGGGCTGCGGGCTGTCCACCTGGGACTTCAGCGGCGAAACTGCGGTACCGGTTGACCGGCATCGTCGATGTGCGCTGGGTGTTCCAGGCGGGCTGGCCGGCACGGCGCGGGCCGGCGGGCGTGGTGATGGTGCGGGCAGAGGTGTAGGCGTCTGGGCTGTTCATGGTGTTCGCTCCGGAGTCTTGGGATCAATCCCGTGGATTTCAGACCGGCGCATCGCGAAACACCCGCGACGGGTAGCCGGTCTGGTCAGACCCCGTCGCGGCGTCCGAGAAGGAGCACCCGCTGCACGTGCGCTACTGTACTCCGCATCGCTGTGGCGCCAAAACCCCGCTCTGTGCAGTCCGTGCTGGTCCTGTTACTCGTCACGGTGCTCGGCCTCGCGGGATGTGCCCGGTTCATCCCCGCCGCGTCGCGCGCCGCGGCTCCCGATCCCGGATATTTCTTCGCCGGGCCCGTGTCCACCTACGGGGTGTCGGTGAGCCCCGCGCAACGGGATCGGCTGGCGTATCTGCGTGCACTTCGCCGACTCGACCCGTGTGGCCTGCTGACCCGTGAAACGCTCGCGAAAATCGGTGAGATCGGTTCTGTGGGAACGATGTTCGCCTTCGATGAATGCGATGTGGACATCAAGGTGGCCGGCGAAAGCGCCCGCCGCTACGTGAGCGTATGGGTGGGGCTGGACACCCTGGAGCCGTCGCCGTGTGAATTCGTGGGGTCGCTGCCGCTGGACCGCCTGCCCGGGGCCCCACCATTGCCCGGACCGGTGGAACCGGTGGTCCGGATCACCCCGATCACCGAGCAGTCGTGCGATTTCGCCGACCTCATCGGGCGGTCGGCGGCGCCGATACTCGACGCGACGCGGCCCCCGATCCGCGACGGTGCGGCGGCCTACCCTGTCGTGCTCGCCGAGCGCGATCCCTGCGAGATCGTGGCGGTGCAGCCCGCGGCGCGGTGGGATATCGGGGCCACCCGACCGCACATGTGTGCCATGACGCTGGCCGATCGCACCGCCGTGCGGCTCACGTTGCAGCCTCAACTGTTCGAACCGGGCACCGACAACCGGTCGCGGCTCAGTCGCGACGGTGTCGTGGTGTTTCTCGATACCCAACTCTGTACGGCGAGTGTGTTCCTCGGTGCGCCGATGCGCCGCAAACTGCTCGGCGGCGACTATCTGCGTCCTTCCGACGTGGTGATCCGCCCCTCGGTCTCGGTGGAGAGCACCCCGCCGCGGTGCGAGACGGTCACCGATATCGCGGTGTCGGCGGCCAAACTCTTCGGCTGAATCCCGAGCTCCTTCCCCTGATCGGGGGACACCGGGTTCATCCGGGATATCCACCACTCGCCCGACAGACCGTGACCCTTCTCTCGGACATCGTTGAGTCAACAGCGCACTCACGCAAAGGAACTCACGACATGATCAATTTCGTCAAAGCCATCGGCACCCCCATTCTGGCCGCCGGTGTCCTCGGCGCCGCGGCACTCGGACTGTTCGGCGCGACCGGCGCCGTCACCGGTCTGGAAGCGGCTGCGACCGCGCAGTCGGCCACCGGAACCGCGTTCCACCACCAGTAGTCAGACCTGGGTGTCGGGGAACGCGATCACCGAGAGGAACCGGATCGGTAGCGCCACCAGATCCACCGGGCCGTGCGCTCCCTCGCCGTCCATCTGCAGTGAGTCACCCGGGTGCAACCGGTACACCGACCGGCTGTGGCTGTAATCCATGACCCCCTCGAGCATGAAGATGAACTCCGTACCCGGATGCTGGAACAGCGGATAGGTCCGGCTCTTCTCGCTCAGCGTGACGTGCAGGCACTCCAGCCGCTTGTGCTCGCCGCGCAGCGAGCTCAGCAGCTGGTACTCATGCCCCTCCTTGGTGCCGTTGCGCACGATGCGCGCCCCGGTGCCCGACTTCACGAAGGCGGCCGGGCGCTCGACGTCGGCCCCGCGGAACAGGCTGGTCACCGGCACGTCGAGACCCTTGGCCAGCAACGCAAGCGTGGACAGGCTGCAGGAGGTCTGGGCGTTCTCGATCTTGGACAGCATCGCCTTGGAGATACCCACCCGGGCCGCCATCTCCGCGACGGTCAACCCCTGGGCCAACCGCAGCTGGCGCACATTGCGCCCGATGGCGGCCTCGAACTCGAGGTCATCGGGCGGCGCCTGCGGATCCCGGTCCCGGGCGATGCCGGAGTTACGGAGCAGTGGGACGTCACTCATGGTTCGACTCCGCTCTCCTGCCTAGCGCATCTCGCCCGCGCCGACGTACGGGTAGGGGCTTCTGAGCAGATCCTCCTCGGCAAACCGGGACAACCGGAAATCGGTCTCCGGGATGCGCGGGTCGGTGCTGCGACCGTCGATGACGAGATCGGCGACCAGCCGCCCCACGGCCGGGGCGATCTTGAAGCCATGCCCGCTGAATCCGGCGGCCACGATGAGCCCGTCGATTCCGGTGCGTGAGATGACCGGATTCCAGTCCGGCGTGACGTCGTAACAGCCCGCGTAGCTGCTGGCGATGGCGGCGTCGGTAAGACCGGGGAACCGGGTGCTGAGCTTGTCGACGGTCAGGTCGACGAAGGCGTCATCGGCGCGGTTGGAATACCCGTCGGGATCGGCGATGTCCAGTGCCATCAGATCGGAGTTCCCGAACAGCAGCTCCCCGTTGGGTTCCGGGCGGATGTACTGCAGGGAGACCAGATCGGAGAACACCGGGACCTGCCCGAGGTCGACGCCGGGTTTGATCATCATGATCTGTTCCCGGTGCACCTCGATGGGCACGTCGATCCCGTAGGGCGCCAGGAGCGGACGGGTCCACACCCCGGTCGCGATGACGACGGTGCCGGCGCAGACCTCGGTGCCGTCGGCCAGGCGCACGCCGGTGACCTTGTCGCCGTCGGTGAGCAACGCGGTGACCTCGGTGCCTTGGCGGACCCGCACACCCGCGGCGCGTGCGGACACCGAGAAGGCCTGCGCGGTCTGGTAGGCGTCGCCGTAGCCGCCCCGGGCTTCCCAGCCGAACGCGGCGAACGGCTCCAGGTCGGCCCACGGCCACATCGCCGCGACGTCCGAGGCGTCGATCTCCTCGGTCTGTACGCCCACCTCACGTTGGGCGGCCAGGCTTTTGCGCAGGTTCTCGACGTTCGGCGCGCCGACTCCGACGACATAGCCGGTCTGCCGGAACCCGATGTCGTTGCCGAAGATCTCCTCGGCGCTCTCGAACACCTCCAGGCCGACGGTGGCCATCGCGGCGAGCGAGCTGACCCCGTAGTGGCAGCGCACGATGCCGCTGGACTTCCCGGTCATCCCCGAGCCGACGGTATTGCGTTCGGCCACAAAGACATCGGTGACCCCGCGTTGGCTCAACGCCCACGCCGCAGCGGCCCCCTCCAGTCCGCCGCCGACGATCACGACATCTGCGGTCTCGGTCATGAGCCCGGTATCCAGTTCGTACCGGCCAGCGGTACCCGGGCCATGGCGGCGGCCTCGATGGTGACGGCCACCAGATCCTCGGGTTCCAGATGTGTGACATGGGCCTTGCCGCAGGCCCGCGCGATGGTCTGGGCCTCCATGGTCAACACCCGCAGGTAGTTGGCCAGCCGCCGGCCACCCTCGATCGGATCGAAGCGTGCGGCGAGTTCGGGGTCCTGAGTGCTGATCCCGGCGGGGTCGCGGCCGTCCTGGAAGTCGTCGTAGAAACCGGCCGCGCTGCCCAGCTTTTCGTACTCGGCGCCGTAGCGGGGATGGTTGTCGCCGAGGGCGATCAGCGCCGCGGTGCCGATGGCCACCGCGTCGGCACCCAGTGCCAGCGCCTTGGCCACGTCGGCGCCGGACCGGATGCCGCCGGAGACGATCAGTTGCACCTTTCTGTGCACCCCCAGCTCGGAGAGTGCCTGCACCGCCTGCGGGACCGCGGCCAGGGTGGGGATACCGACGTGTTCGATGAACACCTCCTGGGTGGCGGCGGTGCCGCCCTGCATCCCGTCGACCACCACCACGTCGGCGCCGGCGTGCACCGCGAGTTTGACGTCGTAGTAGGTGCGGGTGGCCCCGACCTTGACGTAGATGGGCTTCTCCCAGTCGGTGATCTCGCGCAACTCGTTGATCTTGATGGTCAGATCATCGGGCCCGGTCCAGTCCGGATGCCGGCAGGCGCTGCGCTGGTCGATACCCTCGGGCAGCGTGCGCATGCCGGCCACCCGCGGGGAGATCTTCTGCCCCAACAACATTCCACCGCCACCGGGTTTGGCCCCCTGGCCCAGCACCACCTCGATGGCATCGGCCTTGCGTAGGTCGTCGGGGTTCATCCCGTAGCGCGACGGAAGGTACTGGTAGACCAGGTTCTTGCTCTGGCCGCGTTCCTCGGGCGTCATCCCGCCGTCACCGGTGGTGGTGGAGGTACCCGCTTCGCTGGCGCCGCGGCCCAGTGCCTCCTTGGCCGGCCCGGACAGCGCCCCGAAGCTCATACCCGCGATGGTGACCGGGATGTCCAGATGCAGGGGGTGTTTGGCATGCCGGTCGCCGAGCACCACATCGGTGCCGCAGCGCTCCCGGTAACCCTCCAAGGGGTAGCGCGACATCGACGCACCCAGGAACAGCAGGTCGTCGAAATGGGGAAGCGGCCTCTTGGCGCCCCAGCCCCGGATGTCGTAGATCCCCGTCTCGGCGGCCCGCTGGATGGCGGCGATGGTGGGGCGGTCGAAGGTGGCGGACTCGCGCAGGCCCAGTCGGGCCCGGTCATCAACTGAAGTCATTTAGTAGCTCGCAGAGTTGTCGACGTGGAAGTGGTAGAGGTTGCGTGCCGATCCGTACCGGGTGTACGCGGAGGTGTCGTCGGCGTAGCCGGCCGCAGCGAGTAGCTCGGCCAGTTCGGCATGATGTTCGGGACGCATGGGTTTGGCGATGCAGTCCGCGCCCAGCGATGCGACCTTGCCGCGCACGTAGATCCGGGCCTCGTAGATCGAATCCCCCAGGGCCTCACCGGCATCGCCGCGTACCACCAGTCGCCCCGCCTGGGCCATGAAGGCGCTCATGTGGCCGATGTTGCCGCCGACCACGATATCGACGCCTTTCATCGAGATACCGCAGCGGGCCGCCGCGTCACCTTCGATCACCAGCAGGCCGCCGTGCGCGGTGGCCCCGGCGGACTGCGACGCGTTGCCGGTGACCCGCACCGTGCCGCTCATCATGTTCTCGGCCACCCCGGTGCCGGCGTTACCGGCGATGGTGACGTCGGCGAGCTGGTTCATTCCCGCGGCGTAGTAGCCGACGTGTCCCTCGATGCGCACCTGCACCGGTGCGTTGAGTCCGACGGCGACATTGTGGGCGCCGTCGGGATGGGCGATGAGGAAGTCACCTTCGATCCCGAGTTGGTGCAGCGCCGAGTTGACCTCGCGCAACGGTGAGGTGCGCAGATCGAAAGACTCGACCGATAGCGTGGCCCCTACTTTTTCCATGCGTACACAACCTCCGGTTCCGGTTCCCAGATCTTGGCTTCATCGACACCGGGCAGACCGGCCAGCGCGCGGTACTCACTGGCCATCGCCACCCAGCCGGGTGTCTCGGCGATGACCGCCGGTTTGCAGGCGATCGCGTCGCGCACCACCGCGAACGAATCCCGATCGGACACCAGCAGCGTGTAGAAGCCGTCAAAGGACGCGAGGAGGTCCTTCAGCGCGCCTTCCACGTCCCGCCCGTCGGCCAGCGCTTTGGCGACGAATCGGGCGCCGACCTCGGTGTCGTTCTCGCTGTCGAATTCGACGCCAGCCCTGCGTAGTTCGCGCCGGATGGTGGCGTGGTTGGCGAACGATCCGTTGTGCACCAGGCACTGCTGCGGGCCGACGGTGTAGGGATGGCAGCCCGACGGGGTGACGGCCGACTCGGTGGCCATCCTGGTGTGTCCGACACCCTGCCAGCCCTGGGCCTTGGCCAGCCCCCAGCCCTCGGTCAGGGTACGTGGATTGCCGACACCCTTGAGCACGGCCAGATCGGCTCCGAACCCTGCGATCAACGCGTCCGGGTAGGCCGCCCGTACCCGGGTGAGCAGTTCCTCCGACGGTGTGTCGGCGGTCAGGATGTAAGTCGAATCAACCTGTACGACAGCAACATCCGGGCCCAGGTCCGGGGCCTTCTCGATATCGGTCACCGATACGCACCCCCGGCCCGGCGGTGACCACGCCGGGTCGCCGTAGACGGCCACCCCGGCCGAATCCGACCCGCGGTCCGACATTTCGCACAGCATTCCGGTGAGCAGTTCGCCCAGCCGGGGATAGAGCTCCGGTGTGCGTAGGTGTAACCCCACGATGCCACACATATGTTGTCTCCCTTGAAAGTTTCAGAACGCGGTCAGATAGGAATCGACTTCCCACGGCGCGACGGTGCCGTGGTAGGCGAAGAACTCGTCACGTTTGACGCCGGCGAAGTAGGTCGCGACGCCCTCGCCGGCGGCGTCGAGTACCCCGGTGATCACCGGGTCGGCCTCCAGTTCGTCGATGGCGTGCAGCAAGGTGGGCGGCAAGGTCGACGGGCCCTGCGCGCCCACGGCACCGGGGTCGAGGCTGCGCTTGATGCCGTCGATGCCGGCGCCGAGCGACGCCGCGATCGCCAGGTACGGATTGGCCGAGCCGTCGCCGCCCCGCAGTTCGACGCGCTGGTTGTCGGGCACCCGGATGTAGTGGGTGCGGTCGTTGCCGCCGTAGCTGGGCTTGCGCGGAGCCCACGATGCCCCCGACGAGGTGGTGGTGGCACCGGTGCGTTTGTAGGAGTTGACGGTGGGGGCCACCACGGCCTGCAGTGCGCAGGCGTGGTCCAGGATGCCGCCGATGAACCCGTACGCGGTATCGGACAGACCCAGGCCCCGCGGGTCCTCCTGGGCCGGGAACACCGGGATCCCCGCGCTGGTGAGCGACATGTGCAGGTGCAGTCCGTTGCCGGTGCGATCGGCGAACGGCTTGGGCATGAACGTGGCGACCATGTCGCGCTCGGTGGCGATCATCGACAACAGGTAGCGCAGCGTGATCACCCGGTCGGCCGTGGTCAGCGCGTCGGCGAACTCGAAGTTCTGCTCGAACTGGCCGTTGCCGTCCTCGTGGTCGTTGGCGTAGTTGGACCAGCCCAGTGCGTTCATCGCGGTGGAGATCGAGGTCAGGTGGTCGTACATCCGCGTGACACCCCGTGCGTCGTAACAGGGTTGGGCCGCGGTATCGGCGGTGTCGGCGGTGACCAGGTTGCCGCCGGCGTCACGGCGCAGCAGGAAGTACTCCACCTCCGCACCCACCCAGGGCTCGAAACCGGCGTCGGCGGCCCGCTGGATCAAGCCCTTGAGGATGACCCGCGGCGCGTACGGCCACGGCTTGCCCTCCACGTGCGGATCGCAGTGCACCAGCGCCAGACCCTCTTTGATGAACGGGATCGGGGTGAACGACGCCGGGTCGGGAATCGCCATCAGATCGGGGTCCTTGGGCTCCTGGCCCATGGCACCGACGGCGTACCCGGCGAACCCGACTCCCTCGGTGGCCAGTTGGTCGACGGCCTCGACGGGAACCAGTTTGGCGCAGGGCTTTCCGCGTAGGTCGACGAACAGCGCGAGAATGAATCGGGTGCCGGATTGCTCGGCCAGGGTGGCAAGATCGGGCGGCATAGCTGTCTCCTAATAAGAACCAATGTATCGTACGGTGAAACTCGAATGGGCCAAAGAAACCCCGGTGACCAGCCGGCGCAGGAGTGCTGCGCCGGCTGGAGCCGGGTTGGGATCTAGACGGGTGCGAGCTCGTAGGCCGCGTCCCGGTGGACGTGCGTGTCGATGCCCTTTTCTTCTTCTTCGGGCGAGATGCGGATGCCGATCGTCTTCTTGATGGCGAAGGCGATGACGAACGCGATGACGAAGGAGTAGACCATCACCGCGCCTGCCGCGAGGGCCTGCTTCCAGAGCTGACCGAACCCGCCGCCGTAGAACAGGCCGTTGGTGGCATTCGGCATGGAATCACTGGCCAGGAAACCGATCATCAGGGTGCCGATGACACCGCCGACGAGGTGCACGCCGACCACGTCCAGCGAGTCGTCGTAGCCGAACTTCTCCTTGAGTCCCACCGCGAACGGGCAGATGGCCCCGGCGACCAGGCCCAGGATGATGGCACCGACCGGGGTGACCGCACCGCAGGCGGGGGTGATGGCGACCAGGCCGGTGATCGCGCCGGCCGCGGCACCGACGCCGGTGACGTGCCCGTCCTTGAACTTCTCGACGGCCAGCCAGGCCAGGGTCGCGGCGCAGGTCGCGACGAAGGTGGTGACCATGACGATGGCGGCCGAGTTACCGGCGGCCAGGGCGGAACCACCGTTGAACGCGTACCAACCGGCCCACAGCAGGCCGGCGCCCAGCAGGGTCAGCGGGACGTTGTGCGGCTTGCGCAGCTGACCCCAGTTGGCGGCCTTGCCGAGCACGATGGCGACGGCCAGCGCCGCCGCACCGGCGTTGATGTGCACCGCGGTGCCACCGGCGAAGTCGATCGCCTTGAGGTTGTTGGCGATCCAGCCTCCGACCGAGTCCTTGGTGACCACACCGTCGAAGGCGAACACCCAGTGTGCGACGGGGAAGTAGACCAGCACGGCCCACACCGTGGCGAACAGCATCCAGGCGCCGAACTTCATCCGGTCGGCTGCCGCACCGGAGATGAGCGCCACCGTGATGGCCGCGAACAGTGCCTGGAACAACGCGAACAGGCTGACCGGCAGACCGTTGATGGTCGTCTGCGTTTCCAGAAGATCCTTCATGCCGGCGAACTCGGTGAAGCTGCCGACCAGTCCGGAGCCGCCGATCGAGGTGCCGAAGGTCATCGAGAAGCCGAACAACACCCAGAGCACGCCGACGATCGCGACCGCGCCGAAGGTCATCATCATCATGTTGGTCGAGCTCTTGACGGAGACCATGCCTCCGTAGAAGAGCGCGAGGCCGGGGATCATCATCGTGAGGCCGATGATGCAACAGAGCATGAACGCGGTGGTGCCGGTATCCATATACGTCTCCTGAGGGGGTGCGGCCGCCGGGCCGATCACTCGCAGTAGACGATGTTTCTGTTACGTGGACCGTTGTGTGGTGTTGCGAGCGGGTTACGGCTCACAACGGCCAGTTGAGTACGAGCCGGTCCAATGGCAGCCGCTCCCGGGGCCGGCTGTCGCGCTCGACGACGGCGGCGTCGGCCTGCGCGTAGTCGCCCAGTGAGCCCACGGCGATCACCGCGAGCGGACGGAGCCCGGCCGGGAGATCGAACGCCCGCCGCGCACCGTCGGTATCGAACCCGGCCATCGGATGCGCGATCAGACCGCGCGACACCGCCTCGATGCTCAGTGCGGCGATCGCGGCACCGGCGTCGACGGCGGCGTAGCGCGCGGTGCGCTCGTCCTCGCCTTCGTCGGCGCACACCAGGATCAGCGCACCCGCCGCACGGGCGTAGCTGTTACCCCTCTTGAGCAGCCCCGCCAGCGTGGTGAATGTCTCATCCACGCGTATCCCGACGACGTAGCGCACCGGTTCGCGGTGCCCCCAGGTGGCCGACCAACGCGCCGCCTCCACCAATGCCGTGAGGTCGTGGCGGCTGACCACCGCGGACGGGTCGAAAGCGCGTGGGCTCCAGCGGGCCGCGATGGGCGGATGGATCGGCACGCTGGTGCGCGCCAGGCGGTCGCGCGGTCCCAGCGGTCTTCGCGCGAGGTGCTCATCCACCCCGCTGACGCTACCGGCAGGTGGAGGAGTAAAAACCAGTGTGCGGACCCCTTATCCTTGTTGGGACATCCCGGCGGTTGAGAGGTTCTACAGTGGCGCTCGTCGTGCAGAAATACGGCGGATCATCGGTGGCGGACGCCGATCGGATTCGGCGCGTCGCCGAGCGCATCGTGGAAACCAAGAAGGCCGGCCATGACGTGGTCGTCGTCGTCTCCGCGATGGGTGACACCACCGATGACCTGCTGGATCTGGCCCGCCAGGTCTCCCCGGCGCCCCCCGCGCGCGAGATGGACATGCTGCTCACCGCCGGTGAGCGCATCTCCAATGCGCTGGTCGCGATGGCCATCGAGTCGCTCGGCGCACAGGCCCGTTCGTTCACCGGCTCACAGGCCGGCGTCGTCACCACCGGCACGCACGGCAACGCCAAGATCATCGACGTCACCCCGACCCGCCTGCGTGAAGCCCTCGATGCGGGCCAGATCGTGCTGGTCGCCGGATTCCAGGGCGTCAGCCAGGACAGCAAGGACGTCACCACGCTGGGCCGCGGCGGCTCGGACACCACGGCCGTCGCCCTGGCCGCCGCCCTGCACGCCGATGTCTGCGAGATCTACACCGATGTCGACGGCATCTTCACCGCCGACCCGCGCATCGTGCCCAACGCCAGGCATCTGGACAGCGTCTCCTTCGAGGAGATGCTGGAGATGGCCGCCTGCGGCGCCAAGGTACTGATGCTGCGTTGTGTCGAATACGCCCGCCGATACAACGTGCCGATTCACGTCCGTTCGTCGTACTCGGACAAGCCCGGAACCATTGTCAAAGGATCGATCGAGGACATCCCCATGGAAGACGCCATCCTCACCGGAGTCGCGCACGACCGCAGCGAGGCCAAGGTCACCGTCGTGGCATTGCCCGACGTCCCCGGTTACGCCGCCAAGGTGTTCCGCGCCGTCGCCGACGCCGACGTGAACATCGACATGGTGTTGCAGAACATCTCGAAGGTGGAGGACGGCAAGACCGACATCACCTTCACCTGCTCGCGGGAGAACGGACCGAGTGCGGTGGAGAAGCTGACCGCTCTCAAGGACGAGATCGGCTTCTCCCAGGTGCTCTACGACGATCACATCGGCAAGGTGTCGCTGATCGGCGCGGGTATGCGCAGCCATCCCGGGGTGACGGCGACCTTCTGCGAGGCGCTGGCCGACGCCGGCATCAACATCGACCTGATCTCCACCTCCGAGATCCGGATCTCGGTGCTGATCAAGGACACCGAGCTGGACAAGGCGGTGGCCACGCTGCATGAGGCCTTCGGTCTCGGTGGCGATGAGGAAGCCGTCGTGTACGCGGGGACGGGGATATAAATGGTTTCCATCGGTGTGGTGGGCGCGACCGGTCAGGTCGGCCAGGTGATGCGGGCACTGCTGGAGGAACGGGATTTCCCGGCCACGTCGGTGCGGTTCTTCGCCTCGGCCCGTTCGGAGGGTAAGAAGCTCACCTTCCGCGGCCAGGAGATCGAGGTCGAGAACGCCGAGACCGCCGACCCGTCCGGTCTGGACATCGCGCTGTTCTCCGCGGGCGCCACCATGTCGCGGGTGCAGGCACCGCGATTCGCCGCCGCCGGGGCCGTCGTCGTCGACAACTCGTCGGCGTGGCGCAAGGACCCCGACGTGCCGCTGGTGGTCAGTGAGGTCAACTTCGCGCGTGACGCAGCCACGCGTCCCAAGGGCATCATCGCCAACCCGAACTGCACCACCATGGCTGCGATGCCCGTGCTCAAGCCGCTGCACGACGCCGCCGGCCTGACCCGGCTGATCGTGTCGAGCTACCAGGCGGTCTCGGGCACCGGCCTGGCCGGTGTCGAGGAGCTGGCCACCCAGGCGCGCGCGGTGATCGACGGTGTCGAGGGACTGGTGCACGACGGACGTGCGGTGGACTTCCCGGCTCCGGTGAAATACGTTGCGCCCATTGCCTTCAACGTGGTCCCGCTGGCCGGCGCGCTGGTCGACGACGGTTCCGGCGAGACCGACGAGGATCAGAAGCTGCGCAACGAGAGCCGCAAGATCCTCGGTATCCCCGACCTGCTGGTGTCCGGCACCTGTGTGCGGGTACCGGTGTTCACCGGCCACTCGCTGTCGATCAATGCCGAGTTCGCCGAACCCCTTTCGCCCGCGCAGGCGCGCGAGCTGCTGGCCGGTGCGCCGGGGGTGAAGCTGGTGGACGTCCCCACACCGTTGGCCGCCGCCGGCGTGGACGAGTCGCTGGTCGGCCGGATCCGTCAGGATCCCGGAGCGCCGGACGGGCGCGGACTCGCGCTGTTCGTCTCCGGTGACAACCTGCGCAAGGGTGCCGCACTGAACACCATCCAGATCGCCGAACTGCTGGCTCAGGGCTAATTTGCGCCGAGGTGCACATTTGGGCGCGAAAGTGCGGGTGGTGTGCGCCATTTCGTCGGCCTCGGCGCTGATGTTCGCCGTGCCGGCCCAGGCCGACCTCGGCTTGGCGCCCGGCCAGGTGACGCGCCTGGGGCCGGTGGCCGGAACGGGCACCGATACCGGCGATTACGGTATCGGCGCGACGGACCTGTGTGAGTTCATGGAGTTCCCCAGCCGAATGCTGCAGGTGTGCGGCGACAGCTTCGCAGGCCAGGGCGTCGGATTCGGCAACTGGTATTCGCCCGTGGCCCTGCACGTCGATCCGGAATCGATCGCCGACCGCGTGCGCGTCACCGGGGTCACCGGGGTGACGACGCCGCTGCTGGCCGACCGGCCGCCAGCGGGTGCGTCGCAACTGCCGGCCGGGATCGTGTCGATCAACCGGGCGAACTACATGCTCGTCACCACCACGCACGATCTCAAACCCGATTCCTCTCGCCTGGTGAAAGCCGATGCGGCGCAGCCGAACTGGCCCACCGTACCCAAGTCTCGGCGCGACGCCTCCTATGCCGGCGGTGCGCAGTCGCAGATCAGCGGATACTACGACCCGATTCCGACCCGCGACTCGCCGAGCGGCTGGGTGTACATCGTGGCCGACAACTTCGACCGCACCAGCCCGGTGTTCCTGTACCGGGTGCCGCCGGCCGATTTCACCGACCGCAGTCGCTGGCAGGGCTGGTCGGCGGCGCGGGGCTGGGGCCACCCGCCCACCGCGCTGTGGAGCGATCGGGCTGGCGAGCTGAGCGCGCGCCAGATCGACGGTAAGACGGTGCTGTCCTATTTCAATGCCACCACGGGCAACATGGAGGTGCGCGTCGCCGACGATCCGACCCAGCTGGGCGCCGCACCGGTCACCACGGTGGTGGTGGCCTCGCCGTGGCCGGACGCGCCCGAGGATCTGCCCGATCCACGCGACAACAGCCTGGCTCAACCGTACGGCGGCTATATCTCGCCGGCGTCGACGCTCGACGAGCTGAGGGTGTTCATCAGCCAGTGGCACACCGCACCCGCCGACAATGCCCCATACCGGGTGATCCAGTTCGCGGTGAACCCGTTGAAGCCTTGGGCGGCAACGGGTTAGCGCGAACGCCCGGCCTCCCATGGTGTTCGCGTAGCATCGAGTCGGCGCTGTGCCGTCGCGGGTACAGGTCCCACGATGTTTGCGCGCAGCGGCACGTGGCAATACTGCCCCTCGGGGTAGCGCCATCGTGGCACGTGAGGGAGGAGACAGATGTCGTCGCAGGCAGCTGGACCACCGGACCCCGCGGTGGACGGTCAGTCCAACGAGCCTGCCGAGATCACCTTCGACGAGCATCTGCATCCGGCTCGCCCCAAGACGTTGCGCTCCCGGCCCCGGGTGCGCACCCCGTTCGTGCGGCGGTCGCTGGCTCAGGACGGGCCGCCGACCGGGGCGAACCCCGCGTACGTCTCGTGGCTGCTGTCGCAGTCGATGCTGGCCGACGCCAACGAGATCAGTCAGCAGTTCTCCGGGCAGGGCTCGATGTGGCAGAACCCGTTCGCGCGGCCGAACCCGCGCTCGGCCGTCGACACCGCATCGGTATGGTTCACCGCCTACCCGCTGTCGCTGATCACCCGACCCGACGAATCGTTCCTCAAGGCGATGGCCGACGAGGAGATGTGGAAAGC
Organism: Mycolicibacterium fluoranthenivorans; assembly: GCF_011758805.1. Classification (NCBI taxonomy): domain Bacteria; kingdom Bacillati; phylum Actinomycetota; class Actinomycetes; order Mycobacteriales; family Mycobacteriaceae; genus Mycobacterium; species Mycolicibacterium fluoranthenivorans. The sequence goes on along the minus strand of NZ_JAANOW010000003.1, from coordinate 507,673 downwards.
GTTCGCGGAGATCGGTATTCAAGCTGTGCACACCGGCCCGGTGAAACGGGCGGGTGGCATCGCGGGCTGGCAGTTGACGCCCAGCGTGGACGGCCACTTCGATCGGATCAGCACCCAGATAGACCCCGCGTTCGGAACCGAGGACGAGTTCCGGCAGATGTGCGGCACGGCCAACTGGTACGGCGGCACCATCATCGACGACATCGTGCCCGGCCACACCGGCAAGGGTGCCGATTTCCGGCTGGCGGAGATGAAATACGCCGACTACCCGGGTATCTACCACATGGTCGACATCGATCCGCGGGACTGGGAGCACCTGCCGGAGGTCCCGGCCGGTGTCGATTCGGTCAATGTCGATTCCGCGACCGAGGATTGGCTGGACAAGGCCGGGTACATCATCGGCCGGCTGCAGCGGGTCATCTTCTACGCCGAGGGCATCAAGGAAACGAACTGGAGTGTGACCCGGCCGATCGTCGGTGTCGACGGTGTCGAGCGGCGCTGGGTGTATCTGCACTACTTCAAGGACGGGCAACCCTCGATCAACTGGCTCGATCCCAGCTTCGCCGGTATGCGACTGGTGATCGGCGACGCACTGCATTCGCTGAGCGACCTGGGGTCGGGTGGACTGCGCCTGGATGCCAACGGGTTCCTCGGCGCGGAGAAATCGGCCGAGGATGACGTCGGCTGGTCCGAAGGCCACCCGCTGTCACAGGCGGCGAACCAGTTCATCGGAAGTATGGTGCGCAAGCTCGGTGGGTTCACCTTCCAGGAGCTGAACCTGACCATCGACGACATCCGGGACAACAGCATCGCCGGACCCGATCTGTCCTACGACTTCATCAACCGGCCCGCCTACCAGCATGCGCTGGCCACGGGGGACACCGAGTTCCTGCGCCTCACCCTGCGCACCACGCTGGAGACGGAGGTCGATCCGGCCTCGCTGGTACACGCCTTGCAGAACCACGACGAGCTGACCTATGAGCTGGTGCACTGGTCCGCCGGGCACCGCGACGATATCTACACCTACAAGGGTCACGAGGTCACCGGCGAAGAACTCGGGCAGACCATCCGCACCGATCTCACCGATGCGCTCACCGGCCCGCACGCGCCGTACAACCTGGTCTTCACCACCAACGGCATCGCCTGCACCACCGCCACGGTCATCGCCGCGACCCTCGGTGTCACCGATCTCGACGAGATCACCGATATCGACCGCATCCGGCGGGCACATCTGCTGCTGGCCATGTTCAACGCGCTGCAACCGGGGGTGTTCGCCCTGTCCGGCTGGGATCTCTGCGGGATGCTGACGCTGCCGGCCGCGGAGATCCATGAGCTCCTGCGCGGGGGAGACACCCGCTGGATCCACCGCGCCGCGCACGATCTGATGGGCGTCAACCCCGAGGCCGGTCACTCCAGTGCCGGCATGCCGCGCGGTACCAGCTTGTACGGATCCCTACCCGAACAGCTCGCCGACGACACCAGTTTTCTCCGCCAGCTCCAGGCCATCCTGCGGGTCAGGACTCATTTCGGGGTGGCGACCAGCCGGCAGATCGACATCCCCGACGTTTCCCACCACGGCATGCTGGTCATGGTCCACCAGCTCGACGACCCCAACCAGCTGCAGCTGACGGTGCTGAACTTCGCCAACGAGGACATCGCGGGCACCGTTCGCTCCGAGTACCTGCCCCCCGGTGCGGCGGTGTCGGACATGTTCAGCGGCAAGGTGATCGGCCATGTCGACGATCTGCACAGTTTCGCCGTCGAGATGTCGGCCCACCACGGGATGTCGCTGCTCGTGGAAGTGCCGCCCGCCGAGGGCGTCGCTGCGTCTCACAGCTGATTCATATTGCCCATCTAACCGGCACATTGCCCCGCGTCGGCATCATGGGAAGCATGAGCGATGAAGCCGAGACACCCACCACCCCGGTGGCCCCAGTAACCCCCGTGCCGACGCAGCCGGTGTTCGTGGAGCCCAAGCGTCCTCACAAACTGTTCCAGGCCGTCGCCTGGGTGGGTATCGCCGCGGGCGCCACCTTCATCGTCGCGGTGGTGTTCTTCTCCGGGTTCTACCTGGGCAAGAACTCCGACGGCGGACACCGCGGCGGCCCGCATCGCGAGTCGGGCATGTTCCACCGGGAAGGCCCACCGATGGGCCCGCCGCACATGTTCTTCCCGGGCGCTCCCGGTGACCGCGACGGCTTCCCGGGTGGACCCGGTGGTCCTGGGGGACCGAGTGGCCCCGGCGGACCGGGTGGCCCGAACGTCATGCCGCGACCCTAGGGACATTGATCGGCCCTAGACATTAAGAGGAAGGTCACGGGGGTCTGAGAATCCCCGTGACCTCTTGGCAGCAGCGGGTGACTCGTGAGAGTCTCGCTAACCATGACACGCCGACCGTCGCCTACCGTGCTGATGGTCGGTGTTGTGGTATTGGCGGCCATCCTGTCCTCGTGTGGATTCCGGGCCCAGTCCGCCGATGTGGCGACGTCGACGATCTTCACCGTGGGTGACTGTGTGCAGATCCCCTCTGCGACTCCGGAAGCGCCCGCCCGCGCCGCCAAGTCCGCGTGCACGGCCGATCCGAGTTACACCGTCGGTGCCACCGCCGACGCGAACGGCAACTGCCCGAGCAACGAATACCAGCACCTGTCCACCCAATTGGCGGAGCCGGGCACGGCGCGACTCTGTCTGGTGCCCAATCTCGTGGCGCAGCACTGCTACACGATGGAGATGCCGATCGGTGTGGTGCAGAAGGCCGATTGCGCCGAACGGGGCTCGGAGCTGATCGTCCAGATCACCCAGCGGCTCGACGTGCGTGATCAGTCCGCATGCCCCGCCGTCGCCGGTTCCTACGCATGGCCGTATCCCGCCCCGGCCCGGACCTATTGCACCCAGACGCTTTTCTGACCGCGACACCGGTCCTGGCATGATCGATGCCATGCGCCTGACAGCAGTCGTGGCAGGTATGTGTCTGGCGGTCGCGCCGACCGCCACCGCCTGGGCCAAGCCGTCCGATCCCGGGGTGGTGAACTACGCGGTGCTGCCGAAGGGGTCGGTGGCCAATATCGTCGGCGCACCGCTGGCCTGGGGGACGGTGTCCACCGACCCGATCCAGACCTTCTCCGTCGACACCCCGGTCTGCAACAACTGGGCCGATATCGGCTTGCCCGAGGTCTACGACGATCCCGACCTCGCCTCGTTCAACAGCGCCCTGGCGCAGACCTCAGCCACCGACACCACACACCTGATCAAGCAGGCGGTGGGCGTCTTCGCCACCGACGATGCGGCCACCCGGGCCTTCCACCGGATCACCGACCGCACCGTCGGTTGCGCCGGGCAGACGACGGCGATGCACCTGGACGACTTCGTCACGCAGGTGTGGACCTTCACCGGCGGTCCCGCCATGCCCGCCGACGCGGTGTGGATCAAGCAGGAAGCCGGGACCGACCGGCGTTGCTTCACCCAGACCCGACTGCGCGAAAATGTTTTGCTACAAGCCAAGGTCTGTCAATCTGGGAACGGCGGACCGGCGGTCAACGTGCTCGCCGGTGCCATGCAGAACTCCCTGGGACAGTAGCTGTGCGCAAAAGCCCTGGGAATATGTCGGACCCTTCTGGAAGATAAAGGGTAGTCAGAGAGAACGCCCTCAGCGTCCAGACCCCCGGGGGAAGGAATGGCACGCATGACCACCGCCGCGTGGGATGTCGATTGCGCCTCTGGGGCCATGGCTGCGCGTATCGCCGAAGGCTGTCTGCGCGACGGTCCCGTCGGCGCGGTCGGGCTGGAGCTCGAAGCCCACTGTTACGACACCGAGGACCCGTCCCGCAGGCCGGGCTGGGCCGAGCTCGCCGATGTCATCGCCTCGGTGCCCACGCTGCCCGGCGGGAGCGCCATCACCGTCGAGCCGGGAGGGGCAGTCGAACTGTCCGGCCCACCTGCGCACGGGGCGTCCGCCGCAATCGCGACGATCGCTGCCGATCGCGCGGCGCTGAGCGCGGCGTTCGCCGCCCGTGGACTGGGTCTGGTGCTGCTGGGCACCGACCCGCTGCGTCCGGCCGAGCGAATCCATCCCGGCCCTCGGTACCGGGCCATGGAGCGCTTCTTCGCCCGGACGGGTACCGCCGGCGCGGAGATGATGACGTCGACCGCGTCGATGCAGGTGAACATCGAAGCCGGCCCGCGCGCGGGCTGGGCTGATCGGGTGCGGCTGGCGCACGCCCTGGGACCGACGATGATCGCCCTGTCGGCCAACTCCCCGTTGCTCGGTGGCCAGTTCACCGGCTGGCGCAGCACCAGGCAGCGGGTCTGGGGGCAGATCGACGCCGCGCGCTGCGGGCCCGTGCTCGGCCAGAACAGTGCCGACCCCAGGGTGGACTGGGCGCGCTACGCACTGCGGGCGCCGGTGATGCTGGTGCGCGGGACCGACGCCGACGCCCACACCGAGGCGGTGGCCGACTGGGTGACGTTCGCGGACTGGGCCGACGGCCGCGCGGCCCTCGGTGGCCGGCTGCCCACCGACGAGGATCTCGACTACCACCTGACGACGCTCTTCCCGCCGGTGCGTCCGCGGCAGTGGCTGGAGATCCGCTATCTGGACAGCATGCCCGACCATGTGTGGCCGGCTGTGGTGTTCACCCTGGTCACGTTGATGGACGACCCCGCCGCCGCGCAGATCGCGGCCGAGGCGACCGAACCTGTTGCCGCCGAATGGGATCTGGCGGCCAGGGTGGGACTGGGCGATCCGCGGTTGAAGGACGCGGCGGTGCGGTGCGTGACCGCCGCCGCCGAACGCGCGCCCGCCGAGCTGTCCGAGCAGCTGGACCTCTTGCTGCGCAATGCGTCGGCCGGCCGCAGCGCGGCCGACGATTTTTCCGACCGGGTGCTCGTGGACGGGATTCCTTCCGTGCTCGGACAATTGGCGAAGGGTGGGTCGTGACGTCACCAGAGGTGCTGGCCCGCGAACTCACCCAGGCCAGGGAACGTACCTTGGCGCTGGTCGATTTCGACGATGCCGAACTGCACCGCCAGTACGACCCGTTGATGAGCCCACTGGTGTGGGATCTGGCCCATATCGGGCAGCAGGAGGAACTCTGGCTCCTGCGTGACGGCAACCCGGACAGGCCGGGCATGCTGGCGCCGGATGTCGAACGGCTCTATGACGCGTTCGTGCATTCCCGCGCCAGTCGGTTCGGGCTGCCGCTGCTGCCGCCGACGGATGCCCGGGCGTATTGCCGCACCGTGCGTGATCGCGCGCTCGATGCCCTGGGAGCGGCGCGCACGGAGGATGAGCTGTTCCGGTTCGGTTTGGTGATCTCGCATGAGAACCAGCACGACGAGACGATGCTGCAGGCGCTGAACCTGCGCTCCGGCGCACCCATCCTCGGTACCGGCGGCCCCCTGCCCGCCGGCCGGCCCGGTGTCGCGGGTACCGCTGTGCCGGTGCCTGCGGGTCCGTTCACGCTGGGCGTCAACGCATCCGACGAGCCGTACTCGCTGGACAACGAACGACCCGCCCACACGGTGCACGTCGACGCCTTCCGGATCGGCCGGGTTCCGGTCACCAACGCGGAGTGGCGCGGATTCATCGACGACGGCGGCTACCGAGACCCCCGCTGGTGGTCGGCGCGCGGGTGGGAGCACCGGGAACGGGCGGGTCTGGTGGCACCGCAGTTCTGGGACGACGGAGCCTTGGCGGGCACCCGCACCAGATTCGGGCATGTCGAGGAGATCCCGGCCGACGAGCCCGTACAGCACGTCACCTTCTTCGAGGCGCAGGCGTACGCCGCGTGGGCGGGAGCCCGGCTGCCGACCGAGATCGAATGGGAGAAGGCCTGCGCATGGGATCCCGCACTCCGGGAGCGGCGCAGATTCCCTTGGGGCAGTGCACCACCGACACCGGAGGTGGTCAACCTCGGCGGCCAGGCCATGCGCCCGGCCCCGGTGGGTGCCTATCCGGCCGGTGCGTCCGCGTACGGGGCCGAACAGATGCTGGGCGACGTGTGGGAGTGGACCACCTCGGCGCTGCGGCCCTGGCCGGGGTTCCGGCCGATGATCTACGACCGGTACAGCGAACCGTTCTTCGAAGGCTCCGGGGCCGGCGACTACCGGGTGCTGCGCGGCGGCTCGTGGGCGGTGGCCGCCTCCATCGTGCGGCCCAGCTTCCGTAACTGGGACCATCCGATCCGGCGGCAGATCTTCTCGGGCGTCCGGTTGGCGTGGGATGTGTAGACATCTCGGGTGGCTGGGCGCTCCGGTGTCGGTGTCGTCGCTGGTGCTTGAACCTCCAGAAGGTCTTGTGGTGCAGTCATATTCGCCACGGCGGCAGAAGCACGGCCTGGTGAACGCCGACGGCTGGGGCGTGGGATTCTTCTCTGCGCAGGGCGTACACCGCTGGCGCAGCGACAAACCGCTCTGGGGTGATGCCTCCTTCGCCTCGGTGGCGCCGACGCTGCGCAGCGGCTGTGTGGTGGCCGCCGTCCGGTCGGCCACCATCGGGATGCCCATCGAACCGTCGGCGTCAGCCCCGTTCACCGACGGCACCTGGCTGTTGTCGCACAACGGCGTCGTCGACCGGGCGGTGTTGCCACCTTCCCGGGATGCCGAATCCACTGTCGACAGCGCCGTGCTGGCCGCGCACCTCTTCGAGCGCGGGCTCGACGCGCTCGGCGATACCGTCGCCGCGGTGGGTGCCGCCGATCCCGGTGCGCGACTGAACATCCTGGCCGGAAATGGCACCCGGTTGCTGGCCACCACCTGGGGCGACACCCTGTCGATCCTGGAACGCGCCGACGGTGTGGTGCTGGCAAGTGAACCCTATGATGATGACCCGGCCTGGCGCGACATTCCCGACCGCCACCTCGTGGCGGTGGTGTCCGGGGAGATCACCCTCACCCCTCTGGAAGGATCGGCATGACCACCGGCTTGCGCACGGATCTGGCCAAATCGCTGCGACGCGATGTGTTCGACGGCCTGCAGCAGACTCCGAAGACGTTGCCGCCCAAATGGTTCTACGATGCCAAAGGCAGTGATCTCTTCGACCGCATCACCCGGTTGCCGGAGTATTACCCGACCCGCACCGAGGCGTCCATCCTGCGGGACCGCGCCACCGAGATCGCGGCCGCCTCCGGGGCGGACACCCTGGTGGAGCTGGGCAGCGGCACCTCGGAGAAGACCCGGTTACTGCTCGATGCCTGGCGTGACAGCGGTGCGCTGCGCAGGTTCATCCCGTTCGACGTCGACCCCAGTGTGCTCCACGATGCCGCCGTCGCCCTTCGCTCTGAGTACCCCGGCGTCGAGATCGATACCGTGTGTGGTGATTTCGAACGGGATCTCGGTGAGATCCCGTGGGTGGGCCGGCGGCTGGTGATCTTCCTCGGTTCCACCATCGGTAATTTCAACGCCGCGCCGCGCGCGCAGTTCCTTGCCGCGCTGGCGGACACGCTGCGCCCAGGCGATGCCCTGCTGCTCGGCACGGATCTGGTCAAGGACACCGACCGCCTGGTGCGGGCCTACGATGACAGCGCGGGCGTCACCGCGGCGTTCAACCGCAATGTGCTGGCCGTGGTCAACCGGGAGTTGGACGCCGACTTCGACCTCGACGCCTTCGAACATGTCGCCAAGTGGAACGGCGAACTGGAACGTATCGAGATGTGGTTGAGATCCGTTCCCGCCCAACGTGTTCACATCGGAGCCCTGGGTCTGACCGTGCACTTCGCCGCGGGTGAGGAGATGCTGACCGAGGTGTCCTGCAAGTTCCGGTCCGAGGGCGTGGCCGCCGAACTCGAGGCGGCCGGGCTGCGCCGCACCCACTGGTGGACCGACCCGGCCGGTGACTTCGGACTCTCGCTGGCAGTCAAATGACACTCGCCGAGCAGTGGCGGGCCGCCCGGGTCGCCACCGCGGGACTGCACCTGGACAGCGCCGCCTGCTCGCGGCAGAGCAACACCGTGATCGACGCCGCGGCCACTCATGCCCGCCATGAGGCCGAGGTGGGTGGCTATGTCGCCGCCGAGGCCGCCACCCCGGTCCTGGACGCAGGCCGGGAAGCGGTGCGGGTGCTCGCCGGGATCGCGGACGCCGACGTGGTGTTCACGACGGGTGCCCATCATGCCCTCGACCTGCTGCTGAGCAGCTGGGCGGGCCCGCGCACGCTGGCATGCCCGCCGGGGGAGTACGGGCCCAACCTGGCGATCATGGCGGCCAACGACTTTCAGGTGCATCCGCTGCCCGTCGACCCACTGGGCCGCCTGCTGGTGGAGGAGGCCGAAGCGGTGCTGCGCGCCGATCCGCCCGCGTTGGTGCACCTGACCGCGCTGGGCAGCCACCGCGGTGTCGCGCAGCCGCTGGCGGAACTGGCGCCGGTGTGCCGCGACCTCGGGCTGCCGCTGGTGATCGACGCGGCGCAGGCCCTCGGCCACCTCGACTGCGCGGTGGGAGCGGACGTGCTGTACTCCTCGTCGCGTAAGTGGCTGGCCGGCCCGCGCGGTGTCGGTGTGCTGGCCATGGCGCCGGCATTCGCCGGCGGGCTCGCCCCGCGGCTACCACCGCTGGAAGGCGGTGAGGCCAATATCGCCGCCCGGGTCGGCTATTCGCTCGCCGTCGGGGAGCACCTGGCCGCCGGACCGTCGGCGATGCGGACACGGCTTGCCGAAGTGGGGCGCTGGACACGGATCGCGCTGTCCGCCGTACCGGGCTGGCGCGTCATCGAACCCGCCGACGAACCCACGGCATTGACCACGCTGGAACCCACCGGTGACGCCCTCCCGGCGCGGGTCAGGTCCCGACTGATCGCTGAACACCGCATCGTGACCACTGCATGTGAACTGGTGCGCGCCCCTTACGAACTGATGCGACCCGTGCTGCGGGTGTCACCGCACGTCGATGTCACCGAAGCCGAGTTGGAACAGTTCGCCGAAGCGCTGGTGGCCTGTAGCTAGGGTGAGCGCGTGACCGCACCCAATCAGCTCAGTGATGAAGAGGCGTTTCTGGTCCAGACGGTGCGGGCTTTTGTGGATCGTGAGGTCAAGCCGTCGGTGCTGGAGGTGGAGCATGCGAATGCTTATCCCGAGCGGTGGATCGAGCAGATGAAGCAGATCGGGATTTTCGGTTTGGCGGTGCCGGAGGTTTTTGGGGGTAGCCCGGTGTCGATGCCGTGTTATGCCCAGGTCACCCAGGAGTTGGCGCGGGGGTGGATGAGTCTGGCCGGGGCGATGGGCGGGCACACCGTGGTGGCGAAGTTGGTGACGTTGTTCGGTACCGAGGAGCAGAAGCAGCGGTATCTGCCGGCGATGGCGACTGGACAGTGCCGGGCGACGATGGCGTTGACCGAGCCGGGTGGGGGTTCGGATCTGCAGGCCATGAGCACGGTGGCGCGTACTGAGGGTGCGCAGTTGGTGATCAGTGGGGCCAAGACGTGGATTTCGAATGCGCGGCGTTCGGATCTGATCGCGTTGTTGTGTAAGACCGATCCGGCGGCGCAACCGAAGCATCGGGGGATGTCGATCGTGTTGGTCGAGCATGGGCCGGGGTTGACGGTGTCGCGGGATCTGCCCAAGTTGGGGTACAAGGGGGTGGAGTCGTGCGAGCTGGCTTTCGATGGGTATCGGATCGGGGTGTCGGCGATCTTGGGGGCGCAGCCGGGTCGGGGTTTTGCGCAGATGATGAAGGGGTTGGAGACCGGGCGGATCCAGGTGGCGTCGCGGGCGTTGGGGGTGGCCACGGCGGCGTTGGAGGATTCGTTGGCGTATGCCCAGCAGCGGGAGAGTTTCGGGCAGCCGATCTGGAAGCATCAGTCGATCGGTAATTATCTGGCCGATATGGCCACCAAGTTGACCGCGGCGCGGCAGTTGACCTGGTATGCCGCGCGCATGTATGACAGCGGGCAGCGCTGCGATATGGAGGCCGGGATGGCCAAGCTGTTCGCCTCGGAGGTCGCGATGGAGATCGCGTTGAACGCGGTGCGCATTCATGGCGGGTACGGGTATTCCACCGAGTACGACGTGGAACGTTATTTCCGGGATGCCCCGTTGATGATCGTCGGGGAAGGCACCAACGAGATCCAACGCAACGTCATCGCCGCCCAACTGGTCGCCCGCGGCGGACTCTGAGCGCTATTTGTGTGCGGTGAGTAGGAACGCGGGGAACTTCACCCGGCCCTTCTCGTCGGTGGCGTGCGGTGGCATCTCGAACGGTGCGTCGGGCATCGCGTTGGTGTTGGCGTGGATGAACGCCGGGCGGATCTCGTCGACCGTCCAGTACTTCGACACCGCGGCCCGGAGTTCGTCCTCGGTGACCTCATGTGGCTTCTGCTCCAATTCGGCCGGGAACGCACCCTTGGCGAACACCAGCACGAAGTACGACGCACCCGGGGCCGACGCGCGATGCACCGCCTGCAGATAGCCGTCCCGCCCTTCGACCGGTAGCGAATGGAACAGCGTCGAGTCGATGACGGTGTTGAACCGGCCGTCGTACCCGGTGAACGACGTGATGTCGGCCTGAGCGAACGCGGCGGTACTCAGATTGCGTTCCTGGGCTGCACGATTCGCCGCGGCGATGGCGGTGGGCGAAATATCCAGGCCGACGGTCGTGTAACCCTGCGCCGCCAGCGACAGCGACAATTCAGCGTGTCCGCAGCCCGCGTCGAGCACGTCACTGCGGATCTTGCCGGCGGCGATGAGAGCGGCGAGTTCGGGCTGCGGCTCGCCGATATTCCATGGCGGTGGACCCTCGAAGGTGCCGTCCTGCCGGTATGCGCCGTCCCAGTCCAAGACCTCAGATGTCATGACATCCAACGTACGCCGCGTCACGATTGCGGTGTCTCCCACGTGTGCACGGGGGCGTTGCTGTGCATACCCTCGCAGTACAGCCGCAGCATCTCGGCCAGTGCCTGCGGTCGGGCCAGTCCGCGCTCCTGCAAGGCGTGCACGGTGGTGGTCTGCCATGCGGCCCCGTTACGCCCGGTCTTCGCCCGGCCCTCGATGACACCGAGATACCGGTCGCGTACGTCGGCGGCCACACTCCACCGGCGCAAGCCCTCGTCGGCCAGGGGGAGCAACTCGCGCAGGACCAATTCGTCGGGTGTCACCTCACCCAGGCCCGGCCAGTACAGTCTGGCCTCCATGCCGCGCCGCGCTGCGGCGGTGAAATTATGTTGTGCCGCAGCGAAACTCATCTTGGTCCAGAGGGGGCGGTCCTCCTCCGAGAGGGTACGAAGCAGACCGTAGTAGAACGCCGAGTTGGCCAGCATGTCGACCACGGTCGGGCCGGCCGGTAGGACGCGATTCTCCACCCGTAGATGCGGTCGGCTGGCAGCGCCTTCCCCGACGACGTCGTAGACCGGGCGGTTCCACCGGTAGATGGTGCCGTTGTGCAGCCGCAGCTCTGCCAGTTGCGGGGAGCGCCCGGCCGCCAGTTCGGCCGCCGGATCCTCGTCGGACAATTCGGGCAGCAGCGACGGGAAGTAGCGGACGTTCTCCTCGAAGAGATCGAAGATCGAGGTGATCCACCGTTCGCCGAACCACACCCGCGGCCGCACGCCCTGGGTCTTGAGCTCGTCGGCGCGGGTGTCGGTGGCCTGGGCGAACAGCTCGATCCGGGTCTCGGCCCACAGCTCGTGCCCGAAGAAGTACGGCGAGTTGGCGCCGAGTGCCAGCTGCGGACCGGCCAGCACCTGGGCGGCGTTCCAGTTCTTGGCGAAGTCGGCGGGGGACACCTGCAGATGCAATTGCACACTGGTGCAGGCCGATTCGGGTGCGATATCGGCCGACTGCACCGCCAGCCGCTCCGGCCCGGCGATATCGATGTCGATATCCTCACCCCTGGCGGTGAAGATCGAATCGTTGAGGGCCTGATAGCGCGTCGAGGGACTCATCCAGTCCTCGGTCAGGTGTTCGGGCATCAAGGTCGGCAGGATGCCGATCATCACGATGTGCGCACCATGCTCGGCGGCCTTGCTCTCGGCCGCGTTCAGGCTGGCCCGCACCTCGTCTTCCAGCTCCAGGGCGGCGCGACCGGGAAGCGGACGCGGTGGGACGTTGAATTCGATGTTGTAAGCGCCCAATTCGGTCTGATAGGCCGGATCGGCGATGGCTTCGAGCACCTCGGCGTTGCGCAGCGCCGGCTGATACGCGCCGTCGACCAGATTGCACTCGATCTCCATACCCGTCAGCGGCCGGTCGAACTCGAAACTCGACTGCGACAGCATGGTTTCGAAGACATCCAGGCACAGCTGCACCTTGCGCCGGTACTCACGGCGTTCGGCTCTGCTGAAGTCGGTCTGCGTGACGTCGTCACCCATGGGCCGAGCCTACGGGGCTATCGCCGGGTGGCCACCGTTATCTGCGGACTCATCAGGCCGGTACGCACGTCCACGGTCACGCCGGCGTGCGCCGCCAGGGCACGCATGGCCGACGGGCTGTAGCAGCGCAGTGAGCTGATCACGCCGTCGTGTACGAACGGGATGAAGGGCGCCAGCGGCAGCATCGTCGCCAGCCTCAGCAGATGCAGTGCCGACGGCGGCCGCGGCAGGTCGATGATGAGCAGCTTGTCGGCGACCCGGGTGCCCTCGGCGAGCACCTTCGCCGCGAGCGCGGGCGGCAGATGGTGGAACGACAGCGCGAAGACCGCCAGGGCGAACTCGCCGTCGGCGGCGTCGATCGCGGTGGCGTCCATCGTGCGGACCTGGGCGCGCGGGTGATGGCCGAGATCTCCTGCGGTCATCGCGGCCACCGATTCCGGTGCGATATCGGTGACGGTCAGCCGCGCGGTGGGGTGCTGGGCGAGCAGGGTCGCCGAGAGCGCGCCGTGCCCGGCGCCGAGTTCCAGGATCCTGGGATCCGGCACGTCGGCCACCTCGTCCAGCACGATCCGGGCGAATTGGTCGTGGTTGCCGAAAACCCGCCCGGTCCAGTCCAGTGCGGCGATCACGCTGCGCTTGACGGCCGGATCGACGTCCTCGCGATCGAGGTATTCGGGCCGGTCGGTTTCCAGTAGTCGGTCCACACAGGAGGCGTCCGGGCCGCCGCGCGGCATCCGATCGATATCTGAGATCTGCCCCGGCATGTGGTCCATCATGTAACAAGGCCCGCCGGTATCCGCACCGTGGAACCGATCACCATGCCGTATCCGGCCGAAATGCCTAGATGTTCTGGCACTTTCGCAGCAGCACCCGCAGCGTGTCGTAGAACCGTGCGCCGAGCAGCGCGTGCGTGCCGGTATCGCCGATCTGCACCGTGGCGGTGATCTGGTCGGCGAGGTCGGCCAGATCCCTGGACCGGTCGGCGACCTCGCCCTTTTCGGTGACCTGGGCGGCCGCGTCATGCAGGTCGCGGGACCACTTCTGGAAGTCGCCCGACGTCGGACCCTGGTTGGCGAACGAGGGCAGCACGAACGCCGACTGCGCCATCCCGGTGGTGATCAGTCCCTGGGCCTGCCGGCAGGCCTTGCCCGAGACGTAGCTGTAGGTCACCGAAGAGACGATCACGACGACGGCCAGGACCACCGCGGCGAGCGCGATGTGCACATTGCGCTGGGGCGCGTCGAAGACGACCCGGCGCCACAGCAGGTGGGCGCCGATCGCGACGGCCGACGCGACGACGGCCATCACGGTGGCTGCCAGCGGCCGGCCGAAACCGGAGGCCGAGTTGATCGCCGCGGAGGTGGCGATCGCGGTCAGCAGGACCAGCATGTAGAGCCACATGCCGCGCCGGCGTTCGGTGGCGTCGGCATCGCGGAAGCTCACACCGAGTACGGCGCCGAGTCCGGTGAGGATGGCGACGATGACGGGGATCGCGTAGTCGGTGAGATTGTCGATGTTCATTGCTGGTTCAGTCACCCATCCCGTCGCTGCGCTCATCCAGGATGCTATCGAGGCGGTTCTTGACGTCAGCGGGCAACTCGACCTCGGCGACCGCCAGGTTCTGCTCCAGGTGGGCCACCGAGGAGGTGCCCGGGATCAGCAGCACGTGCGGGGACACCGTCAGCGTCCACGCCAGCACGACCTGCGCCGGGGTGCGACCCAGATCGGCGGCAGCGCGGGTGACGGTGTCGTTGTTCAGCACGGGGTTGCCCGGGAGGAATCCCGAACCCAGCGGGAAGAAGGGCACGAATGCGATGCCGTGTCCGGCGCAGAGCTCGAGCACGGGCGCAGCGGACCGATCCAGAAGGTTGAAAGCATTCTGCACACAGGCGATCTCGGTGCGTTCCAACGCGAACGACAGGTGGTCGGCCCCGATGTTGGACAGCCCGATTCCCGATATCAGGCCCTCGTCGCGCGCGGTGATCATCGCGTCGAGCTGCGCGCCGAAAAGCTCGGGATCCACCGGTGCGATCTCATCGGGGGCCTCGCGGGGTGGCATGATCCGCAGGTTCACCGCGGCCAGCCGGTCGATGTCGAGGGCACGCAGGTTGTCCTCGATGCCCTGGCGGAGTTCGTCGGGCCGGTCGAACGGCAACCAGCCGCCTTGTGCGTCGCGGCGGGCGCCGACCTTGCTCACCAGAGCCAGGTCGGCAGGGTAGGGATGCAGTGCTTCCCGGATGAGTTCATTGGCCACGTCGGGGCCGTAGTACTGGGAGGTGTCGATGTGGTTGACGCCCAAGGCGACGGCGCGATCAAGGACGGCGAGCGCCTGATCACGATCCCGGGGCGGCCCGAAGACACCGGGTCCGGGCAATTGCATTGCTCCGAACCCGATGCGGGCGACGTCGAACGGACCGAGCGGATGGGTCTGCATACCCCCAGGCTATGCAGACCCACCGCCGGGGTCACTCTTCGCCGAGGATCTGGTAGACCTCGCGGCGGGCGTTGTTGACGATCTCGAGGATGCGCTGCTGCTGCTCATCGCCGGTGGTGTGCACCGCCTGGGCGACGGCACCGAACAGCTGTCCGAGTGCGGCGCGCAGGTTGACGGCGTTGGGATCGGCATCTTCGGTGATGGCGTCCCACGGCGCGGTCTCGACCTTCTCGGCCGCGGCGCGGCCCTCGTCGGTCAGCTCGAAAGTCTTCTTGCTGCCTTCGCTTTCGGTGGGGACGATCAGGCCCTCGTCGACCAGCAGCTGAAGCGTGGGGTAGACCGAGCCGGGGCTGGGCTTCCACAGATCGTTGCTGCGGGTGGCGATCTCCTGGGTCATCTCGTAGCCGTGCATGGGGCGTTCGGCGAGCAGCGTCAGGATCGCGGCACGCACGTCGCCGCGCTTACCGCGACCGCCGCCGCGTCCGCCACGACCACCGCGGCCGCGACCCCGGGGACCGCCCGGTCCGAAGCCCGGACCGAAACCGCCGCGGCCGAAACCGGGTCCGAACCCGGGGCCGAAACCACCGGGACCGAAGCCGCCGGGGCCGAACGGGCCCTGCGGTCCAGCGCCGTGTTCGCGCAGATTCTCGCGGAACTCCCGCCGGGCTTGACGGCGCTGTTCGTGTAGTGCACGTCGGTCGCCGGGGCCGAAGCCGCCGGGGCCGAATGCGGGGCCGAATCCGAAGGGTTGATGGGGAGGTGTGAATGGGGTGTTCATGTCTGGTGTCTCTCTTTCGACGGGAGGCACGGTATGCGCCTCCGATGCGTCGACGATATATCGGAAACTATCGCGATGCAACCATGAAATATCAAGATCGCTCGTTTATGGCTTTGACCAGCCACTCGGCCCACTCGGCCTGCATGGCGTGGTAGCGCAGTCCGTGCTCGAGGGCGGCGTACCCGTAGAACGATTCGTCGGAGTCGTCCCAGTGCAGCTGCGCGCGCAGCGCCTCCAGTCGGGCGATTTCTGCGCGGGCGTGGTCGGCCAGTGTCTGCACATGCCCGGCGGCGCCGGCCCGGGGTAGTTCGCCGAGCAGGAAGATGCGCAGCTGTCCGGGGCTGCGATAGGGCGGGTCATCCTGTGGGCTGATCAGCCAGCGCAGCAGCTCGTCTCGCCCGGAATCTGTGGCGCGGTATACCTTTCGTCCGCGTGGACCGGTGTCGGCGACCTCGATGAGGCCCGCTGCCGCCAGTTTGTTGAGCTCCCCGTAGAGCTGGCTCTGGGTGGCCGGCCATACGTTGGCCATCGACTTCTCGAATCGCTTCATCAGGTCATATCCACTGCCAGGGTGTTGGGCGAGCAGGCCTAGTGCGGCGATTCGTAAACTCATGAGCGGATCCTACATTCCACTCTTGACATGTCATTAGTGGAATGTCAGGGTGGGCTGCATGACTCAGCCCTCACTCTCCACGGGACTGCCCACCACGGGGGACTTCTTCCGCCGGGGGAACTACGCGCCCGTCGCCGACGAACTCACCGAATACGATCTGCCCGTCGACGGTGCCATCCCGCCCGAACTGGACGGTTGGTATCTGCGTAACGGGCCCAATCCGCGCCAGGCATCGGCGCACTGGTTCCTCGGCGACGGCATGATCCACGGCGTCCGCGTCGAACACGGCGCAGCCAAGTGGTATCGCAACCGCTGGGTGCGCACGGACAGTTTCGTGGCGGACTTTCCGCTGTACAACAGTGACGGCAGCCGGAACCTGCGCGCCGCCACGTCGAACACGCACGTCGTCAACCACGCGGGCAAGACGCTGGCCCTGGTCGAATCCTCGCTCCCCTACGAGATCACCAACGAGCTGGAAACCGTCGGCGCCTACGATTTCGGCGGAAAGCTCGCCGACGCGATGACCGCGCACCCCAAGATCTGCCCGACCACCGGAGAACTGCATTTCTTCGGATATGGCAGCATCTTCGCCCCGCACGTCACCTATCACCGCGCCGACGCCAACGGCGAGCTCATCGTCAACCGACCCGTCGAGGTGAAGGCGCTGACGATGATGCACGACTTCGCGATGACCGCCGAGCACATCGTCTTCCTGGACCTGCCCATCGTCTTCGACATGAATATCGCGATCGGTGCCGAACGCGATATGCCCTACCGCTGGAGCGACTCCTACGGGGCCCGGTTGGGGGTGTTGCGCCGCAGCGACCCGTTCGGTGACATCCGTTGGTTCGAGATCGACCCGTGCTACGTCTTCCATGTCGCCAACGCCCACGACGAGGGTGATTCGATTGTGCTGCAAGCGGTCCGGTACCCGGAACTGTGGCGGCGCGCCAGCGATTTCGACGTCGAAGGTGTGTTGTGGGAATGGCGGATCGATCTGGCGGCTGGTGCGGTGCGCGAACGTCAGCTCGACGACAGCGGTGTGGAGTTCCCGCGCATCGACGACCGGCTCGCCGGGCTGCCCGCCCGGTACACGGTGGCGGTCGGCGAGAACAGCTGGCTGCGTTACGACCTGAGCGGCGGGACGGCGGTGCGTCACGACCTCGGGACCGGCGGCGCAGGGGAGGCGGTGTTCGTGCCGGGCCACGGCCACGCCGACGAAAGCAACGGCTGGTACCTCGGTTACGTCTACGACCCGGAGCGCGACGGCAGTGACCTGGTGATCGTGGACGCCGCCGATTTCGGGGGTGACCCGGTCGCGACGATCCACCTCCCGCGCCGAGTTCCCTATGGCTTTCATGGGAACTGGATCAGCGCCTGATTTCCCAGCAGGTTGCCGGTCCGGCGGGGCTAGGGTGTCCGGATGGGTGTGAAGTGGCTGGATGAGCCGGAAGAGCACGACTACGACGCTGCGGCGGACTACCTGAGCATGCTTGCGGAGGCGGCGGTGGTGACGTCGACGGTGGATGCGCTGAAGAACGCGAAACCCGTGCAGCGCAAGGCGAAGGACATTCTGCGCGCGGCGCGGCTCGTTCTGCTCCCGGAGAGCAATTCCCACGTCCGCAACGATTTGGCGAAGATCAGCGACGGTAAGCGGCTCTCACCGATCCTGTTGGTCCGTGGCCAGTACGCGCTGAGCGTGCGGATGGAGGTGGCCGACGGGTACCACCGGGTGTGCGCGAGCTATCTGACCGACGAGAACACCCCGATCCCGTGCCGGTTGGTGTCGTGGCAGGATGCCGGAGCGACGGGGAGTGTTCCCGGGGCGGAATCGCGTGACCTCCTGAGATGACGGGTTTCGGACTCGACACCCTGGCTCTGCTGGCGGTCATCGGACTGGCCGGTCCGGCACTGGCCGCTATCCCGAGGCTGCGCCTGCCGGTGGTGGTCGGTGAGCTGGTGGCCGGGATCGTCGTCGGCAGAACCGGGTTCGGCATCGTCGATGCCACCAACCCGACCTTTCAACTGCTGGCCAGCATCGGGTTCGCATTGGTGATGTTCGTTGTCGGCACCCACGTGCCGGTTCGCGATACCACGCTGCGTGGCGCGCTGGGCAAAGCGGCATTGCGGGCGATCGCGGTCGGAGCGGCCGCCGCGGTACTGGGGGTGATGATCGCGTCAGCCTTCGGCACCGGACACGCACTCCTTTACGCTGTTCTGCTGGCGTCGTCCTCGGCGGCGCTCGCCCTGCCGGTGATCGACTCGCTGGGACTGACCGGGCCGCCGGTGTTGGCGGTCACCGCGCAGATAGCGATCGCCGATGCCGCGTCGATTGTGCTGCTGCCCTTGGTGATCGACCCCGGTCGGGCGCCGCGTGCGGCACTCGGCGCACTGGTGATCGCCGGGGCAGCCGCAGTGCTGTTCATCGTGTTGCGACATATCGAACGCAGCGGTACCCGCAAACGGCTACACCATTACTCCGAGGTTCACCGGCTGGCACTGGAGCTGCGGGGCAGCCTGGTCCTGTTGTTCTGCCTTGCTGCGCTGGCGATCGCCACGCATGTGTCGATCATGCTGGCCGGTTTCGCACTGGGGCTGGTGATCTCGGCGATCGGGGAGCCGCGCCGGTTGGCCCGCCAGCTCTTCGGCATCACCGAAGGCTTCTTCTCGCCGCTGTTCTTCGTGTGGCTCGGTGCGTCGCTGCAGGTACGTGAACTCGCCGACCACCCCGAATTCATCGGTCTCGGTGTGGCATTGGGGGTGGGCGCCATCCTTGCTCACACGGTGGGGCGGCTGTTCGGGCAGCCACTGACACTGTGCGTGCTGGCCGCGGCCCAGCTCGGGGTACCGGTGGCGGCGGCCACGCTGGGCACCGAGCAGGGGCTGCTGGCGCCGGGTGAACCGTCGGCGCTCATCCTCGGCGCACTCATCGCGATCGCCGCGACGTCGGCGGCCGGTGCGGTCGCCAAACGGCGTCAGGCCGGTGCTGCGCCGGCCACCTGACCGGCGGCCTGTCCGGTGCGGTAGGCGGCGGGACTCATCCCGTAGGCCCGTTTGAACGCGGTGCTGAGGGCGAACGGTGTGCCGTACCCGACCTGATCGGCGACCGCGGCGATGGTGCGGTCGCTGGACCGGAGTAGATCGGCAGCCAGTGCCAGGCGCCAGCCGGTGAGGAAGGCGATGGGCGGCTCGCCGACCAGATCTGTGAACCGGCGGGCGAGCACGGCACGTGAGGTGCCCACCGCGTTCGCGAGATTCGCGACCGTCCAGGGATGTCGCGGATTGTGGTGGATCAACCGCAGGGCTGCACCGATGATGGCGTCTTCGCCGGCGCGCCACCACGGTGGGGCAACGCCGTCGCCGTCGAACCAGGTGCGCAGGGTGTCGATGAGCATCAAGTCGAGCAAGCGGTCGAGGTACACCTCCTGCCCGGTGCGCTCGCATCCGGCCTCGGTGATGAGCAACTCGGTGAGCGGCGCCGACTCCCCGGCCTGCACCACCAGCACCGGCGGCAGGGACCGGAGCAGCCGGGCGCTGACTTCACTGCGACCCTCGTAGGCGCCGATGACGGCCCGGTCCGTGCCGGTCGCGCTGTTGCCCCAGGTGCGGACCCCCACGGTCAGTGCGAAGCGCATGTCCTCGCCTGCGAGGGTGGTGCACCGCTGGCCCGGATGGATCACCAGCTGCGGTGCGACCCCGGCGGCGCAGGTGAACAGGTAGTGGCAGGCGCCGCTGGCCAATGCGATATCCCCGGCGGTCAAAGGGAATTCGTCGCCGCTGTCGGTGATGACCACCGAGCTCCCCGCGGTCTGGCAGATCAGCGTCAGCGCGTCGTCCTGGATACGCATGGACCACGGCGGGTCCAGTGAAAGTCGAAGCACGAAGGCCCCGCGTGCGCGGACTCCGTCGAGCAGTCCTGCGAGCGCATCCATACCGGCGGACCCTACTGCCGCGATACGCCGCATCTCAACATGTGGACAACCTAGGTATGTGGCGTGCCCGCAACCGTGCCGGTCGCGGCTACGTATCCCGTGCAGCCGACATCTCATTGCTGATTGTCGAGATCCTGGACATATCCGGGGCGGATGATCGTGCCGACATTGATGTGTGACGCATCACTGTTTTGTATCAATGTGCGCTGGCCCACCCGGTTTGGTTGCTTTCCGTATGGAGCTGGGGCGGGCCGGCGCGGTGTCATGCGCGAGGCTAATGACTTTACTGGCCGCTTCCTTTGCCAGTTTTATTGCGCTCAAAAGTATGGCCGCCTACCAGCAAACACGGTGATTCGCAGAGTGGCAGTCTGTGAAAATTGACAGCGTCTGCAACTTTGCTCAAATACCTGGCCAATAACTTACTGGCCAGTAGGTTCTGTTCGGATGGGGGGAACGAAAGATCCGATGAAGGGATGACAGAAGGAATGTCTATGCAATCGGCGATGCGCCCCTATGTGACCGCGGGCGTCGCGCTCGTCGGCGCCAGCGTCATCGCGGTGACACCGATCGCCGCGCACCCCAACCTGCCCCAGACGCACATGCCGCAAGTGCAGCTGACCGCGTCGTCGATCGACAACCCGATCAACGTGTTCAAGCCGGTACTCGAAGATGCCGGTTCCTGGCTGAATCAGACCGTTCACACGGTGCTGGCCGACCCGCTGCCGATTCTGCGGCAGATCGTGAACAACCAGCTCTACACGGCGCGGCAGGTCCTCGAAGCGGCGAAGGCCGCGGGGTCGGCGCTCGGTCAGCTCGGCGCCGGGCTGCCCGCGACGCTGAAGGCGGCCGGGAAGATCCTGGCCACCGGTGACGTGAACGGCGCCATCGACGCCGTCATCAGTGCCGGCCTGATGCCCATCCTGGCTCTGCTCGGCAACCCGTGGGCGGCGCTGCAGCCGGCCCTGGAACGGCCGTTCAAGGTCGGACAGGCAATGGTGTCGGCGCTCTTTAACGCCGGGCTGAGCATGCTGGTGGGGGTCGTCGCCTCGACAATCGGCCTGGGCTTCAACGCCGGCGGCACGCCGCCGCTGCTTCAGCAGATCGTCACCAGCACACAGAAGGTGCTGGACGCCGTCAAGACTCTCAACCCGGTGAACGTCATCAACGCCGTGCAGCACGGCATCGCCGACGTACTGAAGAACGCGGTGGAGCAGGCGAAGCAGTTCACCACCGGCACCTTGCCGTACATCGGGAGCACGATCCTTCAGGCGCTGCGGGCCGGCCTGCCCACGACCACGGCGCCCGCGGCAACGGCCGCGGCGCTACCCACCGCGTCCGCCGCCACCACGGTGACGCTGGCAGTGGATGCCACGGGTGCGGCGCCCGCCGCGACAGCTGAAAAGGCCGCGGCAGCAACGGAAACCGCCTCCGCAACGACGGGTGGCGAAACGGCTGCGGCCGCCGGCACCGAAAGTACGGAAGCCTCGGCGACCGATACCAAGGCAACTCCCGCGGAAGCCGATACCACGGTGACCAAGGATGCCGAACCGGCCACTGCGGTCAAGGCCCCTGACGCCAGCGCCGCGGGTAGTGCTGCCGCCGAATCCGGCTCGACCGCAACGAAAGACGCTGATACCAACTCGTCGACCACCACCAAGGACGCGACGACCAAGGACGCGACGGCCAAGGACGCGACGGCCAAGGACGCGACGGCCAAGGACGCGACGGCCAAGGACGCGACCACCAAGGGTGCGAAGGGCGTCAAGGGTGCGAAGGGTGCCAAGGGGTCGGTGACGCGCGATAGCGTCAAGGCGGAGCCGGGTACCGGGACCACGTCGGGCGGCACTCACGCGTCGTCCGGCGCGGCCGGCGCATCGGAGTCGGGTTCGACAGAGTCGGCCAAGGCCGGCGCCGGCGCGAAGTCCTCGGGTGACTCGGGGTCGAGCAGCGCGGGCGAGTAGAAGTGATGCGTGCGGCCCCGCGGGATGGTCCGCGGGGCCGCACTGCGTCGACTTCCGGTGATCCGAACTTGTCGGTGCCCTCTGCGATGATGAGTTTATGTCTGGTACCGCAACATCTTTGGCCGCCGGGGAGCGGCTGGAGGTGTTGTTCGACGAGATCGCGGAGTTGTGCGGGCAGCGCAATGCGATCGACGGGCGGCTGGTGCAGATCGTGGCCGAGTTGGAGCGCGAGGAGCTCGCCGGCCTGACCGGCGCACGGTCGGTGTCGGCGTTGGTGGCGTGGAAGACCGGGGTCGCCCCGCGTAACGCTGAGACCGTTGTCGCGGTGGCACGGCGGCTGGCCGAGTTTCCGCGCTGCGCCGAAGCCCTGCGTGAGGGGCGGTTGTCGTTGGATCAGGTCGGGGTGATCGCCGAACGTGCCGCCGAGGGCTCCGATGCGCATTACGCCGAACTGGCGTCGGTGGCCACGGTCAGCCAGCTGCGTACCGCAATCACGATGGCACCGCGACCCGATCCTGAGACACCGCCCGAATCGGGGCCGGAGGTCACGAAAACCTCCACCGGGGAGCGGTACACCACTTACCGGATCCGGCTACCCCGGCTGGAGGCCGCGACATTCGATGCGGCCGTGCAGTCCCACCATGATGCGCTGATCGCCGAACACCCCGCCGACACCGGGGACGGCACCCCGTTCCCGACGCGGGTGGATGCGTTCATGAGCCTGGTCGAAGCCGGCTGGGATTCTGATGTGGCGCGGCGCCCGCACGGGCAACACACCACCGTGGTGGTGCACCTCGATATCGACAAGCCGGTCGCATCACTGCACCTGGGCCCGGTCCTGTCCGAGGATGAACGCCGCTACCTGCTCTGCGATACCACCTGCGAGGTGTGGTTCGCACGCCACGGCCAACCGATCGGCTCCGGCCGGGCCACCCGCACCATCAGCCGCCGCCTGCGCCGCGCACTCGAGCACCGCGACCGCTGCTGTGTGGTGCCCGGCTGCGCCGCCACCCGCGGACTGCACGCCCACCACCTCCAGCATTGGGAAGACGGCGGCCCCACCGAACTGTCCAACCTGGTCCTGCTCTGCCCGTACCACCACCGCCTGCACCACCGCGGCGGCCTCACCCTCACCGGGCCCGCAGACCGGCTGGTCGTCACCGACAACGACGGCCGAAAACTCAACGGCGGAGCCTTGGCCCGCCCACCCACCACACCGGCACCCGTGGTCCCGCCCTACCCCGGACCGACCGGCGAACGCGCCCAATGGTGGTGGTACCAACCGTTCGAACCACCACCACCGGCGGTCAACTAGGTCGATTCGTCGAGACGATCACGTATGAAGATGAGATCTTCAGCCATAGATCGTCTGGGCTTCGCGTCGTTGACTTGGGCGCATGTCACACACCCCAGTCGCCCTGCTCGTCGCCGCCACCACGATCGGCAGCGCTGCTGTCGGCGGTATCTTCTACGCGTTCTCCAGCTTCGTGATGCCCGGCTTGGACCGGACCGGAGCTGCCGATGCCGCCACCGCCATGCGCGGTGTCAACGCTGAAGCCCAGACCAGCGCGTCCTTCCTGGCGTTGTTCTTCGGCACCACGCTGCTGGCGATGGTGCTCGGAGCCATCGCGATCATGCAGTGGGGGCGACCGGGCAGCGGATACCTGGTCGCAGGTGCCGCCCTGGCGGTCCTGCCTGCCCTCATCACCATCGCGTTCAACGTTCCGCTGAACGACAAGCTCGACGGTGGGCTGGATTGGCGGGCCTACCTGGGTCCGTGGACGGCGTGGAACCACGCCCGCACCGTCACCGCTCTGCTGGGAGCGGCGCTGCTGTGGACCGGCGGAACGACACGCTGACAATGGCCGCCGCGGTCAGCGTCAGCACGATGGCGATGGCCGCGGTCGGTGCGATGCCCGAGTCGAAAGCCGTACGGGCGGAATCGAGTAGCCGCTCGGCCAGGCCGGCGGGCAGTTCGGCGGCCACCGATGTCGCGCCACCGATACTCTCACCGGCTGCACCGGCCTGCTCGGGAGTCAATCCGCTCGGCACCACCACATTGGAGCGGTAGAACGCGGTGAAGATGGTGCCCAGCGTCGCGGCGCCGACCACCGCGCCCAGTTCGTACGCGGTCTCCGACACCGCTGATGCGGCACCGGCTTTGGCAGCCGGGACCGACGCCACGATGGTGTCGTTGGACACCGTCTGGGAGACGCCCACGCCGAACTCCAGCACCACGAAGGACGCGATGACCGCCGCGACCGTCAGGTCATGCCGGAACAACAGGATCAGGGTGAAGCCCAGTGCCACGAAGATCAGGCCGACGATCATCAGCGTCTGCGGCGTGAACCGCTTCGCGGCCCGCACCACACCCATGCCCGCCATCATCGAGACGACGGCACCCGGCAGCGTCACCAGGCCCGCGGCCAGTGGACTCAGCCCCAGCACCAGTTGCAGGTGCTGCGAGGTGAAGAACATGAACCCGATCAGGCCGACGATGGACAGGAAGTTGGCCAACACCGACGAGGTGAACGGGCCGTACCGGAACAGTTCCATGTCCAGCATCGGTGTGGCACTGCGGTTCTGCCGTCGCACGAACAGCACACCGGCGGTGATGCCGAGGGCGAACGCACCCACCGCGGCGGCCGACAGGCCGTCATGCGCAGCGGTCTTGATGGCCCACACCAACGGCAGCATGGCGACGAACGACAGCGCCACGCTGGTCAGATCCAGCGGGCCCGGATTCGGGTCACGCGATTCCGGGACGAGCTTGGGCGCCAGCACCACCAGTGGGAGCAGGACGGGCACGGCCACCAGAAAGACCGCACCCCAATGGAAGTGCTGCAGCAGGGCGCCACCCACGATGGGGCCCAGCGTGGTTCCCGCGGTGAAACAGGAGGCCCAGATGGCGATCGCCAGTCGGCGCGCGGAGGCTTCGGTGAAGATGTTGCGGATCAACGACAGCGTCGACGGCATCAGCATGGCGCCGAACACGCCGAGCACAGCGCGGGCCAGCACCAGCATTTCGGCGCTGGGCGCGAAGGCTGCAGCGGCGGAGACCACCATGAAGCCACTCGCGCCGATCAGCAGCAGTTTGCGCCGGCCCAGCCGGTCGCCGAGACTGCCCATCGCGACCAGAAGTGCGGCCAGCACAAGGGAATACACGTCGACGATCCACAACTGGGTGGATGCCGCCGGTCGGAAATCCTCGGCGATCATGGGTAGCGCGAACGCCAGCACCGTGTTGTCGATCGCGATCAGCAATACCGGCAGGGCGAGAACTGCCAGCGCGATCCAGGCGCGTTTGGGGGTGGTCGGGGTCGTGTTGCTTGCCGATGCATCCGCATCGAGCCGGGTGGACATGGAACTTCCTTAACGAGAGGTGATGGTGCCTTGAGTGAGGCTGGACATGATCGCGTCGACGACCTGGTGCCGGGGGATACCGTCCTGTCTGATGGCGTCATAGCCGGTCAGTAGCAGTGCCCAGAACACCCGGCGGGACCAGCCGGGGGGATACACGGGTCCGTCGGCGGCCGCGCGGGCCAGTACCTCCGCGATGGCCTCGTCCCCGGTGTCGAGATGGGCGGCCAGTTCGGGATCGGCCAGCAGGGCCGGGTCGGTGTAGATGTAGAGCACGATCGGGCCCAGGTCGAGCTGGCTTTCCACCACGCGGCGCAAGGCCGCATCGACCGGCCCGCAGGCGGGGTCGGCGGCGGCGATGGCCGCGGTACTCACCTCGTGCACGTGCAGGGCGACCGCGCGCATCAGGTCGCTGCGCTCGGAGAAGTGCCGGTGCAAGGTGCTGCGCCCGACGCCTGCGGCCTCCGCGATATCGCTGAGCGTGGCGGCCGGGTTGGCCGCGATCGCCGCGATCGCGGCATCGATGATGGCCCGCCGGGTCCGCCCCCGCGGGCCGCTGGCGGCCGCGTTATCGGTCCAGTTGGGCATGCTCATGAATCAAAATATAGCAGTTTTGATCCAAAATGGGACATTGCTGTCCCGTTTTGTTACTGGGGCGCCGCGAACCCGCTGGCGGAGGGCGGTGTCGCAGGAGGCGGTGGGGGCGTCACGGGAGGTGTCCAGGGCGGCGGACCGGAGGTGGGATGCGAGACGTGCAGCCGGTCGAGCTCGCGGCGGTGTCGCTCCGCCAGTACCGCGGCCAGCACGAGTTCGGGTGGCGTCCCCGGCGGTGGCGGGGGCGCGATACGGGCCGTCACCTCTCCGGCGATGCGGTGCGCCATCTGCGCGCGCATCCGCGGGTCCAGCTGTGCCGCGCGGGACAGGAACTGTCGTGCCATATCCGCCTGCGCAGGAGCCAGCCCGGACAACTGTAGCGAGCCCGCCCACCAGGCCAGTGTGGGTGGCATCGGCGGGGGTGGACTCAGCTTCGGTGCGCGCTCGCTGATCACCATCGTGCCGGCGAACACATCCCCGATCCGCTTGGCCTTGGACGACATCATGCTGCAGAGGACCGCCGGCGCGCCGGTGAACATGAAGATCTCGATGACGCCGGCCAGCGCCCGGAAAATGGCCTGGCGCAATCGTTCCGGACCGCCGTCATCGGACACCACGCGCAGGCCCAGGGCCATCTTGCCCAGCGAGCGCCCTCGGGTCGCGGTCTCGAACACCACCGGGTAACCGAGCAGCATCAGCACCGTGAAGAGGATCAGGACGGCCGCGGAGAGAGCCGAGTCGAACTCACCCAGCGTCAGAGCCCACAGTGTGACGCCCAGGATGTAGCCGATCATCATCACGGTGAGGTCGATGAGCGCCGCCGCAGCGCGCACCGGCAGTTGGGCGATCGACACATCGAGCACCACCGCGTCGCCTGTCACCAACGGTTCCGGCTGCGAGACCATGCCGATTAACGCTACTAGGGTTGCGGGGGTGGATGTCGACGCGTTTGTGCTGGCCCACCGCGCGTCATGGGACCGGTTGGAGCTTCTGCTCACCCGACGCCGCGCGCTGACCGGCGCCGAGGTCGACGAGTTGGTCGACCTGTATCAGCGGGTGTCCACCCATCTGTCGATGGTGCGCAGCTCGTCTGCCGATCCGGTCCTGATCGGCAGGCTGTCGGGTCTGGTGGCGCGGGCCCGCTCGGTGGTCACCGGCGCGCATGCGCCGCTGTGGAGCGAGCTGGTTCGCTTCTGGACGGTGTCCTTCCCGGTGGTGGCCTACCGCTCGTGGCGGTGGTGGCTGGGCACCGCGGTGGCGTTCTTCGTCGTTGCGGTGGTCATCGGCGCATGGGTGGCGGGCAGTCCGGAGGTCCGGGCCTCGATCGGGACGCCCGCCGAGCTCGAGCAGCTGATCAATCACGACTTCGCGGCGTACTACAGCGAGAACCCGGCCGGGTCCTTCGGCCTGCAGGTGTGGGTGAACAACTCGTGGGTGGCCGCGCAGTGCATCGGCTTCGCCATCCTGCTGGGGATTCCGATCCCCTATGTGCTGTTCCAGAACGCGCTCAACGTGGGGGTGTCGGGTGGCTTGATGTTCGGTGCCGGCAAGGCAGACGTGTTGTTGGGGCTGCTGATTCCGCATGGCCTGCTCGAGCTGACAGCGGTGTTCCTGGCTGCAGCGGTGGGGATGCGGCTGGGCTGGACGGTGATCGCGCCGGGGGATCGGCCGCGCGGACAGGTGCTGGCCGAGCAGGGCCGCGCCGTGGTGGCGGTGGCCGTGGGATTGGTGGTGGTGCTGCTGATCTCCGGGCTGATCGAGGCGCTGGTGACGCCGTCGCCGCTGCCGACCTTCCTGCGCATCGGGATCGGTGTCGCCGCCGAGATCGCCTTCCTCACCTACATCGTCTATTTCGGGCGCAAGGCGGTCCGCGCGGGCGAGTCAGGTGATGCCGACGAGGCACCCGATGTGCTGCCCACCGGTTAGAACGCTGTGGGACCCGGTCGGCCCCACCTACAGCGTCGACAACTACGACGAGGTCAGTACCACCAACGGATTCATCGACCAAGTGTTCTAGAGGCGACCGGTGGCCTTCATGGCCAGGTATCGGTCGGCCAGGGCCGGCGCCAACTCCTCGGGCAGGGTGTCGATGACGTCGACACCGTGCCGACGCAACCGAGTGGCGATCTCGTGGCGATCGTTGCGGGATCGTTCGGCCGCCGCGGCGTCGTAGACCTGTGCGGCGTCGGCTCGCCCGGCGGCCAACTGGTCGACCCGGGGGTCGGACACTGCCGCGATGAGCACATGGTGCCGGTTGGCCAGTTGGGGCAACACCGTCATCAGGCCCTCGTCGAGGGCGGAGGCATTGAGGTCGGTGAGCAGCACCACCAGGGCCCGGCGCCGGACGCGGCGTTGCACCGCGGAAACGGTTGCGGTGGCATCGGATTCCACCAGGGCCGGCTCCAGCGGTGCCATGGCCTCGACCAGCTTCGCGAGAAGGTCGGTGCGTGCGGCGTTGAACACCGCCGCCCGCACAATGCGATCGTGGGCAAGGAAATCCACGTGGTCACCGGCGCGGGAGGCGAGTGCCGACAACAGGAGCGCGGCATCCATCGACCAGTCCAGCCGGGGCCAGCCGTGGGGATCGGCGGAGGTGGGGTCGACGCCGATGCGCCCGGCCGAGGTCCGGCCGGTGTCGAGCACGATGACCACCCGTCGGTCTCGCTCCGGACGCCACGTCCGGACCACCACATCGGCGCGCCGCGCGGTGGCCCGCCAGTCGATCGAGCGCACGTCGTCGCCGACGACGTATTCACGCAGCGAGTCGAATTCGGTGCCCTGACCCCGGATCAGTACCGGCACCATACCGTCCAGTTCACGCAGCTTCGCCAGCCGCGACGGAAGGTGTTTGCGGGACAGGAACGGCGGCAGGATGCGCACGGTCCCACTCGAGCGGTGGGTGCGCTGCCGACCGGCCAGTCCGAGCGGACCCATCGACCGTACCGTGACGTGGGCGCTGCGCTGGTCGCCGCGACGCACCGGTGCCAAGGTGGTGACCACGCGAAGACGTTGTCCGACAGGAATATCCACCGCATGTTCGCGGGGGCGGGAGCATGCGCTCGGCGGCCAGGCATCGCGGATCAGACCCCGCAGCCGTCGGCCGCCACGGTTGTAGACCTCCAGTTCGGTCTGTACCGGCTGACCGAGGCGCGCCGCGGTATCGCCCGACCGGTTCAGTTCCACCGCCCGGGTGCTTGCGGCCAGCACCACGTCGATCGCCACCGCGCCAGCCAGGATGACCGCGACGACGGCGAAAGTCGCAGCGGGCCAAGGCGATAGCAGGACCGGCAGGGCGCCGATCGCGGCGATCAGTCCGGTGCGGCCGGTCAGTACCACTAGCGCGGTACCGCCACACTGGCCAGGATGCCGTCCAGCACACCGTCCGGGCTGGCCCCCTCCAACTCGGCCTCGGGTCGCAAGGCGATCCGGTGCCTCAGCGTGGGCCGGGCCATGGCCTTCACATCATCGGGGGTGACATAGTTGCGGCCGGACAACCAGGCCCACGACCGCGCCGTCGCCAGCAGCGCCGTCGCGCCGCGCGGGGAGACACCCAACTGAAGTGACGGCGACTGCCGGGTGGCACCGACGATATCGACGATATAACCGAGTATCTCGCCGGCCACCAGCACCTGGCGAACCCCTTCGCGGCCGGCAGCCAGTTCGGCCGGCCCGGCGACCGGGCGCACCGCCGACAGATCGCGAGGGTCGAAGCCGCGTGCATGACGCTCCAGGATCGCGATCTCCTGATCGCGTGGTGGCAGTGGCACATTGAGTTTGAGCAGGAAACGGTCCAACTGCGCCTCGGGCAGCTGGTAGGTGCCCTCGTATTCGATCGGGTTCTGGGTGGCGGCGACGATGAACGGGTCGGGTAGCGGCCGCGGTTCACCGTCGACGCTGACCTGACGCTCCTCCATCGCCTCCAGCAACGCGGCCTGGGTCTTGGGGGGAGTGCGGTTGATCTCGTCGGCCAGCAGCAGATTGGTGAACACCGGACCGGCGCGGAACTCGAACTCGGCGGTGCGTGCGTCGTAGACCAGTGACCCCGTGACATCACCGGGCATCAGATCGGGGGTGAACTGCACCCGCTTGAACTCCAGTTGCAGGGCCGCCGCCAGGGTGCGCACCAGGAGCGTCTTGGCCACGCCGGGCACACCTTCCAGCAGCACATGTCCCCGGCAGAGCAGGGCGATCACCAGGCCACTGACCACGGCCTCCTGGCCGACGACGGCCTTGGAGATCTCGTGCCGCAATGCCAGTAGGGCGTCGCGGGCGGCGTCCTGGGGGGAGGGCTGACTCACGACTGTGTGACCTGCCTTTCGATAACGTCGAGCTGGTGGGCGAGCTGGTGCAATTCGGCATCGGATGTCGGAGACGGCCCGAAAAGGCTGTACGCCAGGGTGTTCGGATCCAGGGATACGCGCTGAGCGACCGCCTCGGTGACAGCGGAGTCGGTCGCCGACGTGCCCAGGCCCAGCCGGGGCAGCAGGCGTGCCAGCGTCGCCGTACGCAGCGCCGCCGCCGCCCGGTCCCTGGCTCGCCGGGACCGGTACAGCCGGGCACGGCCCTCGACGGTCTCGGAGGCGCGCACCACCACGGGTAGTTTCTCGGCCACCAGAGGCCCGAGTCGCCGACCGCGCCACCAGGCGATCAACGCCACGGCAAGGCACAACTGCAGGACAGCCCAGTACACCTGGTCCGGGATCAAGTCGGCGATGGTGCGCGCGCCCTCGATGGTGCCCTCGGTGCGCTGGGGGGCGTACCAGATGACCCGGTCGCGGGCGCCCGCCAGATTCATGGCCAGCGCGGCATTGCCCTTGCCGAGCAGACCCGCATTGGTCATGAAATCGTTGCTGCCGACGACGGTGACGGTGCGTCCTGCTTCGGTGTAGCGGATCAGGGCGCCGTCGTAGCAGGTGGTCACGGGGACGTCGTCGGCGGCGGCCTTGAAGGTATCGCTCACGCCGAGATCGGCTGCACCGGAGCGCATCGCCTCCGGTAGGTCGCATCCGGGCCGCCCACCGAAGGGAGTCGTACCGTCGCGGCGGACCCCGGGTGCCAGCCGTTCTCGGGTGCCGGCGGTGGGGGCCACCACCAGGCGGTCGCCGGGCAGGCTCGCCAGTGTGGTCAACGTGTCCTCGCCATAGAGGAAGTAGGTCTGGGCCACGACGAGGAGGGTGTCGGGCCGGGCGGCGCGGACCACCGCGTCCAGGTCGTCGGCCACGACCACCTCCACTCCGTGGTCGCCGAGCAACGTCACCAGAGCGTGGGCACCGTCGGGGGAGGTGGAGTCGGCCTCCATCAGGCCGCCCGGCCGGGGCGCGGTGAGGAAGGTGGTCAACGCCGCGACCGCGACGACGGCGGCCACGGCCAGCGCGATCCAGCGCGCGGTACGCCACTGGGTTACCGAGACGCGTGGCGAGCTGTGAGTGGTCATCGGAGCGGCGCCCAGTCCTCGGGCGTGGTGCTCGGGGTGTCGCCATGTGTGACGACGGCGCGGTGCAGGTGGTCGTCGAGGTCGGCGATCACCCGGTAACCCGCCTCGGTGGCGGGTCGGGCACCGTAGGTGACGTCGTTGAAAATCTCGGCAGCGCGCCGCAATTCGTCCTTGAGGTCGGGCAGTGGCGGGGCGGCATCGCGCGCGAGTTCGGTCGCGGTGCGTCCCGGCGCCGGAGTCAGCACGGCTGTCTCTTCCAGCCTGCGCGCGACCGCACGCAGTCGGTGTCGGATGGCCAATACCCAATCACCTTGCGCGGCAGAGTGTTCGGCCAGTGCGCGGTGCTCGGCCGAATCGAGTTCGTGGCCGTCGAACAGTGCGGTCTCACCGCCGCGGCGGGTCCGCATGGTGCGCATGGCAATCCGCACCGCCACGACGGCCGCGATGACGAGTACCAGGGCGAACAGGCCGATGGTGATCCAGCCGCCGGGGACCGACGACCCCGCGTTGAATATCCGGTAGATCAGATCATCGAGCCAGGCCCACAGCTGATCGGTCAGTGACGGCTTGGGATAGATCGGCTTGCTCAGCTCGCGTTGCGCCGCGTCATGGGCGGCGTCACTGTCGATTTCGAGTCCGGACACGTCAGGGTTGGCGGGTCAGCCACAGGTAGTCGGTGCTGTCCGGGGGTGCGACGGGACCGGCGACGGCGCCGGTCCGCAGGACCAGATCGAAGGCTTCGGCGCGCATGCGGCGGTCGGTGTACTGCAAGACGACGACGCCCGCGGTGAAGGGGGCGGTGAGGATCTGCCCGATGGCCCCGCCGACGGCGACGAGTACCAGCCCCAGTGCCGCGGCGGCGGAGGTGTCGGAGGCGAAGATGAGGACCTGGCCGCCGATGCTGAACGGCACGGCGACGGCGACTGCGATCATGCCGGCGACCATGGTGGCCAGCAGCCGGATGCCGAACACCCGCCAGAAGTCGTTGCGGATCAAGGCGAACGAGCGCCGGATCGCGGCGATGATCGGCAGGCGCTCCAGCACGATGAGTGTCGGGACGAAACCCAGCATGGTGCCCAGATACACCATGAGGACGACCAGCCCGAGGGTAAGCGGGATACCGACGAGGAAGCCCGCGGCGCCGTCGCCGATGAGGACCGCGGTGAGAGTGATCCCGACGACGACCGCGATGAGCAGCACCGCGCCCAGTCCTTCCAGGACGGTGAATCCGAGCAACGCCCAGATGCGCCCGCGCAGGCGCTGCCAGGCCGCGCCGATGGTGATCCCGGAGCCGAACACGGCGCGGCCCACGATGACGGTGAGCAATCCGCTCAGCACGATGCCCGACACCCAGGTGGCGATGACGCCGGCCATGCTGCCCAGCGTGGGACCGATGAGGGCCGTCGCGGGTGCGTCTTCACCGGTATACGTCGAGTCCAGCCCGCCGCCGGCGATGAGTGGGGAGATCTGCAGTACCAGCGCGAAGAGTTGGGCGATGACCACGACGATGGTGGTCAGTCCGAGGGTGGCCTTCGGGTTTGCCCTGACATAGGCGAAGGCGCCGTTGAAGATATCGGACAGGTTGAGCGGGCGCAGCGCGATGATGCCCGGTTTGAGGTCTGGCGGCGGGCCGTAGACCGGCGGCCCGTAACCCGGCGGTGGGTAGCCGGGGTGGCCGTACCCGGGTGGCGGCGGATAGGCCGGACGGTAGAACACCCCGTCGCTTCGCTCGCCCCAGTGCCCGACCCCGTCGCTTCGCTCGCCCCAGTGCCCGACCCCGTCGCTTCGCTCGCCCCAGTGCCCGACCCCGTCGCTTCGCTCGCCCCAGTGCCCGCCGGCGTCGCTGTGCATGGCCACCATCCTGTCGGCGAGTCGTGTCATTGACAACGTATCCCGTACGCCGGGGGAGTCGGCAGGCGTAGCGTCTGGGCCATGGCGGAACTCAAGGACCGGCTGCGCGCAGACCTGACCGCGGCGATGAAATCTCAGGACAAGTTGCGGACGGCCACCCTGCGCATGGTGATCGCCGCCATCGGTGCCGAGGAGGTGTCCGGCAAGCAGACTCGGGAGCTGTCCGACGACGAGGTGCTCAAGGTGCTTGCGCGGGAGGCCAGGAAGCGCGCCGAGGCGGCGGAGATCTACACCCAGAACGGCCGCGGTGAACTCGCGGCCAACGAACACGCCGAAGCCCGGGTGATCGACGAGTACCTGCCGACCCCGTTGACCGAGGCCGAACTCGCCGACGTCGTCGACACCGCGATCGCACAGATCGCCGAGGAACTCGGGGAGCGGCCCGGCGTACGCCAGATGGGACAGGTCATGAAGGCGGCCACGGTGATCGCGGCGGGTAAAGCGGACGGGTCGCGGCTATCCGCGGCCGTGAAAGCGCGGCTGTAGGTTCGCCGCGGCGCGGCGCTCGACCAGCAGGGCGATGTAGTCGCGCACGGTGCTGGTGACGAAGTGCTTGTGGGCGTCGGCGACCGCGGCGGTCACGTGTTCGGACGGCAGGCTGGGAAACTTCTCGCGTAGCCGCGTTTCCACGTCGTTCACCTGATCTTGTTCCGAGCGTCTAGCCACGCTCACCAGTCTGAAAGATGATCTTGAGTCGGTCAATCGGATGACACCGCCGGGGACGTGATTCTGGACACCGGTCAACGGCGCCACAGGGCTTGTTGGCTGGTACTCGCGATGAGCCTGCTCTCGGTGTCGTAGATGCCACCGGCGACCAGTCCGCGTGAGTGGCTGTTGCCCAGGGGGTCGACCTCGTAGCGGTGCCACCGGTCCGGGGTGAACGGCCGGTGAAACCACACCGCGTGATCGAGGCTGGCGGCGAATCCCCCGTCGGAGGCGACGTCGGCGCCGGGCGGCCGGGCCGCCGGTACCGGGCCGAGGTCGGACATATAGGTCAGCGTGCAGGCCCGGACCAGCGGATCGTCCTCGATGGGATCGTGGGTGCGAATCCAGAAGGGCGGCACCGCGAAGGGGGAATCATCACCGGGATTGCAGCGCAACTCGAACCGGTCCACCGATTCCAGATCCGGCTGCTTGGGGATGGCGTCGGCCAGTTCGACACTGGGGGAGCGGGGCGGATGCCAGTCGGGGCCGGGTTCGGGAAGGTGGAACGACGCGATCATCTCGAGGATGACTTTTCCGGCCTGGCGAGCGGTCACTCGGCGGGTGTCGAAAGATCTGCCGTCACGGGTGCGCTCCACCTCCAGCTCGACGTCGACGCCGTACCGGCCGCCGCGCACGAAGTAGGCGTGCAGTGATTGTGGTTGTTTGGCGGGGTCCACCGTCGCGCCGGCGGCACCCAGCGACTGCGCGGCGATGAGCCCGCCGAACAGCCGGTTGCCCGGGCCGGCCCACTGCGGTGCGATGAACCGGTCGCCGTCGCGGTCGAACTCGAGCAGCGTGGCGATCCAGCTCTTTCCGGTCATCGGCGTGACCCTATCAACTACTTGGTAGGGCGGCCCAGCCGGGTCGTCAGGGACCTTGGCGACTCCGTCCTCAGTCGTCGCCGGGACCCTCCGGGATCGGCGGCTGCGGGATCACGGGGTACTCGCCGGTGTAGCCGATGCGCTGCGCAGCCATCGCATTCACCTTGCCGCGCACCGCGTACCAGCCACCGATCAGCATCGGGATGAGCACCACGATCGCGATGAGATTCCAGATGTTCTCGTAGCACATCAGCACCGTCACCGCGGCAAGGAATACCAGCGTCGCGTAGCCGGTGTAGGGGGTGCCGGGCAACCGGAACTTTGGTCGTTCGAGGATGCCCTTCTGCTCCCAGCGGTACAGCTGCAGTTGGCAGGCCACGATCATCGCCCATGTCGAGATGATGCCCAGGGCGGACAGATCCAGCGCGATGTTGAAGGCGTCCTCGGGGACGAACAGGTTGAGGATGACGCCCAGCAGGGTCAGGGCGCCGGTCAGAGCGATGCCGCCGAACGGGACGCCGTTGCGGTTCATCTTCCCGGTGAAGGCGGGCCCGCTGCCGTTCATGGCCATCGATCGCAGGATGCGCCCGGTCGAGTACAGCCCCGCGTTCAGGCTGGACATCGCGGCGGTGAGCACGACCAGGTTCATGATGCCACCGGCCGCGGGCACTCCGATCTTGGAGAAGAACGTCACGAACGGGCTTTCGCCTTTGTGGAACTCGGTGTAGGGCAACAGCAATGCCAGCAGGACCAGGGACCCGACATAGAACAGGGCGATTCGCACGATCACCGAGTTGATGGCGCGCGGCATCACCTTGGGCGGGTCTTCGGTCTCGCCGGCCGCGATGCCTACCAGTTCGACTGCGGCATAAGCGAAGATGACGCCTGAGGTGACCACCACCAGCGGGAAGATCCCCACGGGCAGCAGGCCGCCGTTGTCGCTGATCACCCCGAATCCGGTGGACTGGCCCTGGATCTCGAACCGGCCGGCCAGGAAGATGATGCCCACCACCAGGAACGTGATGAGCGCGGCGACCTTGATGATCGATGCCCAGAACTCCATCTCACCGAACAGCTTCACCGAGATGATGTTCATGGTCAGGACGATGCCGAGGGCGACGAGTGCGATCAGCCACTGCGGGAGCGCCTCGAACATCCCCCAGTAGTGCACGTAGAGCGCGACCGCGGTGACATCGACGATCGCGGTGGCCGCCCAGTTGAAGAAGTAGAGCCATCCGGTGACGAAAGCTGTTTTCTCGCCGAAGAATTCGCGAGCGTAGGACACGAATGAGCCGGACGACGGCCGGTGTAGCACCAGCTCGCCGAGGGCGCGAAGGATGAAGAAGACGAAGATACCGCAGAATGCGTACACCAGGAACAATCCCGGACCGGCATCGTGGAGGCGGCTACCCGCACCCATGAACAGACCGGTACCGATGGCCCCGCCGATCGCGATCATCTGGATCTGGCGGGGCTTGAGTGCCTTGTGATAGCCCTCGTCCTCGTGCGCCAAAGCCGAGTTGTCGTACGTCGATTCTGTGGTCATACCGCTCCCCGCCCGGTAGGTGAGGGCCTCTTCCCCGGGGCCCCGAAATACTTCGCACGCGTCGCGCCGTGGGCGCAAACCGGTTGCGTCCACAGTGCGTACTGGCTCGACAGTAGGCTCGGTGGCCGGGGAGCGAAAGCTGGGCGATGTAAACATTGCGCAACACGAACTTGCGCGAGTGTCAGCACCGAACAAAGTGATCACCTTGTTCGGCAAGGTCATTCAGGGGCGCAGCCGGCGGCGCCTGGCCGCACGCACCTCGGGTACCTCGACGCCGCGCAGCGTCCGGCTGACGATATCTGTGAATTCGACGCAGGACCGATAGCGTCCGGCAGGGTCTTTCGCGAGTGCCTTCGCGAAAACGGCGTTGAGCGACGTGGGTAACCACGAGACACGTGCTGTCAGTGCCGGCACCGGATCGCGAAGGTGTGCATACGTGATGGCGAATGCGGTGCTGCGGGGGAACGGAGGCATTCCGGTGAGCCACTCGAACATGGTGCACGCCAACGCATAAAGGTCGGTCGCCGGTGTCAACTGCTGGGCCTGTAGCAGCTCGGGGGAGGCATAGGCGATGGAACCGCTGACCCGGCCGTTACTCGCCAGCGCCTTGACATCGTCGATCAACTGCGCGATGCCGAAATCGGTGAGATAGGCGCAGCTGCGGTCGGTCGTGAGCAAGATGTTGGCGGGCTTGACATCTCGGTGCAGGACATCCATCGAATGGGCATAGTCGAGCGCGTCGGCGATCTGCTCGGCCACCAGAAGTACCACGGCGGGGTCGCATGGCGCGTCCGGCCCGGGAACGAGGGCGGAAGAATCCGGTCCGTCCACGTACTGCGTCGTCATCCACAAGGTGGGAGGCGCCGGGGGCGCGGCCGGGATCTCGCCCTTCTCGAACACGGCGACGATGTGCGGATGCCGCAACAGCGACGCGATGTCGAACTCGCGGGCGAACCGTGCGCGCGCCTTCTCATAGGTGGTCGCGTCGGTGTGCAGCACCTTCATCGCGAGCGGGGCTGACTGCCCGGCGCGATGCACACGGTAAACGTCTGCGCTCGCGCCGCCGCCGAGGTGCGCATCGACGATGTAACCCGAGACGAGACTGCCGGCCCCGAACACGATGTTCAGGTTAGGCGCATCGGGGTATCCGCGCGCGTCAGCGGCTCACGTCTCCTCGGGTATCGGCGGGTGGATCCTGCTCTGCTCCATGTACGCAGGGTCGCCGGAAACGGCACAGGCAAACCTGTGCCGCGCAGCAAGAAGGCCCCGACCCGGTCATCCCAGGTCAGGGCCTTCTTCACGCTGTCGGGGTGGCGGGATTCGAACCCACGACCTCTTCGTCCCGAACCACGCCACCTGGGGTTTTGATGACGTTGGGTACGTTGGCCCGCGTAAGTTTTCCCAGCTCAGCTGCATTGGGTGGGTTGGCGCGCGCAGGAGTCGCGAAAATCTACTGCGGACTGCCTGCGGACTGAGGCACCTGGTGGTCAAGGCCGCCTTTGATTTACCGAGAGCGGGAACCTTGAAATCAGGATGTCAGTTTGGACGCTTACTCGACGGGCTTGCAACACCAGATCACGACGGATCCGCAACCAAAGATCACGTCTGCGAATGGACCTCGCGTTCCTCGCATTCCTCGCTTCCACTAGTAGTGCGTTGCTCCTTATTTCTGCGTGGCGGTGTCAGCTACTGGGGTCCGCGTTGCTTTGGAAGGCCACCAGCTGGCTTCGCGTAGAAGTGTGGCGATGGCGGGCACGGTGAGGGTGCGCACGAGGAAGGTATCGAGCAGCAATCCGAAGCCGATGATGAGGCCGGCTTGGATCATGATGGCGACTGAGCCGACCATGAGGCCGAACATGCTGGCGGCGAATATCAGACCAGCTGAGGTGATGACGGCTCCGGTGTTTGCCACGGTGCGCAGGACGCCGACGCGGATGTTGGTCCCGGATTCTTCGCGGAGCCGTGAGACGAGCAGCATGTTGTAGTCGGCGCCGACGGCGACGAGGATGATGAATGCCAGTAATGGTACGGGCCAAGCGATTTCGTAGCCCAGTCCCCATTGGAATACCACAACGCCGATGCCGAGCGAGGCGAGGTAGTTGAGCACGACGGTGCCTAAGAGGTAGAGCGGCGCCAGGAGTGCGCGCAGCAGTAGGACCAGGATGACGCCGACGATGATTATGGTGGCGACGGCCAGTTGTGCGAAGTCGGCCCATAGGAATCGTTGGATATCGGAGTTGACGGCGGGGAAGCCGGCGACGGATACGGTGGCGTCGGCGAGCGACGTGTTGGGTCGTGCGGTGTTGGCGGTGTCGGTGATGCGGCTGGCGAGCTCCATGGCTTCGACGCTGTAAGGGTCGTGGCTGCTTTCGATCATGAACCGCGCGGTCTTGCCGTCCGGTGAGAGGAATTGCTTGGCAACATCGGTGAATTGCCGGTTCTCGAATGCATTAGCGGGCAAGTAGAAACCGCTCGAGGAGTCGGAGTCCGCCGCTGCGCGTGAGGAATTCTGTAGTTGGGTGGCGATCTGGCTCATACCGGACAGCATTTCGATGTTGCTGTCGGCGAGGGTGCGGACACCGGTCGCGAGTGCTTGAGCGCCGGAGGCCAGCTGTCCGATTCCCTCCTGTAGTCGGCGGAGGTTGGTGGCCAGGTCGTCGGGATCACCCAGGGCTCCGAATGCCTTGTCCAGCGAGGCGACTGCGTTCTGGACGTTGGCGAGGGTGCCACCAACGGTGGCATTGGTCGCGGGATCGTAGCGGTCCCCGAGGTCGGCGATCTGGTCGAAGAATCCGCTGTCGCGCAGGCTGACCAAAATCTTCACCTGGTCACGAATTTGGGCGCACTGCGGGGTGGCGGCACACCACGGTGAGGTGTTGAGCGCGCCCACGAGTGGATCGAGCTGGGTGATCGCGTTCTGCGCCTGGTTGGCCAGCGGTCGCAGTCCTGGGCCGGATTGGATGGCTTGGTCGACGGCGGGGGCGGTGGCGGAAAGTTGTTGCAGCAGCGGGCGGAACTGGTTGACCTGAGTTCCCGCGGATTGAGCTTGGGTGAAGATTCCGGCCAGTGGCGCGAGGGCGGTGCGCACCGTGCCATCGAGTTGGGCGAGGCCGTCGGCGAGCTGGTCGGCGCCGCCTGTGAGTTTGGCGAGGTCGTCTTTGCGTGAGTTGCCCTCGGCGACCGCGCCGGCCATTTTGTCGCCGATCTGGCCGTTCTGCCAGGCCAGTTCTGCTTGGTCGAGGCGCTCCCCGGTGGGGCGGGTGACTCCGGACACTCTGGTGACGCCGGGGATCTGGGAGACGCGAGAGGCCATCTCGTCGAGATCGGCCAGCCCCCTCCCGGTCCGCATGTCGGTCGGGTTCTCTACGACGAGGAACTCGCTGATGACGACGTCCTTGCGGAAGTGGCGGTCCAGAAGTTGGTAGCCCTGGTTGCTGGCCGTGGTGTCTGGTTGTCCCTTGCGGTCGTCGTAGCTGATTTTGATGGTCGCAGCGGCTGCCGATAGGGCGAGCAGGATGGCCAGGCTGACGATCAGCAGTGGCACCGGACGGCGGACCACGGCGACGGCGACGCTGTTCCAGTAGCGGCGGGTGCGATCGGATTTGGGTTCACCGATGCCGCGTTTGGCGGCTAGCGACAGCACGGGTGGCAGCAGGGTGACGGTCGCCAGAAATCCGAACAGCACGGCGATGGCGCACGCGGGGCCCAGGGCGGCGAAGACGCTGAGCCGCGCGAAGACCATGGCCAAGAACGCGAGTGCCACGGTGGCGGCGGACGCCAGGATGACGCGCCCGATGCTGGCGGTGGCGTGGATGATCGCCTGATCGGCGGGTACTTGGGCGCGGCGCTGCTCGTGGTACCGGCTGATCAGAAAAACTGTGTAATCAGTTCCGGCGCCGAGCAGGATCGCCGTCATGAATGCGACGGTGAACTGGGAGACCGGCATGCCCATCTCGCCGAGGGCGGATAGCACGCCGCGCCCAACCGCCAGGCTCAACCCGATTACCAGCAGTGGCAACAGCGCGGTGAACACTGACCGGTAGACGATCAGCAAGATCAGGGCGATCACGCCGGCGGTAGCGATCGAGATCAACAGCAGGTCGTGCTCGGCGGAGGCGATCATGTCGCTGAAGGTCGCCGGTGGTCCCGTCACTTGGACGGTCGTGGTCGATCCGGTGAACACCTCCGCGGCGATGTCGCGCACCGCGTTCAAGGATTCGGCTGCCGTGGGGTCTCCGAGGGTGCCGGTGACACCGACGGGCAGATACCAGGCTTTGCGGTCGGCGCTGACTGCCTGAGCTTCGGTAATCGGATCGGCCAGCAGGTCCTGCACCAGCAGGACGTGGTCGCCCTCGGCCTGCAACCGGCGCACGAGTTCGCCGTAGCGCTGCCGTGCAGTTGGAGTCAAGCCAGTGGGGTCTTCCATGGCGACGAACACCATGGTTTTCGAGCCTTCTTCGCCGAACGCGGCGCTCATGCGGTCAACCGTCTGCAAGGACGGGGCGTCGCGAGGAATGAGGTCCACCGACTGTTGGCGCACCACGGTTTCCAGCTGTGGGAACAGCAGCGCGAGAACCACCGCGGCGCCTAGCCATACCCCGATGACGAGCGCTTTGTGTCGGAGGGTGAACCGGGCCAGGGTCGCCAACCGTTCGCTGTACTCGCGAGTGTCGGCCGGATCGGTGGATCCGTTGGCGCGCCGACCAGGCCGCTTGGCCTGGCTTGGGGCATCTGCACTGCCGTCGGTCACTTGGCCTCCACTGGTAGCGATACTGCCGGTATCGGTACGCTACCGCACGTAGTGCAAGTGGTGACGGCGACCGGTGGGGGCCTCGCTCAAGAGCGTGATGAGTCGACTCCCTACGGGATTGCGGCGGGCCAGTCGGCCGCGAATACCTGCACGGCGTGCAGGGCGCCTCCTACCGCCACCGTCGCCAGTGCCGCACGATCACTGCTGGGGGCGGGAATGACGACAGCCGCTGCCACGTCTCTGAGAACTCGAAGTTTGAGCGTTCTGATCGTCAATCGCTGCCCTCCGCGGAGTCCTATGGTGGCACGCGCCCCCATTGGGGGCGGATGCTACCAAAGTGTTGCGACCTACTGTGGTTTGCCAAGATGGACATGTGCGGACGCGGTCGAAGAGATGGGGCGGGCGTACCGGTGCTGAACGCCGGGCGGAGCGCCGTCAGCGCCTCATTGATGCCGCGACGGAAATCTGGAGTGAAAGCGGTTGGGCAGCAGTCACGATGAGAGGAGTGTGCGCCAAAACCGGCCTGAACGACCGTTACTTCTACGAAGACTTCAAGACCCGCGACGAGTTACTTGTCGCTGCATGGGACGGCGTGCGCAACGAGATGCTCGGTGAGGTTTCTGCGACGCTCGCAGAACGCATCGGGCAGCCGCCGATGGAGACCATCCGCGTGACCATCGCCGCGGTGGTCGACCGGATTGCAGAGGATCCGGGCAGGGCGAAGATTCTACTGGCTCAACACGTGGGCAGTTCCCCGCTTCAGGATCGGCGCGCTGTCGCACTGCAGGAGGCGACACACCTGGTGATCGCAGCCAGTGAGCCACACCTGAGGCCGGAAGCCGATGAAACCGCCCTTCGGATGGACACACTGGTGGCCGTTGGTGGCTTCGTCGAATTGATCACCGCATGGCATGCAGGTTTGCTTGACGTCATCCAGGGGGAGATCGTGGAGCACACGAGTCGGCTTGCCGAGACGCTCGCCGAACGTTATTTGGTCGACGACGCTGGCCTCTAATGTTGTACAGCGGCGTTCATGTGTTCAGTCCGGAATGAAGCAAGCGGAGGCACCTCGACATTCGCGAAGCGCGGCCGGGAGGCGCCAGAAGCTAACTCTGAGGTTTGGCTTTGGTCGTGGCCGACTCGACTGCGTTCTGCAGCAGCACATAGCTGCCGAGGCTGCCCAGGAAACCTGCGCAGTGCTGAACGAGTTCATCGGTGGTGAACTCGAGTTCTCCGTCGAGCCAGCGGCGCAAGACTTCGAATAACCCACCCACACCCAATGTCGAGGCCAAATGGGCAACGCCCACTGCGGAGTCGGCGATGTCAAGGTGAAGTCTGGCCTCACGCAATACGAGGTCGGTGAAACCGGTCATCATGTCGCTGCGTAACTCCCGAAGCAGCGGCTCCGTTGCAGATTCCACGAACAAGATCCGACCCAGTCGAGGATCATTGTTGATCATGCTGACCAGCCCGCGGATCGGCGCGTACGCGAGCACCTCGGGTGGGGCGCCGGCATCGGGGATCGCGTCAACTATCACCTCCTGGAAGGTTGCGTAGAGCTGCTGGTAGGCAGCTCGCAAGAGGGCGTCTCTGTCAGGGAAATGCTGATAGAAGTAGCGTGACGTCACGCCGGACTCAGCGCATACGGCAGTCACCGTGGCGGCGGCAACGCCGTGCGTGCCGATCAACTCCATCGCGGCCTCGATGAGACGCGTGCGCCTGTTCCGGTGACGCTCCTCGGCGGACATCCCGCTGTACACCCGCACCGATCGCACAACGCATAGCTTGCCATCTAATTCTGACTAGGCGTAAAGTCAGATCATCAGTGCCCATGACAACAGGAGAACAACATGAGCGACGATTCGTCCACACGGCCCACCACGCGGGTCGTCCCGAAGCCCCGCCGTGTCCGATTCGACATGCCTGCTGAGACCAATCGGCAGCACTTCGTCGATGGCGACTTGGTGATGAGCCACTTTGTGTCCACCTTGTCGGCCACGTTCCCCGAAGGCGAAGACTTCTTCATCCGGTCAGTCCGCGAGTACCGGGACCACATCAGCGACGCTGACCTGAAGGAGGCGGTCAAGGGATTCATCGCTCAAGAGGCCACCCACCGGCACCAGCATCGGCTGCTCAACGATCGCCTTCAAGCGATGGGCTATCCCACCGAGGGGATCGATCGGCATATCAAGAAGTTGGTTGGCCGACTCGAG
This sequence comes from Mycolicibacterium fluoranthenivorans, assembly GCF_011758805.1. Classification (NCBI taxonomy): domain Bacteria; kingdom Bacillati; phylum Actinomycetota; class Actinomycetes; order Mycobacteriales; family Mycobacteriaceae; genus Mycobacterium; species Mycolicibacterium fluoranthenivorans. The sequence continues at coordinate 464,326 of NZ_JAANOW010000003.1, read as the reverse complement.
AAGCGTTTTTCTCCCAAGATGCGCCTGGCTGTGACGGCAGCCCTCGAGCACTACACGGCGACATTCGCCGAGATCATTCTCACCAGCGACGAAGCTCAAGAACTGATCGGCTACACCGAGGTGCGGCCGATTCTGCTTTGGCACGCACTGGAGGAATGCGAGCACAAGGCCGTCGCTTTCGATGTCTACGAGACGGTCGGTGGAAGCGAACGCACCAGGGTCTGGGGAATGCGGATCGCCAGTCTCCTATTGTTCACCGAGTTGGTCATCCAGACCACCCGCTCTCTGGCCGGCGATCGTGCCGCCTACAACCCGGTGCGGTTGCTGCGCAGCCTTCGAGCCTTCCGTCATAACCCGCTGTTCAGCCGAGCAGCGATTGAGCGCTTCCGTTCCTACACCCACGCCGGGTTCCATCCCGACGACTGGGATAGCGCAGAAATCCTCGAACGTTGGACCAAGGAACTCTTCGACGCCGATGGCGGCCAACAGCTACGGAGTAACGTGTAGGTCGACAAGTACTTTTGTGGTGAAAGCCGCCATATGGAACGACCTCTTCACGAAGAAGTGCGTTGCGCCGTGGCCGCATCGCGCGTTCAGGCATTCCGCTGATGCGGGCGGAAGGGCCATTACCGCCGTCCCGTCAGCGTCCGAAGACGTCCCGGCAAATCTGCACACAAGTTGGCGCCGTGTCAGCGAGCGCGCATGTCTTCTACGAATTGCTGTCCGGAGTTGCGATGCCGTTCGCGTCGGTGATTGGTCCGGTGCCGGCAGCGACGGGTTGGGGCATGAGCACCGCAGTAGTACTTCGCATGGCGGAACGTGCCGATAAGCGTCACGAGGCTGTCCTCGGTGTTGTGAACGGCCTGTTCCTGACGACCGTGTTGGCTCACTTCATACACTGGCCGAAGCGCTGGAGATTTGGTGTGCCAAGCCTGTCCGAGTGCGAAGGACTATGCGGCCCAATCCTGGTGCCTTACAACGGTATTCTTTACATTTCGGGGCTCAGTGCTGTAGCCGGATTGCTGGAGAATGGTCGCCGAGGTGCGGTCCGTGGTGCGATCGTCCCGCTGCTGGGTGTTCCAGTTCTCCTTCGACTGCAGCGGATGGAATTCCGTCGGCTCAGTCTTCAGGCCCGGCGCAATCCTCGGTGGTGGAATCGCCGTCTGCAGATGCAACCGCCCGACCGTTCGACATCGTCAGATCCCGACCAACAGGTGCTAGGGGCAGAGTCATAGCACGGAGTCGACATGGCGAGCCGATCACCCTTCAGTCAACGGAGGGTCGAACTCCGTCAGGGGGCCATCCTTCGAGGCCGTCTTCTAGCGGCACGTGCAAGGACCGCAGCAGCGCTGAGAACAATCTCCAATTCCCGATCGCGGCGACGAGTTCGACGAGGACGGCCGGGTCCCCGTGCAACGCGCGCTGACACTCAGCCCAGGTTTCATCCGAGATGGTGCCGTCACGCAACGTCTCGTCTGTCGCCGCCAGTACCGCCCGCTCGGCTTCGCCGAAGTGGCCGGCGTTCTGCCAGTCGCGCACCCCGAGCAGGTCGCGTTCGGGCACATCGAGCAAGCGGGCAACCCTCCAGTGTTGCGTCCACTCATAGACCGAATCAGTGACCCAGCCGATTCGCATGATGATCAGCTCCCGTAGCCGCGCATCCAGCGCGCCTTTCCACAGCAACGCCTCCAGCATTCCATGCAATGCGACGGCTACAGGGGGCTGATGAAGCGCGATCCTGAAAACAGACAGTTCAGCCATGGCGTCCGGAATCCCGCATTGAGCGGCGCGCTCGCGGGCATCTGTCAGGGCAAGCATGTCAACCCGGCTTTGGCTGCTCACGGTGGATCCTTCCGGTTGGGCGCTAGTTGGCGCTGTCAGGCGATCGGCACAAAGACGTTGTGCAGAGCGGGGACCCGGTCCGGCTCGTTGCCGGCCAGAAGGTCGAGCAGCCCGGGCAGGCCGGCGAAACCGGTGATCTCGCGGTGCAATTCTTCGAAGGGCCAACGCCTAGAGACCAGCAGCTCGATGGCGCTCTGGTAGGCGGGGTAGTCGACCCCCAACGAACCGAAGATGCGTAGTTCCTTGAATACGAGCAGGTCTGGCTCGAAGCCCGGCGCTCCGCCGCCGCCGCGTGTGCCCGCGACCACCACGCGTCCGCCGGGCTGCGCGAGTGCGACGGCGTCCGCGAATGCGGCTGGCGCCTTCGCGGTGACGTCGACGACGACATCTGCGAGCCGGCCGGTCGCCATTTGCAGGGCCTGCGCCGGGTCGTCTTCGGTGACGTCGATGGTCAGGTCCACGCCGAACTGGTGGGCTGCGGCTAGCCGAGTTCGGTCGCGAGGGCCGACCCCGGTCATCGCGACGAATGCCGCTCCGGCCTCCTTGGCGGCTACGGCAGCACAAATCCCGCGGATCCCTGGTCCGAGGACCGCGACGACGTCGCCCGGGCTTGTCTCGGGCAACATGGCAGCCCATTTGATCCCTGCCCCAAGCGGATTGAACAACGTCGCGACGATCGGGTCGAGTCCGTCCGGGACCGGCAACGGCATGGAATCGAACGGCAGATGCAGGTGGGTTGCATAGCCTCCCCACAGGCCGGGCGGGATGTTCACGTCGACGAAGCCGAACATGGTGGCGAGGCCGTTGCTCGAGCACCTGCGATACTCGCCGCGGCCGCACGAGTCGCACTCCCGACACGATCGGAACACCTCGACGGCGACTCGCTGACCCACCGAGACGCCCCAACGCTCGCGCGCGGCGTCACCGATTCCCTCGATGACGCCGATGATCTCGTGTCCGGGGATGAAGGCGAACCCCGTCGGCAGGTGTCCGCTGAACTGCTCGTGGTCGGTTCCGCAGAGCCCGCACGCCTCGATCCGCAGGAGACCGGACTCGTCGTCGATGCGCGGCACCGGAAGATGCCGCCGTTCAAGGGTGCGCGGCTTGGTCAGCACGAGCGCGTCGGCGTTCACGACAGTTCGAATTCGACGTGTCCGTCCGCCTGCCGCACGGCGACTTGGTGTCCGACGCACATGTCTCGTGACATTGCCACCGCCACCTCGGCATCGTCACTGCGCGCCGCGACGCGGCGGCCGTCGGTCATGCGCGCGAAAATCGGCACCCAGGAGGGGCCTTGGTCACGGTCGTGCACGACGGTGTATCCATCTATGGTCGCCTCTCCGGATGCGTCGGCGGGAGAAGCGACCGGGAGGGAGGTGCCGTCGATCGCAGACTGCGCATCGGCCATGTCCGGAGTCTGCCATCCCGTTGGCGGTGGAGTCGCCGACCACAGACCCAGCGAGTGCTTTGTGATGTACCAGCCCAGTCCGGACACGAGCCCGACGGCGTCCGGGTCGCTCCTGCAGCGTCGCACCATCTCGACGATCGAATGGCTGACATAGTTGTTACCCGGCCCTCCGTGGTAGGGCAGTCCGCCGGTCACCGTGAACCCGCGGTCATCCGCCGGGTCGAGATCCAAGGCGTCGATCGCCGCCTCGACCGCGGAAGGAAAGCAAGAGTAGAAATCAAACCATCTAATGTCGTCGATGTGAAGTCCACTGGCCGCCAATACCGCCTTGCCGGCGGCCCTTATTCCGGCGGAACGACCCAGATCAGGCCGCTGAACCGGGAAATACACGTCGTTGCATGTGGCCGACGACCACGGGAAGACCCAACGATCACTGGGCACTCCGAGTTCCTCGGCGACTTCGGCGGCCATGATCACGAAAGCGGCAGCCATATCCACGGCGATGATGCTGTTGAGCAGCTTCGGGTACGGCTCGCACACCATCCGGTTAGCCGGGGAGACCGTGCTGAGCTCGTCTGCGCTACGGGCACGCGGAAACCAGGCCTGCTCGAGATGTCGGGACGCCTCAACCGTGAACGGAGCCATCAAGTCACCCAGCCAGCGGCGCTGTTCGTCGAATGTGCGGCCTGATCGGGCCGCGATCGCGGATTCGAAGATCGGGTACACCTCGTGCGGCCAATGTAACCCGGCGCCCACCTCGGCTTCGCTCAGTCCCGGGCGGGTGTCACCGAGTGACTCGTCCTGTGCTGCGATGGGTTTGGGCTCCAAAAGTGCGCTACCGGATGCGACTTTGCGTGCTGACGCGCCGCTTTCCGCTCCGACGATCAGAGCCGCGTCGCTGACGCCGCGCCAAATGCGGCGGCCGAGGACCTCGACCAGATACTGGGGGGTGTTGCCGCCGACCGGACAACTGATGCGATGATCCGGCGTCAGCCCAGTCGCTTCGGCAATCCTCGACGCGGGGTTGTCGCGTGGGATCATCAAGATTCCGGGCGTCGCCACGGTATCGATGCGATGCCCGATCGCGGCCGAAGCATCATGCAGCGCTCGACGCGCGGCCTCGGCGGCCAAATCGATGGGATCGACGGTGCCTTCACCGCGATGTGTGAGTTCACCGACGCCGACGACAACCGGAGTGCGTGGTGGGATGGCCAACGGTCAGATCACGCTCATCGTCGAGGTCTTCTATGCGACACGACTGCGATATTGTCACATCCGTTTCCATGCGACAACCGCGGGTGTTCGACAGAGCGAGTCCCTTGACAGGGCATACTCGTACCCGTGACGAAGAGATCGTTGCGGCGGGGCGACGCGACTCCTGGGCGAAACCGCGATATGGCGCGCGATCGCCTACTCGACGCCGCCGAAACGTGCCTGCAAGGCAAGGGGCTGTCGGGCACCACGATGGAGGATATCGCCAGGCATGCGGGCGTATCGCGCGCCACGGTCTATCGCTACTTCGCTAGTCGCGAATCCGTCGTATCCGGTGTCATCGTCCGCGCAGCGGAACGCTACCTGCACCGCACCAGCGGACGGATCTTGGCGCACACCGACTTGGGCTCTGCCATATTGGACTTCGTTGCAGTCACGGTGCGCGCGGCACGCCGCGAACCGATAATCGGCATGCTCTTCGCCAGCGACGATGAACTCGCCGGCGTGGGACTGGCCGAGGGAACGTCGGTGGCGCTGTTCGAACTCGTCGCCGAGTTTCTGCGACCCGTGTTCGCCGCACACTGGCATCAACTCGAAGCCGGCGTTTCGGTCGATGACGCCGCCGAATGGATTTTGCGCATCATCCTCAGCTTGCTCGCGGTTCGCGGCCCCCGGCACCGCAGCCCCGAAGGAATCGATGCTTTCTTGCGCCGATTCCTGCTTCCCGCGCTACTGGCCGACACTCACAGTTGCATTGCTGCGACAACTGCGGAGTAGTGTCTCAGCGATGGCATCGGTATCGCTGAACGAAACGAGGCGCTGACCATGGACTTCCCCCAGTTCAACAAGCAAATAGCCGAGGAGCTCCAGCACGCGGGGGGAACCTCGGGAGGGCTCGCCAAGTACTTGGACTTCCGCCACATCGAGTTCTCCGCCGGGAGACTGGTAGTGGAAATGGACGCCCGAGCCGATTTGTTGACTCCTTTCGGCACTCTGCATGGCGGATGCCTGTCAGCGATGGTCGACCACTGCTTGGGCGTGGTGTTCTATCCGGTGATCCCACCTGGGTCATGGGTGGCCACAACCGAATTCAAACTGAACCTCCTACGTCCGGTGTCCAGTGGAGTCTGCGTTGCGGTCGCCGACATCATCGCGCTGGGGAAGCGTAGCGGCGTCGCCAGGATCGACATCACCAATACGGGACGCCCGGTATGCGCCGCACAGGGAACAGTGACCGTCGTCGCCCAGAGCGCCTCGTGATCCGGTCGCGGAACGAGAACGCTGCCCAAGGCGACCATCGAGGACACAGCAAATGACCTCAACGTTCGAGCGCGTCCGCAACGAAGACGGAACCGCCCTTGCAGCCGATGTCTACCGACACGAATCCGCCCGCGCGGTCGTCATACTGCTGCACGGCGGTGGACAGAACCGCCATGCCTGGGCGACTACGGCGCGCCGCTTACACGCGCGCGGGTATACCGTCGTCGCTTACGACGCCCGCGGTCACGGCGACAGCGAGTGGGACCCCGATGGTCGATACGATCTCGACCGACTTGCATCCGACCTGCTGTCGATTCGCCGATATGCCAGCGATGGCCGCCCGCCAGCTGTCGTTGGCGCATCCTTGGGCGGCATGACGGTGTTGGGAACGCATTTGGTGGCGCCTGCCGATCTGTGGGGAGCCGTCGTACTGGTCGACATAACTCCGCGAATGGAGTTTCACGGAGCACGCCGCGTCGTGTCTTTCATGGGCGCCCATCCCGACGGATTCGATACGCTCGACGCGGCCGCGGACGTCATTGCCCAGTACAACCGGCATCGCGCTCGGCCCAAGAACTTGGACGGTCTCCGAAAGGTCTTGCAGCAGCGCGACGACGGTCGGTGGATCTGGCGATGGGATCCGGCGTTCATAGCTTCCAACTTCGAGTTCCTGCAGGGCGACCCAGCAACTGGTGCCAAAGAATTCGGCGCCATAAGCGACCTTCTCATCGAAGGGGCCCGCCGCGTGCGAGCACCAACGCTTCTCATTCGCGGCGTTCACTCCGACGTGACGTCGCAGCAGTCGGTCGAGGAGTTCCTCGAAGTCGTACCGCACGCCGAGGCTGTCGACGTTTCGGGCACGGGCCACATGGTTGCGGGCGACGACAACGACGCCTTCACTTCGGCAGTCGCAGATTTTCTCGACCGCACGCTGAACGACTCGTCGGACTGAGCGTCTTTCAGGGCCTTGCGATGGCCGCGGCCCGGCGACGTCAGGTTGTCAAGGCCTCACGAACCGCTTCCGTGAACGCATTCCTCGGGGGGGGGGGGGGGTGCACATCCGCGGGTACGAAGGCCTCGATGCCAAACGAAAATACCGACAACGCCAGACCGAGCAACGGCCAGACCGACGAAGATGAGCTTCCACGTCCACACCTCCAGCGGGGCCCGGAGCACAAGACGCCGACCACGGAACTCGACGCTGCACACCCGGATCCCAACACCCCGCGGCTGTCATATCCGGCCGAAAGGCGAGGAGGTAGTTCCGGGATGAGTTCTATCAACGTCGCAACTGGCCGGGTTTTCAACCGTCGTCAACATCGACAATGAGATCGGCTTGGGGAGACGAAGGCGAAGGCCTTGCTGGGCTCAGTGGCACGCTCTTTACGCGCTCAAAGCTGGCCCGAGGAACCGCTCAATGATCTCACGTTCTGTGCCAGGAACGCTTGCCGGCCAGTGCCACAGCGCAAGCACTGCGCGTACGAACCACTGGGCGGCGGCCTCGTCGTGACGGTCTGAGCCGATCATGCTTGTCGCGATGCCGGTGACGATGGGCGAGGTCTCGATCCATCGCCGGTTCTTCGGATTGGATGACCGAAGCAGTTGTTGGACAATGTGTTCCGTGCGGAGGTGGTGTAGGGCCACGCTGACGGCGACGACGATCCGCTCATGCCCTGTCAAATCGCAGATTGCGTCGTCCACGGCGTTTACGATGCGCGACGACAGCCTCACCACGACCGCTTCGCAAATCGCGGCTTTCCCACCCGCGTGACGGTAGATCGTTGCCGGCGAACAGTGGACCGACGCGGCGAGTTCGTGGATGGAGAAATCATCGAAGCCTCGGCGTCCGATCAAACTCGCGGCCGCCTGGAGAATCCTTTCAGTCGCAGCGGCCGCTCTGGGCTGCTCGAGTAGCCAGTCGTTGCCTGTCACTTCCAAGGCCTTCCGATGTTCGACACCCCTGGTCGGCTTGGGAGAATTCTCGGAATGAGAATTAATAGACTCTCCCAATCGCAGTATTAGCATTTCACAGCTCTATAGTGATAATCCAGACCCGCCGAGGGCAGACGATTTCCTATCAACTGTTGCCGCACCATTGACGCGGTGGATCGCCGTTGGCCAGCCTTGATGCCATGACATACTGCGCAGCGCGCTCAGGCACCAACCGTCCGGCGACCTTAGCGGGGACTACCGATGAGTAGATGGCGCTCGGATAGCGCGGTGCGGCAAATCGGGGCACCGGTGGTGGCGGCTGTCGGAATGAACATTGCTGCGGCCGTACGGGTCCGGCGCCGTGGCTATGCAGGATGGACCGGTGCGGTAAACACCGATTACGATCCACTCGATCCAGCGACCGCGGCGCAGCCATTCGATGCCTATCGCGCGCTGCACGCCGGAGGGCGGGTGCACTACAACCCCAAACGTGCGACCTTCATTCTGAGCCGACACGAAGACATCCGAGCAGCCCTACGCGACACCGACGCCGTCACAAGTAGCCAGGGCGTCACCCGAATGAAGATCTCGGCACCGATCTTGGTGCTCACCGACGGCGATGACCACACCCGGCTTCGCAAACAGGTTCAACCCGGGTTCACCAGGGGAGCTATGAGCGACTGGCAGGGGATGGCAGACCAACTCGCCAAAGAACTCGTCGCCGACGTCGTCGCCAACCCCGGTTGCGACGTTATGGAGCGCCTCGCCGTGCCTTTGCCCATCCGAATGATCGCGCACATAATCGGGATTCCGCCCGAAGATGTCCAGAACTTCCGATCATGGTCCGAAGACGGTGTCGGCGTCATCAATGCCGGCGTGAGCCCCGCCGGGCTGCGGCAGGGGCTCAAGGGGGTTCGGGCGATTGCGGCACTGCGCCGGTACTTCAAGGATCAGTTGGCCTCGGGCAAGCTCAAGGGGTCAGATACCGTACTGGGTCGGCTCGTCGATAACAACGAGGACGGCAAGCTCTCCGACGACGAGCTCTTCTTCATCGCGATGCTCCTGTTATTCGCTGGGAATGAAACCACCACCAACCTCATCGGCGGGATGTTCGACACCCTTGCCCACGCCCCCGATCAGTTCGCCATGATCCGAGACGATCCCGACCTGATCCCCAGCGCTGTCGAGGAACAGCTGCGGTACTCGGCGCCCATCCAAAACCTGTACCGCTACACTCGCACCGACTACAGGGTCGGCGAGGTGACTATCCCGAGCGGGTCGCGGCTCTTGTTGGCATTCGGCGCGGCCAATCGCGACCCTGAGGTCTTCGAGGATCCCGATACCTACCGCGCTGACCGAAATCCGCGCAATCACATCGCATTCGGCTACGGCGTTCACATGTGCATCGGAGCAACCCTCAGTCGCATGGAGGGCCAGGCGGTGCTCCGCGAACTCACTTCCCAAGCCTCGGCCATCGCAGCGGCCGGTTCGGCCACCTGGTCAACCAACAGCTCACTTCGGGGCACCACTTATCTGCCGATTCGGCTGACACCCGCGCGGTGATGAACGAGGACTGTCCGAGAAACCGATGCGTGAATCAACGCGTAATCGGTGACGGTGGATCTCAGCTGGGTGCGCCACGCCAGAGCGTGGGCTTGGCCGCAGTCGACCGCGGTACTCCTCGCAGCGTAGTAACACCGGTAGTCTCGGACGGATGGGTGTGGTGACCGACGGCGATCCGGATGTCTCGGGCCTCGTGGTCCGAGTCCGATTCATGTTTCGACGCTGCCACCGGGCTCTACTGCGGGAAGGCTGATCGGGTGGAGTCGTCGGTCGCCGCCGTACGACACTGAAGCACCCCCCTTTCGCCGAAGCTCATGGGCGTCAGGGACGCTCAAGCACCTATCGCAAGGTGACAGGCGAGCGCATGGCAAGACCCACCCGCAACACATGCCGGATGTCGTGTTCCTCCCGGTTGTCTCGGCCGACAAGTCCCAACCCTGCGCCTCTAAACGTTAGCGACAAATAACATCTTCAGCTATTTGCAGCGGTGACCTTGGCTACTCGTCGCGACAACACTTCCCAAACCCGAGCTCCGCCTCCGGTGTCGTGCCTCAGCGCTGGACGACGCCGCCCTCGACACCGGTGAATCGCCTGCGCAGCTCGGTCTTGAGGAGCTTGCCGGTGGCGTTGCGGGGCAGCTCGGCAAGGAAGTGCACCTCGCGCGGGCACTTGAAATGCGCCAGCCGTTCGCGGCACCAGGCGATCAGTTCGTCGGCGCCGGGTACCTGTTCGGCGGCTGGGTCGGCCACCACCACGGCGACGACGCGCTCACCCCACTTGTCGTCCGGACCGCCGACGACCGCGGCGTCGAGCACACCGGGGTGACGGAACAGCACCTGCTCGACCTCGATGGGGTAGACATTTTCCCCGCCCGAGATGATCATGTCCTTCTTGCGGTCGACGAGCGTGATGTAGCCGTCGACGTCGATCCGGCCGAGATCGCCGGTGTGGAACCAGCCGCCCCGGAAGGCCTCGGCGGTGGTCGCCGGCTTCATCCAGTACCCGACGAACACGTTGGGTCCGCGCACCAGGAGCTCGCCGACGGTGTCGGCCGGGACGTCCCGGTCGTCGGCGTCGACGATTCGGGCATCGACGTGCATGGCGACCCGGCCGATCGACCCGGCCCGCGTGGTGATGTTGGCGGCGTCCAAGACCGAGACCATGGGGGCGGTCTCGGTCATCCCGAATCCCTCGGTGAAGGGGACTCCGCGTTGGTGCATGAAGTCGATGACAGTCAGCGGCATCGGTGCGCCGCCGCCCATGGCCAGACGCAGCGCGGAGAGGTCGTAGGAGTCGAAGTCGGGCACCTGGGTCAGCGCCGACCACATCGCCGGCACCATGAACTGGACGGTGGCCCGGCTCTCGGCCATCGCCTTGAGCGTGCCCACCGGGTCGAACGACGGCAGGATCACGCTGGTCCCGCCGACGTAGAGCAACGGCAACGTATGTACCCCGAGCCCGCCGATGTGGAACATCGGGGCGACTGCGACAGTCACGTCGCTGCCGGTCAGGCCTTGTTCGGCGCCCAGCACGTTGATGGCGTTCCACAGTAGGTTGTCGTGGGTGAGGATGGCGCCCTTCGGGCGGCCGGTGGTGCCCGAGGTGTACATGATGAACGCGGGGTCGCGGCCCTCGACGTCGCTGTCGAGTGGCGCGGGCGCACCGTCGGAGAGCAGGTCGGTGTAGGGGATCTCGCCGTCGGCCGGGGCGCCCCCGGCCCGGAGGGTGTGGCGGACCCGGACCCCAGGCTCGGTCAGCGCGCTGACCGCCGCCGCTGCTAGCGGCGCGTGGAACACGAACACGTCGGCGCCGGAGTCGGCGAGGATGTAGCCGATCTCCGGGCCGGCGAGCCGGACGTTGATCGGGATGGTGATGGCGCCGATCTTCGCGCAGCCGAGGAGGACCTCCAGGAACTCGACCGAGTTCACCAGCAGTATGGCCACCCGGTCCCCCTTACGGACACCGAGACGCAACAGGCTCGAGGCCACCTGGTTGGTGCGCCGATCGAAGTCGGAGTACGTGAAGCTGGTGTCACCTTGGACGAGCGCTGTGCGCTGCCCGTTGAGGAAGGCCCGTTTGGTGACCCACTGACCGATACCGCGATCCATGTTGATTTGCCTCCTCGGCAGTTTTGGTTGACAAATGCTCGTTAAGGCAGGACCCGGCCCCGGCGGGCGACCGATCACCACTGTCCGTCTTGGTAGACGGAAGCGGACAGGAACGGATGAAGGATGCTCAGTACGATCGTGGCAGGTTGAGGCTGTGCTGTGCCACGTAGTTGAGGATCATCTCTCGGCTGATCGGCGCGGTCCGCATCAGCCGTGCCGGGCCCCAGAGAGTGGCCAGCCCGTACTCGGTGGCCAACCCGTTGCCGCCGTGGGTCTGGATCGCCTGGTCGAGGGCGAGGATGCCCGCCTCGGCCGCAGCGTATTTGGCCATGTTCGACGCCTCCGCGGAACCGGGATCGCCGGCGTCGTGCAATGAGGCCGCCCGCTGGGTCATCAGCCGGGCCAGCTCCAGCTGGATTTTAGCGTGCGCAAGCGGGTGGGACAGGCCCTGGTGGGCTCCGATCGGCACGTCCCAGACCTTGCGCTCGCGCGCGTAGGCAGAGGCCTTGTCCAGCGCGTAGCGGCCGATGCCGTTTCCCAGGGCGGCGCCCATGATGCGTTCGGGGTTGAGGCCCATGAATACCTGACGCAAACCGTCGTTTTCCGCGCCGATCAGGTTCTCGGCCGGCACCCGCACGTCGTCGAAGAACAGCGTGAACTGCTTTTCAGGTGTCACCGCCTGCACCGGGATGAGGGTCTTGGTCAGCCCGGGCGCGTCGGTCGGGACCACGAGCAGGCTCAGCCGTCCGCGTCCGCGGTCGTCGGTCGCGGTGCGGGTGACGACCAGGATGGCCTCCGCCTCGTCGACGCCGGAAATGTAGTACTTGGTGCCGTTGAGTATCCAATCCCCGCCGACGCGCTTGGCGTAGGTGGAGATGTTGTGCGAGTTCGAGCCCGCATCCGGCTCGGTGATCGCGAACGCCATGATGACCTCGCCGCTGGCGATGCCCGGCAGCCAGCGTGCCTTGAGTTCGTCGCTGCCGAAAGCCTGGATGATCGTGCCGCAGATGGTGGGGGAGACCACCGTCATCAGCAGCGGGCAGCCGGCCGCGGCCAGTTCCTCACCGACGATCTGCATGTCGTAGATGCCGCCGCCACCGCCGCCGTACTCCTCGGCGATGTTGATCCCGAGGAACCCCTGTTCCCCGACGGCGTGCCAGAGTTCCGAACTCTTTTCCCCGCCGAGCGACTTGGCCACGTAGTAGTCGTGCCCGAAGTCCTTGGCGATCTCGGACACGGCCTTGCGCAGCGCTCGCCGCTCCTCGGTCTCGTGCAGTTCCATACCGCTCTCCTACTTCGATGTCACCGGCCACCGGGGCCGGTGACGGGTCCGATGGTGCTCAATCCTGATCTGCACCGGCGGCCGCTCCGACCACCGCGAGGGCATCGCCGGTGGACACTTGCTGACCCACCTCGACCGAAAGCTCGGCGACGATCCCGTCGATTGGGCTGACGATGGTGTGTTCCATCTTCATCGCCTCCACCACCACCAGCGCCTGCCCGGCCGTCACGACGTCGCCCGCGGCGACGGGCAGCCGGATCACCGAACCCGGCATAGGCGCCGTCAGCGAGCCCGCCGGCTTTAGCGCGCTCGGGTCCAGGAACCGTGGTACCTGCGTAAACGCAGTGGACCCGGCAGGGCTGTCGACATAGGCAATGTCGGCGTCGAGGACGACGTCGTAGCCGCGCCGCACCCCGCCGGTCTCCAGGACCACCCGGTCCGGCCGCTGCACGAGCACGCTGACGTCTTCGACGGGCTTGCCGTCGACTTCGACCTCGACGCCGTCGCGGAGCAGCGCATAGCCCACCCGACGCTCGCGGCCGTCGGCGGTCAGCCATCCGGTGGACTGCAGTTGGGACGGGTTGTTGCGCCACCCGGCAGGCAGCGTCGGCTGGACGGGGGCCGCCGCGCGGCGTCCCGCGACCTGGGCGAGTGTGGCCGCGATGGCGTGCAAGCCCTCCCCGTCGCGGTCGATGAGGGCTGCGCCGAGGTCGGCCACGTCGTGGCGGTCGAGGAACCCGGTGTCGGTGCCGCGTCCGGCGAACTCGTCGTGGCGCAGAACGCGAACCAGCAGATCCCGGTTGGTGGTGAGTCCGTGGATCCGGGCGCCGGCGAGCGCGGCGGACAGCGCGCCGAGCGCCTCGGCGCGGGTGGGCGCCCAGGCGATCACCTTGGCCAGCATGGCGTCATAGTGGTGGCTGACCACCGAGCCGTCGCGCACGCCGGAGTCCACCCGGACCCCGACGTGGTCGGGGATCTGCATCGTGCGCAGCGTTCCGGTCTGCGGCAGGTAGCCCTTCGTGGGGTCCTCGGCGTAGAGCCGGGCCTCGACCGCGTGGCCGGTGATCCGCGGCTTGCTCACCTCGGCAGGCAGTGGCCGACCCATCGCCACCAGCAACTGCAGGCGCACGAGGTCGAGCCCGGTGACGAGTTCGGTGACCGGGTGCTCGACCTGCAGCCGGGTGTTCATCTCCAGGAAGGCGAACGTCCCGTCGTCATCGCCGCCGTTCGCGTCGAGGACGAACTCGACCGTTCCGGCCCCGACGTAACCCACGGCCTGTGCCGCCGCGACCGCCGCCGCGCCCATCCGGGCGCGCAGGTCGTCGTCGACGACGGGCGAGGGCGCCTCCTCGATGACCTTTTGGTGGCGGCGCTGCACCGAGCACTCCCGCTCGAACAGCGAGACAACCGTGCCGTGCATGTCGGCCAACAGCTGGATCTCAACGTGGCGGGGACGCTGCACGTACCGCTCGAGGAACACCGTGCCGTCCGAGAACGCCGACATCGCCTCGCGCGAGGCCGAGGCCACGGCTCCGTCGAGGTCGTCGGCCGACTCGACAACCCGCATGCCGCGCCCGCCGCCACCCGCGCTCGCCTTGACCAGCAGCGGGTAGCCGATCTCGGCGCCGAGCTTGCGCAGCTTGTCGGGGTCCAGGCCGGTCGCGTCGCCGCCCGGGAGAACCGGCACGCCCGCATCGGCCATCATCGCCTTGGCCGTCAGCTTGGAACCCATCGCGTCGATGGCATCCGGCGGCGGGCCGACGAACACGAGCCCGGCGTCGGCGCAGGCCCGCGCGAAGCCGGCGTTCTCCGACATGAAGCCGTAGCCGGGATGCACGGCGTCGGCGCCGGTGAGGAGGGCGGCGGCGATCACCCGGTCACCGTCGAGGTAGGTCTCCGCCGGCGAGGAACCCGGTAGCCGGACGGCCTCGTCGGCATCGTCCACGTGCCAGGCGTCGGCGTCGGCGTCGGAGTACACGGCGACGGTCGCGATGCCGAGTTCGCGACAGGTGCGAAACACGCGTCGGGCGATCTCTCCCCGGTTGGCCACCAGCAGCTTCTTGATCACGGGCATCGCCATCACATCCGGAACACGCCGTAGCCACGCTGGCCACGGATCTCGCTGTTGTGGACCACGGAAAGGCAGAACCCGAGAACGGTACGGGTGTCGCGCGGGTCGATGATCCCGTCGTCGTAGAGCCTGCCGCTGTTGGCCAGCGCCAACGACTCACGCTCGATCTGGCCCTCGACGGCAGCGCGCATCTGGGCGTCGGCCTCCTCGTCGAACGGGAGCCCCCGGTCGGCGGCCGACTCGCGGGCCACGATCGACAGCACGCCCGCGAGCTGGGCCGGGCCCATGACGGCCGAACGCGAGTTGGGCCAGGTGAACAGGAAGCGGGGAGAGTAGGACCGCCCGCACATCCCGTAATTGCCCGCACCGTAGGACGCGCCCATCACGATCGTCAGGTGTGGGACAGCGCTGTTGGAGACGGCGTTGATCATCTTCGCGCCGTCCTTGATGATGCCACCCTGCTCGTACTCCGCGCCGACCATGTAGCCGGTGGTGTTCTGCAGAAACACCAGTGGCGTGTCGATCTGGTTCGCCAGCTGAATAAACTGGGCGGCCTTCTCCGCCTCCTCGCTGAACAGGATTCCGCGCGCGTTGGCAAGGATCCCTACCGGGTATCCGTGGATCGAGGCCCAACCGGTGACCAGCGAGGTGCCGTATAGCGGCTTGAACTCGTCGAAGGCGGACCCGTCCACGATTCGGGCGATGACATCACGTGGGTCGAAGGGAACCTTCGGGTCCACCGAAGCGATCCCGAGGAGTTGGTCGGGGTCTCGCAGCGGGGGGGTCGGTGGCTGTGTCGGGCCGGGCCCGAGCTTGCGCCAGTTCAGTCTGGCCATGATGCGCCGCCCGATCCGGATGGCGTCCTGCTCGTCCTCGGCCATGTAGTCGGCCAGCCCGGAGGTGCGGGCGTGCATGTCGGCGCCGCCGAGCGACTCGTCGTCGGACACTTCGCCGGTCGCCATCTTCACCAGCGGCGGACCACCGAGGAAGACCTTGGACCGGTTGCGGACCATCACCACGTAATCACACATGCCGGGGATGTACGCGCCGCCTGCCGTCGAGTTACCGAATACCAGCGCCAGTGTCGGCAGGCCCTGCGCGCTGTGCTGGGTGAGGTCGTTGAATAGCTGGCCCCCGGGCACGAAGATCTCGGCCTGCGTGGGCAGGTCCGCCCCGCCCGACTCGACGACGTTGATGATGGGCAGCCGGTTCTCGCGGGCGACTGCCATGCCCCGGAACACTTTTCGGAAGGTGTAGGGGTTCGAGGCTCCGCCGCGCACGGTCGGGTCGTGCGCGATGATCATCGACTCGACGCCTTCGACGATGCCGATGCCGACCACAACGCTGCCGCCCACCGGAAACTTCGTGCCCCACGCCGCGAACGGACAGAGTTCCAGGAAGGCCGTGTCGGGGTCGATGAGCAGCTCGACGCGCTCCCGAGCCAGCATCTTGCCGCGGCTACGGTGCCGGGCGACGTACTTCTCGCCGCCGCCACCGTTGGCCAGCGCCAGCTGTTCGGCGAGCGCATGGAGCTGCGCGATGAGTCCCTCGCGATTCTCGAGGTATACCGGCGCGCGGGTGTCGACCCGGTCGGGCAGGACGTCAATCAACTTTCCTCCAGGTGACATCAACGTCGATCTCCTGACACGCTACGTTATCGGTCATTAACATTCGACGACAATGGGGTCGACGTGGCAATCGTGCCGTCCCCGAGTGATCACAGCAGGAGCAACTCACATGAAACAGCCGGATCAGCGGGAAGCGGAGGCGGCCGCAGCCGACCCGTGGATGACGCCCGAGCGCATCTCGTTGCGCAACCTCGCCATGTCGTTCACCCAGAAGGAGATCGTTCCTCACCTGCAAGACTGGGAGGACGCCGGAGAACTCCCTAGAGAACTCCACCGCCGCGCAGCCGCAGCGGGGTTGCTGGGCATCGGGTTCGCGGAAGAGATCGGTGGCTCCGGCGGTGACCTGCGCGACCTGGTGCTGCTCACCGAGGCCGTGATGGAGGCCGGCGGCTCCTCGGGCTTGCTGGCCAGCCTACTTACGCATCACATCGCAGTGCCCCATATGGCCGCGCAGGGCGATCCCGAGCAGATCCGCAGCTTCGTGGTGCCGACCCTGGCCGGGGAGAAGATCGGCAGCCTCGGCATCACCGAACCCGACACCGGTTCTGACGTCGCCGGCATCCGTACTACCGCACGGCGCGACGGCGACCATTACGTGGTCAACGGTGCGAAGCTGTTCATCACCTCGGGTGTCCGCGCCGATTTCGTGACCACCGCCGTGCGTACCGGCGGCCCGGGCCCGTCGGGGATTTCACTGCTCGTGGTGGAGCGTGGCGCCGCGGGTTTCGCGGTCTCGCGGACACTGAAGAAGATGGGCTGGCTGTGCTCCGACACCGCTGAACTCGGATTCAGCGACGTGCGCGTGCCGGTGGTCAATCTGGTTGGCCCCGAAGGCAGCGGATTCCTGCAGATCATGCAACAGTTCCAAGTCGAACGTGCTTTCATCGCCGTCCAGTGCTACGCCACGGCCCAGCGCTGCCTCGACCTGACGCTGGAGTGGGTCAAGCAGCGCGAAACCTTCGGTCGACCGCTATCCACCCGACAGGTGGTGCGGCACAAGATCGTCGACATGGCCACGGCCGTAGACGTTGCCCGTACCTATACCCGCGCCGCCGTGGACCGCATCATCGCGGGTGACACCGACGTGCGGATGGTCTCGATGGCGAAGAACCAGGCCGTGGAAGCCTGTGCGCTTGCCGTCGACACCGCCGTGCAGCTCTACGGTGGCATGGGCTATCTGCGCGAGACCGAGGTCGAACGGCACTATCGCGATTCGCGCATCCTGGGTATCGGGGGCGGCACCACCGAAATCATGAAGGAGATCATCGCCAAGCAGATTGGCCTCTGAGTGAAGCCGCCATTCGACAGCAGGAGCGTCGGCTTGGCAGGTCGACGAGACGGACCTTCCACCGTTTCTAAGGTAAGTCAACGGTGTGTCACGCCCCCTGCGGCCAATGCAGCCTTCGCCACCGGGAAATTGCATCCCGAGTACCAGCTAGCGAGACGTATCAACCACGTAGCGGCGAGCCAGTGTTTCAGCAAGTCTGCTCGTATGTTCGACGATGTCGACTTGACTTACGTCGACGAGTAGTCCTGCGTGCCAGGCGCTGATCAGTTCGACGAAGCCGCCGACCGCTACAAACGTGTCCATGCGCAAGGCCATTTCGTCTGCGTCAGGCTTCAGATGCGGCTTGCTGGCGGCCATGACGAGCTGGGTGGCTTCCTGCAAGGCCACCGCACGACGATCTTGCAATGTTGAACTGCCGACGTGTTGCGTCAGCAGAATCTGGGCTCGGCCGGCATCTTGCGAAATGCGGAGGACGACGATCGAGATCGCGGCGCGAATGGTCTCGACAGGTGGTTGACCGACGCGTTCGGCAAACGTTGCTGAAACCTCGCCGAGCATCTGGTTTCGGACACCGTCCCACGCTGCTACGAGCAACTCATCGCGGGTCTTGAACTCCTCATAGTAATAGCGGTCGTTCAGCGCGGCTCTGGAGCAGACCCCACGCATGGTAACCGCTGCCCATCCGCTTTCCGTCCAGATATCTGTTGCGGCGGCGACTAGGCGCTGCCTCCGGTCAGCCCGTCGTTCGGCGCCTGTACGCCCGCCCCACCTTGCTGCCTTTGTCCGCACGCATACATCTTGACAAAGACATAGCACCCCCGCCAAACTGGTGGCATGCGACCACAATTGTGTTCACTGCCACCAAGCGGCAGCAGATTGGCTTGGTTCACCGGATCAGCATGCTCCGATCTGCCAAGGACTCGGTACTGATGGATTTCTTGTGGTGGGGCAAGTCGCCTCGCAGAAGTGACCGCGCGAACGCGGTTGTTACAGGGGCTGGCAGTGGAATTGGTCGCGCTTTTGCGGTAGAGCTCGCCCGCAGAGGCGGGCGGGTGGTATGCGCCGACATCGATCCCGTGCGTGCCAAGGAGACGGTCGGTCTCGTCGTCCAAGCGGGCGGTGATGGCCTCGACATCGTGTGCGATGTCTCCGATGAAGAACAGGTCCGCGAACTCGCCCACAGCGCTGAAGAGTGGTTTGGGGAGTCGCCCAGCCTGGTGATCAACAACGCGGGCATCGGAGTCGGTGGCAATGTCATCGGCGCGACGGCTAAACGCGACTGGGAGACGACGCTCTCAATCAACTTGTGGGGAGTGATCTACGGCTGCGAGATCTTCGTACCGCGGCTTCGCGCGAGGGGCAGCGGCGGAATTATCAACGTCGCGTCGGCTGCAAGTTTCGGAGCGGCGCCTCGGATGGCTGCCTACAACGTCAGCAAGGCCGGAGTGCTCTCGCTATCCGAGACTTTGGCGGCCGAGCTGAGTGGTACTGGTGTGGCGGTGACTGTACTGTGCCCGACATTTGTCAAGACCAACATCGTCGATAACCCTGGTATTGAGGAGTCGGCCGCCAAGCTGGCAACGAATTTGATGAAGTGGACCGGCGTGTCGGCGGAATCGGTGGCGCGCAAAACGTTGGACGCGAACGATCGCGGTCAGTTGCACGTCCTACCCCAAGTCGACGCGAAGATTCTCTGGTTATTTAAGCGGGCAGTGCCTGCCACGTATACCCGTGCGCTCGGTTTGGTTGAGCGAATCGCGCGCTAAGTCATTCCAGACAAAGACAAAGGAGACTCCAATGGCATTCAAATACAGCGATATGCTCGAGACGATCAAGAATCGGCAGTGGGCGCTGGCCGACATCGATTGGGATGCGCCGGGCGCCGATAAAATCACTGATGAGCAGCGGCCCGAACTGAAGCAGTTCATGGCTGACGTGGTGTGGATAGAACACGTCGGTGCACGCGCGTTCGCCGCCATGGCGCCGAAAGCGCCGTTCGAGGCTCTAGGTGACATCTACCGGTATTTCCATGCCGAGGAGCAGCGGCACGCCAACGCGGAGCTGGCGCTCATGCAGCGGTGGGGGATGCTCGAGGAAGGGGAAATCCCGGTGCCGAACAAGAATATTCGACTGGTCATCGAGTGGATCGACCGATACGCCGAGGCCCTCCCGCTGACGGTGATCGGAGCGGCGATCCCAGCCTTGGAGACTGCGCTCGACGGAGCATTGCTCAAGTTCCTTCTCGACGAGGTGCAGGATCCGCTCTGCGCCGAGGTCTTCAACAAGGTCAACAACGACGAATCGCGGCACTTGGCAGTGGGATTCCAGGTTCTGAACGACCTCGGCGCCAGCCCCATGCGCATTCATGCGACTCAGACGATGGGGGCGCTCATCGACCCGAGAATCCTTCTCGGCGGCGTCCTCTACGTGCCGTTGCTCACCAGGATGTTGACCAATCTCAACGCCATGGGATTGTCGGAGGAGAAGCTCTACAACGCGGTGATGCGGTACGAGAACGTCGGAGATCGTAGTGAGTTCACGCGCCGCGTTCCGGGCTACCACATCTTGAAGGCTCACATGTCCGCCAGCATCAAGCGTTCTCAGCCATTGCATTTCATTTCGCAGCGGCTGGGTACCGCGATCGACCACTTCCCCACCGAGGTGCTCGGTAAGTCACCGACGTGGACAGAAGAGCTGACCTACGAACCGGTGGCCAGATGAGCGACACCACGACCGTCTTGATCGTCGGTGCGGGTTTCGCCGGCCTGGGAACCGCAATCCGGTTGCTACAACAGGGTATCGACGATTTCGTTGTCCTTGAACGTGCCGACGAGGTGGGTGGTACCTGGCGGGACAACACCTATCCCGGCGCGGCGTGCGACATCCCGTCGCTGCTCTATTCCTACGGGTTCGAGCAAAATCCGGACTGGTCCCGCGCGTATTCGGGCAGCGCCGAGATCCTCGGCTACATCAAGACGATGGTGGACAAGTACTCGCTGTCGCGTTTCATCCGGTTCGGAGTGAACGTCACCGGTCTGGAGTTCGACGAGGAAAGCGCACTGTGGACGGCGCAGACAGCTGACGGCTCGCAGTTCACGGCGCGCACCGCAGTGATGGCCAGTGGGCCGCTGGCGAATGCGAGCCTGCCGGACATCCGCGGACTGGACACCTTCGATGGTCACAAGATCCACAGTGCGCGTTGGGATCACGACTACGACATGAGCGACAAACGTGTCGCCGTGATCGGCACCGGAGCCAGCGCTGTTCAGATCATTCCCGAACTGGTGAAGACTGCGCGGTCGGTGAAGGTCTTCCAACGCACCCCCGGCTGGGTCCTCCCTCGGCCCGACTTCTCCCATCCGCAGTGGGCGCGCACGGCGTTTCGTCGAGCGCCTCTCGTGCAGAAAGCCGCACGGCAGGCGTGGTTCTGGGTGCACGAGCTCATGGCCGTCGGCATGGTCTGGGATACCCCGGTCACCACCGGCATCCAGCTGGTGGCGAAGGCGAATTTACGGAGGCAGGTATCGGATACTTGGCTCAGGCGCCAGCTGACGCCGAACTTCCGCGCCGGCTGCAAACGGATGCTGATGAGCAGCGATTACTACCCCGCTCTTCAACGCGACAACTGCAAGCTCATCTCATGGCCGATCGCGACCCTGTCGCCGAATGGCATACGGACCGCAGATGGCATCGAACACGAAGTGGACTGCATCGTCTTTGCCACCGGCTTCGATGTATGCAAGGCCGGCACGCCTTTTCCCATCTGCGCAGCTGGTCGTGAGCTCTCCGACGAGTGGTCCCAGGGCGCCTATGCGTACCGGAGCGTCACCGTTGCGGGCTATCCCAATCTGTTCTTCACCTTCGGTCCGAATTCAGGGCCCGGCCATAACTCGGCCCTCGTGTACATGGAGGCCGAGATCAACTACATCGTCAAAGCCATCGGCGCGATCATCGCGAATGATCTCAGTACGCTCGAGGTCCGCGAAGATCGGCAAAATAATTACCACGGCGAGGTACAGCAGCGGTTGGGAAGTACGACTTGGAATTCGGGTTGCAAGAGCTGGTACCTCACGAATGACGGATACAACGGCACCATGTACCCCGGTTTCGCCACCCAGTTCGTGCGCGCACTGTCCAAGGTCGACATGGGTGATTATGTAACGACCCCGACAACCGCACGAACTGAGCACCACCCAACCGAACACGCCCAAAACGGCTCGAATGTGGCCAAGGTTGCCCAGGGCCGCAAGGCCAAGGTAACCCAGGGCCGAAAAAGCGCAGGCGCCCTGCCAACGCGGTCTGACGTCAAAGCCGACATCCTGGACGTGGGCGTCGGGAAAGTACCGCCTAAGCGCGCAGCCTCGAGAGTGAGGAAAGACGCTTGAGTGTCCATGTCGCGGGCGACGAGAATGCCCCCACCTCCGGAGCCTCTACGTACGAGGTCCCCACCCACGAGGTCCCCACCCACGAGGTCCCCACCCACGAGGTCCCCACCCACGAGATATTGGTCATCGGAGCTGGATTCTCCGGGATCGGGGTGGGCATCAAGCTGCTGAAGGAAGGTTTCTCAGACTTCCTCATCGTTGATGAGGCCCAAGGGGTGGGTGGAACCTGGTACTGGAATACCTACCCGGGGATTGCAGTAGACATTCCGTCATATAGTTACCAATTCTCCTTTGAGAAACGCCCGTCGTGGTCACGTACCTATGCGCCGGGGATCGAACTGAAGAACTACGCGAAGCATTGCGTGGAAAAATATGGCCTCGCGTCGCGCATCCGCTTCGGAGTCACGGTTGTGAGGGCTGAGTTCGACGAAGAATCGACATTGTGGCGTTTGTTCACCTCGACAGATGAGGAACTGACAGCCAGGTTCGTCATCAATGCCTCCGGGGTTCTCACGCGACCAAAAACGCCGGACATACCGGGGGTCGGGGACTTCGGCGGGGTCACGATGCACACGTCGCGCTGGGACCACCAGCAGACCCTCACCGGAAAGAGGGTCGCCGTCATCGGGACGGGCGCCTCGGCGGTGCAACTGATCCCCTCGATAGCCAAGGACGTGGACACACTCACCGTCTTTCAGCGCACCCCGATATGGTGTCTACCGAAATTCGACTTCGCGGTGCCCCGCCCGCTGAGTGCTCTTCTCCGGCTCGCACCCGGAGCGCAGATCGCCGCGCGGGCAGCCAGCCAGGCGTTTGTCGAACTCACCTTTCCCGTCGCAGCGCACTTCCATACCGCCATACCGCTGGCGTCGGCGATCGAGCGTGCAGCGATCAGCTACATGCGTCGGCAGGTCACAGACCCGGTCGTTCGGGATAAGCTGACACCGCGCTACGCGCTGGGCTGCAAGCGGCCAAGCTTTCACAACGAATATCTCAAGACGTTCAACCGCGGCAACGTCCATCTTGAAACCAACCCCATCACCCGGGTGGATGAAACCGCGGTAATTACGGCCGATGGCGCCAGACACGAGATCGACGTGCTCGTGCTGGCAACGGGATTCAAGGTCATGGAATCGGACAGCATGCCCACCTACTCGCTCAGAGGTGTCGCCGGCCGAGACCAGGCACAGTGGTGGGACGAGAACCGACTCCAGGCATATGAGGGCGTCAGCGTGCCAGGATTCCCGAACCATTTCTCAGTGTTTGGCCCGTACGGATACAACGGCTCGTCCTACTTCGCACTCATCGAGGCACAGGCGGGTCACATTCTCCGTTGCCTCCGGCAGGCCAGGACGGCCGGCTCGAACTACGTCGAGGTACGCGAGGAGGCGAATCAACGCTTCTTCGCGGAGATGCTGGCACGGCGGCATACGCAGGTCTTCTGGCAGGACAGCTGCGCGGGCGCGAACAGCTATTACTTCGACAAGCATGGGGACGTGCCTCTGCGTCCGACGACGACGGTCGAGTCGATCTGGCGCAGTCGACGATTCGACCTGGCCGACTACCGTTTCGAACGACGACCGGCGAAAAAGGCGGACACTGCCCCACAGAAGGTGGTCACCGCCGGATGAGTTCACCTGCCAGGCCGAATCCGAGCATGGCGAGCCACCTGGTCGCGGCAACGGCGCGACGCGTTCTTCGACCTCTCACGCAGGTGATTCCGGCCAACGAGCATGGCTTCGCGGTCATGGACCGCGTGCTACGGGGAACACTCGTGGTGTCGCGGCCAAGGCGCGCAATCAGTGTCGAGAAGGTAGACACGCCCTTCGCCGGTGAACGTGTGCGAGGCGACTGGGTCAAGGCGGCCAACGTGGCCTCGGATGCTCCGCCGATTCTTTATATACACGGCGGCGCATTTTCTATGTGCTCTCCCGAGACCCACCGTGGCCTCATCAGCGAACTGTCCGCGGCCGCCCGCAGGCCGGTATTTGCCGTGCGCTATCGATTGGTCCCGAAATATCCCTTCCCGGCGGCCGCAGATGATGCACTGATCGCTTATCGATGGTTGACAGAGGGAAGCGCGATCACCGCGTCTTCTGGCACGGTGGCGCTCGCCGGAGATTCCGCAGGCGGCCAGCTTGCTGCGGCGACGGCGCTTGGCGCTCGGGAACATCGACTGCCGACGCCGGATGCCATGCTGCTGATGTCGCCGGTGCTGGATTTGACATGTCAACTTGCGATGGACCGTGATCTGCGCAGACGGGACCCCTTTGCGTCCGCCATCTCTGCGTCGAGAACAATGGGTCTGTACGTGGCGGGCGCCGATCCAGCCGACCCGAGGATAAGCGTGCTCGACGCTGATCTCACGGACATGCCACCAACTTTGATTCAGGTCGGCGGACGAGAGATGTTGCTCGACGACTCCAGAGTCTTTGCCAAACGTCTGCAGACTGCAGGGGTCTCCTCGCAGTTGCAAGTTTTCCGCGGCCAGATCCATGTCTTCCAGGCGATGTTTCGCCTATTGCCCGAAGCGCGTGAGGCCCTCAGGCTCGGTGGCGAGTTCTTGGCTACTTCGGCCACCGTCCGTTGACAGCGTCCCTGCGCACGCCTTGACCACGAGGCGCCCCAGCACGAAGGTTGTATGAGCTAACGATGAAACCCGTGAAACGTGAACAAACCCAGGACAATCCCCCTGGTAACCCCTCGATCGTCATCATCGGCGCCGGCTTCGCCGGAATTACCCTGGCACTCCGCCTCACACGCGCGGGGTTCGACAGGGTCCTCATCGTCGAAAAGGGCGATGGTGTCGGGGGAGTCTGGCGGGAGAACACCTACCCGGGGGCTGCCTGTGATGTCCCGTCGCAGCTGTACTCGATCTCCTCGGCGCCGAATCCCACGTGGGGCCGGCGTTACGCGGAACAACGCGACATCCTCGCCTACCTTCGCCGCGTCGTCGACGAAAGTGGATTGCTGCCCCTCCTTCGGACGAAGACCGAAGTCGCCAAGGCAGCCTTCGATGAGCGCTCGAACACATGGCGTCTGACCACGACTTCCAACGAAGAATTGGAGTGTGATGTCGTCATTTCGGCCGTGGGACAGCTGTCGCGCCCTTCGATCCCGAACATTCCTGGAATGTCGGGGTTCGCGGGCCCGTCGTTTCATTCCGCCAATTGGGACCACGATCTGAATCTCAGCGGCAAGCGCATTGCGGTCGTCGGCACTGGCGCAAGTGCGGTGCAATTCGTCCCGGTGGTCGCTGCATGCGCCGCGCACTTGGATGTTTTCCAACGGTCAGCCCCATGGGTGCTGCCCAAATTCGATCGTCAGTACGGTGGGCGGCATCACCAACTGCTGCGCAAGTTACCCATTCTGCGGCTCAGCGAACGTCTGATGATCTGGACGATATTCGAGTTCTTGGCGTTGGCACTCGTCGATGCGAAGCCAGTGGCGCGAGTCCTTGGCGGCGTCGCCCTCAGGCACCTAGGTCGCCAGGTGCACGACGCGCGGCTGCGTTCCCAACTGACACCGGACTATGCGCCCGGATGCAAGAGGATCCTGTTCTCCAGCGACTACTACCCCGCACTCGCCCGTCCCAACGTCGCACTGGTGACCGACGATATTGAGGCAGTAGAACCCGGCGGAATTCGCACGGTGGACGGCGAATTCCATGCCGCCGACGTCATCATCTACGGCACCGGCTTTAGTGCCACCGAGTTTCTTTCCCCGATGGAGGTCCACGGCCGTTCGGACCGAACATTGTCGGACGTGTGGGCAGATGGCGCGCACGCCTACTACGGCCTGTCGGTGCCAGATTTCCCGAATTTCCTCATGATGTACGGGCCGAACACCAACGTGGGATCCGGGTCGATTGTCTACATGCTCGAGTCGCAGGCCCGACACATCGTCAGGTTGATGAAGGTTCTCCGTGCCCATCCGCGAAGTGTCATCGAGGTGCGTGCCGACGTGGAGAAGCGCTTCAACGACCGGTTGGGTCGCCGCCTGGACAAATCCGTGTGGACTATGTGCACGAGCTGGTATCGCTCGGCGCGCGGTTCGATATCCACCAACTGGCCCAGCCCGACCTTCCTGTATCGCCTTCGTGCGCGCAGGCCGAAGCGGCGCGCTTACGTCCTGTCGCGTCCCGCGCCCGCGAACTCGTCGCGCAGGGGGACACCCGAGCCGGCCAACACCCATCTGGCCGACATGCCCTATGCCCCCAGCGGGGCCGATAGCGTCGACTAGTGGCGGCTCTGTTCAGTGACGGGTATCCGAGGACGGCGGGGAGTCGCTGACATTCGAGCGGCAACTGTGATCGCCGTTGACAGGGTGGTCACCGGTGTAAACGATGGGTGAAATCCTTCCGATAATGCGAGAAACAACATCAAGGGGGCACTCGATGACCAAATCGCCGTCCGGTTCGGCAAGCAAGTCCCGTGACCGTCTGTCGTCGGTACTACTGAATCCCCTCCCGCAGCGCGTCGAGCGCGCTATCCAGGAGGTGAGTCGACGATGGCCGGTTCGCGAACTTGCCGCGCCGCCGACAGGTAGCGGATTGAAGCCAGTTATCGGCGATCAGGGATTGCCTCTCGTTGGCCACACACTGGACTACATTCGCTTCGGCTCTGACCTCAGTAGAGAGCGGTACGAGAGATTTGGTTCGGTCTCGTGGATGGGGGCGTTTGGCACCAAGATGGTCGTCATTGCGGGACCGCAGGCAACTCAAGAAGCACTCACCACCAAAGCCAAGGCTTTCTCGCAAGATGGTTGGGGTTTTCTCATCGATGCGTTCTTTCATCGGGGGCTGATGCTGATGAGCTTCGATGAGCATCTGATGCATCGGCGAATCATGCAGGAGGCGTTCACACGTCCGCGACTAACCGGTTATGTCAAGCAGGTCGGGCCATCGGTTCGTTCTAGCGTACCGAAGTGGCCGACCGGTTCGGGTGTCCGCTTGTATCCCCTGTTGAAGGATTTGACGCTCAACGTGGCAACCGATGTGTTCATGGGCGGCCGCGGGAAAGAGGACAGCCGTTCAGTAAATCGAGCCTTTGTAGCAACCGTCCGCGCTGCCAGTGCGATCGTGCGTGCTCCTCTGCCCGGGACGCGGTACCGCGCCGGAGTGCGCGGTCGCCGGTTGCTGGAGGCGTACTTCGCCCGGCACTTACCGGCGGCACGCTCGGGGCAGAATGATGATTTATTCGCCGCGCTATGTGAGGCGCGCGCCGAGGACGGCGAACGCTTCACTGATGCGGACATCATAAATCACATGATCTTTCTGATGATGGCCGCTCATGACACGTCAACGATCACCACTGCCGCTGTGGCGTACTTCTTGGCGAAGAATCCTGAATGGCAGGATCGACTTCGTGCTGAGTCTGACCGTCTAGGCGACGATCTGCCGGACATTGAGGACCTGGAGGGGCTCACGGCGATGGACTTGGTCATCAAGGAGTCGCTCAGACTAGTTGCACCGGTACCGTTGGTTATGCGTAAGACGGTGACCGACACCGCAATTGATGGCTACTACGTCCCCTCCGGAGTGCTTGTCGCCATCACGCCTGCGGTCAACCACTTTGCGCCCACAGTGTGGACCGAGCCGGACCGGTTTGACCCAACGCGATTCGAGCCGCCACGGCGCGAGGATCACGCCCACCGCTTCGCCTGGCTTCCGTTCGGAGGAGGCGCGCACAAGTGCATCGGGATGCACTTCGGCACCTTGGAGGTGAAGGCAATACTGCACGAGATGCTGCGGGAATTCACCTGGAGTCTGGATGACGGCTACCGCGTTCGGTGGGACAATACGTCCCTGCCTGTCCCTGTCGACGGCCTACCTATTACGTTGTGTCGCCGATGATATCTAGGTCATTCCACGAGACTTTTGAGTGCTTGGCCGAGCACATCGCCCTCACAGGGCGCCGGCAGAATCGACGCAGTCCTCCAAGTGGCCTCGGAGATCCTCAACAAACCCCGGCGAACCGTAGTCGGCAAACCTACGCAAACTGCCGGAAAGGATGGTCATGCTAGAACCATCAACAGCCGTCGTCACAGGAGCAGGTCGAGGGATTGGTCTGGAGATCGCGAGACAACTCGCCGCTGCCGGTCACAAGGTTTTGCTCACGGATGTCGATGGCGACGCGGCGGAGCGCGCTGCCACCGAGGTCGGCGGTGGCGCTTGGAGCGCCACGCACGACGTACGAGATCCGTCGGGTCATCGGGAAGTCGCTGCTCAGGCTTTAGCCGCTGGCCCTCTGGCGGTGTGGGTAAACAACGCTGGGATCCTAATCGCGGGTAACAGCTGGAGTCACAGCGATGCCGAGATTGCGTCGATCCTCGATGTAAATGTACGAGGTGTCGTTGCCGGGTCACACGCGGCAGTTGCCGCCATGGGCGCAGGTGGGGGTGCGATCCTCAACATCGCGTCGCTCTCGGCTCTGGCCCCCATCCCTGGACTCGCGATGTACGCAGCCACTAAAGCCGCCGTATTGTCGTTCACCACATCGCTGCAAGGCGATCTTGACCATGCGGGATTGCAAATCCGTGCCCGGGCGCTATGCCCCGACGTGGTGAGTACGAAAATGGTCACCGACCGAGTCGCCGACCCTGGGGCGGCGCTACTGTTCGCCGGACCTCGTCCAATGGATGCGGCGGCCGTGGCCCGCGCAGGACTCGAGTTGCTGGAGAGTCGCCAGATATTCCGGGTAGTTCCTCGGTGGCGCGGCGTAGTTGCGCGCACTAGCGATGCTGCGCCGTCGCTCGGGTTGAGAGCTTTCGCGTTGATGCGCGGCGTTGGTGAGCGGCGCCAACGCAATCATCGTTGATGGCGGTGTCTAAGACGGAGGGTTTAGCGTCCTGAGTTAGGACATTTCGCTTAGTGCCCCGGTTCGGGGATGCCGAGGCTGGCCATGATTTTTCGTTGCGGCGCTGGGACCTCGGGTGGGAATGTCTCGGTGGCGCCGTTGATGACGATGGTCGCCGACCGTAGTGGCCGTAGTTGCTTGATGACGTTGGCGATGGCCAGGCCGGTGCGTTCCTGGATGGCGTGGGAGACGGCCAGGGCGGTGAACACGATGCTCAGGTGGGCTTCGATGGCGTCGCGGGTGCGGTGAAACATCGGGCGGGCGCGAAGGTCGCTCTTGGACATCCGAAATGAGCGTTCGACGTGCCATAGGTCGTGGTACTTGCCGATCACCTCGCTCGCGGCCATCTCCGTGGTGGGGATGTTGGTGACGTAGCCCTTGAGTCCGACCAGTGATTGCGCGCGGGCCAGGCTGGCCTCGTCGAGGATGCGGTCCCCGGCACGGGTCTTGACGAAGCGGGTGGCTTTGGCGACGCGTTCGCCGGCGATGACCGCGCGGGCGCGGGCCTCTTGGGCGTAGAGCGTCTTCTGATCGCGGCGCGCTCGTTTGGCCGAATACGCCCAGATCGCCCGCCACGCCCCGACGTGATCGTCGGGATTCCACACCGGTTCGGCCCGGTGTGCGAGGTCGTTGACAGTGCTCTTGGCGTGCCGAGGGGTGACGGTGTCGATGATCTGCCCATCGGCGAAAACATCACCGTTCCAATGGAAATGGCTGGCGAGGTCGATTGGCGCCTTCACCGCCCGGGAGCCTACGATGAAGCCCAACCCGGCCTCATCGAGTGCGGCCAGGTTCGACGCTGAGAGCATGCCCGCGTCCGCGGCCACCACCATCGGTGTACCGGTCAGGTCGTGACGGTCGGCGAAGGCGGTGATGATCGGCACCAGGGTGGTGGTCTCGGCGGTGTTGCCTTCGAAACAGCCGATCTCCAACGGGAACCCGGTGCGATCAACCAGCACACCGACGACGATCTGCGGGTCAACGCGGCGTTCCTTCGAGTAGCCGACCTTGCGCAGGTCGTCTTCATTCTCGGCCTCGAAATACAGTGTCGTGACGTCGTAGAGCAGCAGACTCAACCCACCCCGGTCCGCGGCATGGGTGAAGCACATCCCGGCGATGGCGTCACGGTACTTTCCGGTGTTGACCTTCACCAGGTGACGTTGAATCGTCCTGTACGACACCGTGTCTGCGCCCAGATCAGTCAGCACCCGCGCCGCGCCAGCTTTGCTGGTGGGCTCGACGATTCGGGCGATCACCAGATCCCGAAACACCGCGTCGTCGACAGCGTCGAAACCAAGCCAGTCATACACCGCGCCGAGCACCTCGTAGAGCAACCTCGAATGCGTCGCGGTGGTACGTCCCGGCCGAACCGGGACACCCCTGGGGACGCCCGGAGACAACGGTAAGATTCCGGTTCGCCAGTCGGCGATCCCATCAACGGATTGAGTCCGCGCCGGGACCTCGATATCGAGAACACCTTGATCCTCGGCAGCGATCTGACGGGCTCGTTCAAGCAGAATCCCGAGCTGGGCATCGGTATGCGCAGACCCGACGTGGGCCAGAATGGTCCGCTTACCTCGATGTTTACGCACAACCTGCACCGCTACCGCACCCGAGGCCGTGCGCACCTTCCGCACGTACGTCACCGCCAGAACCTACCCGTTTAGTGCCCCAAACAGGGCACTAAACCCAGAGGAGCCGCAGGTCAAAGAACTGCCACCACAGAATTCAACCGACCATGTCCTAAGTCAGGTCTAAGACGGAGGGTTTAGCGTGGGGAGGCTCGAGTTGTACCTGATGAGGTTTTCGGTTCGCAGAGAGGTAAGTGGGGATCAAGCTGGAATCCCAGTTCCTGCAGCCTGTCATTGATTATCAACCAGGTTTGCCGTGTCAATCGAATGACGAGTTCGTCACGAGTGGAGTCGCGATGGTCCAGCCACCATAGGACCGAAGCGTCCATCAGGCCCATGATGGCGGCGACATTGCGGTCTGCCGCCTCTGAGTCCTCGCCGTAGCGAGGAAAGTAACGGGCACCCGCGACGGCGAGTTCGGAGGCGAATGCACTGGTGCCGGGCGAGGTTTTCTCGGTGCTGCGCCGATAGTGTCGGTTCACCAAGAACCGATAGAGGTTGGGGTGTTCGTCAGCCCACATGACGTGCTGTGTGACCGGCGCGCGAATCACGTCTAGCGGTGATCCCTGCACATCCAGAGTTAGGCGAATCTTTGCAGTGAGTTCGCGGTGGACGTGGCGGGCGACGGCTAGATCGAGTTCTTCTTTACTTGCGAAGTGGCGGTAAAAGTGCGTGCGGACTAAACCGGCCTTGTCTGCGATCTGGCCGGTGAGTGCGTGGGGTCCGTTCTCTTCGATTGCGCTGAGCGCTGCTTCGATGATCTGTTCACGACGTAGTTCGCGGCCTGGCAACTTACTGGTTGCACGGCGTCCCGCTGTGGTGTCCGCCCATTGCTTTCGCTCCACGATGCTCACCGTAACGCCCCGCGCTCTGGAAAGTTCTGGGTACGTGTTGTACCCAGTGTCCGTTTCGTGGTACACCATGTACCCATAAGCGTGTAGCGAGACCCATTGCGGGATCGGTGCGCAAGTAATAACAGTGAGGACTCTCTAATGGCAGCCAATCGCTCTAGCTGGATGGACGACGACCTCGATGCACTCCGCGATTTGGCGCGCACGTTCTGTGAGAAGGAGATCGCGCCGCACAGTGCCCGCTTCATCGAGCAGCACCACGTGGATCGAGACCTGTGGACCCGGGCGGGTGATCTGGGGTTGCTGTGCATGTCAATCCCCGAACAGTACGGCGGAGGTGGTGGAACATTCGCCCATGAGGCGGTCTTGATCGAGGAACAGGCCCGCATCGGTGATTCAGCATGGGGTGCGGCGCTGCATAGCGGAATCGTCGCCCACTACCTGCTCGAGTATGGCACCGACGAGCAGAAGGAACGTTTTCTGCCCCGACTGG
This sequence comes from Mycolicibacterium fluoranthenivorans, assembly GCF_011758805.1. Lineage (NCBI taxonomy): Bacteria > Bacillati > Actinomycetota > Actinomycetes > Mycobacteriales > Mycobacteriaceae > Mycobacterium > Mycolicibacterium fluoranthenivorans. The sequence continues at coordinate 432,515 of NZ_JAANOW010000003.1, read as the reverse complement.
CAACTGGTGAGATGGTTGGCGCGATTGCGATGACGGAGCCAGGCACGGGCTCCGATCTCCAATCTGTTACGACCAAGGCACTGCGCGTTGGAGACGAATACGTTGTCAACGGTTCCAAGACATTCATCACCAATGGCGCTCAGGCCGACTTGATCATCGTCGTCGCCAAGACCGACCCGACTGCCGGAGCGAACGGAATCTCGTTGGTTTTGGTCGAAGGCGATCGACCGGGCTTTCGGCGGGGTCGGGTGTTGGACAAGGTCGGTCAGCGCGGACAGGACACCTCCGAGCTCTATTTCGAAGATGTGCACATTCCGGTTGAGAACCTCCTGGGTACGACTGAAGGCCAGGGGTTCATTCAGTTGATGCAGCAACTTCCCCAAGAGCGATTGATCCTTGCGCTTGGTGCAGTGACAGTACTAGAAACAGCGCTCGAGTTCACTGTGGAATACACCAAAGATCGGCATGCCTTCGGCAAGCCCGTCTTCGCCTTCCAAAACACCAAGTTCAAGCTCGCCGAGGTCGCCACCGACGCCCACATCAGCCGCGTTTTCATCGACGACTGCGTCGCCCGCCATCTGCGCGGTGAACTCGACATCCCCACCGTCGCGATGGCGAAATGGTGGACTACTGAGCGTGCGATGGTCGCCCTTGATGACTGCTTGCAGCTCCACGGCGGCTACGGCTATATGACCGAGTATCCCATCGGCAGGATGTGGGCCGATGCTCGCGTTCAGAAGATCTACGGTGGGACAAACGAGATTATGAAGGAGATCATTGCTCGGTCGCTTTAGATCGAATTCGACCGCTAGATTGGTTACGAGGGGCCGCGATAGCGAGGTGGCGTTCGCTTATCAAGTCGGTGGTGACTGTTCATTAGGCGGTCACTGTTCACTAGGCGGATACCCGGCGAGCTCGCTTCAAACGGGGGCCTTACTCGGCCGGCCTGGGCGCGCCGCGCCCGAGACAGGTTGACCTTGCTGCTGACGCCCTTCAGACGATATGCGCCGGCGGACGACCACCGGAGGCCTGCGTCGTCGACGATCACCCGCGTGGAGTCCCACCAACACTGCGCCTGGCCGCGCCGCCGCGCTCACTCGGCTGGCCAGGTTCACGGGGTTGCCGAACCAGTCGCCCGCGCGCGAGACCGCTGACCCGGACGCCACGCCAATCCTCAAGGAAGGCAGGTCATTTGCTGACGCGCTGTCGATCAGGTCCAGCATCGTCGTCACCAGCGGCGTCGGTCGTGATGAGACCAGCATGACCGCGCCCCGAGGGTTTCACGAATCTCAACCGGTGGGTTGGCAGCCTCGCGCGCAGCAGTCGCGAGTCGATTCGCGAGCCTCTCCAAATCGTCGGGCTGAAGCTTTCAACATGTTCAGCGCGCGAAGCCACGCATCATCTCCGTGGCCTGCCCGATGCCTTCCGTGAGGGCCCGCAATATGGCGACTGTTTCGTCTGGATTCCGGTTTCCGTGCTCAGCTCGCGCAGAGAGACGTACCGTCCCTCATCACCCAGTACGCGGCTTGTAGGAAGAAGGAGAGGGGTTGGGGCCACCAGTCGGCTTTGATCAATCGTGAAGCCCTGGGCATGCAGCCAGGCAATTAGATGAGTCCTTTCCTGGCGGCTGTCGCCCTCAAGACCGTCGTGCAGACATACTGAGCGAGGTCGTCTTCGTGTGTTGCTGACACCCTGGACCTGCTTAGTGCTGCGGCGTACCGGGACGCGGACAGGATGGTTCAGTGTTCACGCCGCGCACCTGGTGACTCGACGCGGGGACGCCGAGCACGGCGTGACCCATCGCAACGAGCAGCGCAGAGGTCTGTTCGGGAGCCAGGCCAGTGCCGCGGTAGTGCAAGATCGATTGAATGGCTCCGATCGCTCCATGAACCATCGCCCGAAGTTCAATCTCATCGACCGCGGGCCGCAATTCTCCGACGAGGTGTACCCACTCTTCTAGATAGAGTCGCTGCTTTCGGCGCAACCGGCTCTGGTGCTGATCCGACAGATTGTGCACTTCGCGGTAATACACCATTGCCAGCTCGCGTTGATCCATTACCAAGGCGACTTGGTCTGACACCAGCAGGGTCAGCGCCTCCGCCTCGTCGCGGGACTGCTCGACGATCGCCGTCGCACGCTTAAGGAGTTTGTCCACCACTCGCTCGAAGAGGGCCGCCAGTAGATCGCTCTTACTGTTGAAATGGCGATAGATGGCCGGCCCGACAACCCCTGATGCAACGCCGATGTCGGCCATGGAGACAGCGTGGTAGCCCCGCTCGGCAATCAACTCGGTGGCAGAGGCGAGAATCCGTTCCCGACGTTCGCCGCCGACCCGGGTACGTCCGGCAACGACCACCTTGTTCACTACTACCTTCCTTCGCTCGCAACCAGGGCTCGCGCAGCACTGCAGCGCCGGGAGCTACACTACGAACGTTAACACCTGCTCACAATCCCAGGTTGAGTTGAAATGTAGACGCCCAGTGGCAGGTGGCTGGCGCCTGCGCGTGTGATCCCCATTCGTGGATGTGCCCGCTCATTGGCCAAGATCGGCAACCGCGTGGGCAGATCGCTGCGCCCTCTTTGGATGTCCAGTTCGGCAAGGAACTGGACAAAGCCATCTCTCCGTCTGCCGGACGCTGTTGGCGTCATCCGATCGTCATCACATCGTTCGGCAACACGGCTTTGGCAAAGGGGCTACGTCAAGCAGCAGGCAGAGGACGGCGACTTGATTGGCGATACGTCGACAGAGTGGCCCGGCTACTCCAAATTCGGGATTTGTCAGGTCGCGCCGACAAGGGATTGCGGTATGTCCACGATGCGGGAGCGCAGGTACTCGCACAAGCCCTTCGCCTGGGCATCCGGCCGGGTCGAGGATGCCACGCCTTCCCCCAGCAGCCCGTGCACCACAACGTTGAGCGCACGCAGGTTGGGCAGCTCGAATCGCTCTATGCGCAGCTGCGCAGCCTCCGGGCCGAGCAGCCCGCGCAGTCGCTCGACGGTTAAGTGCTCGCGCACCCAGGCATAGCCGGCGTCGTCGCGGGCCCAGAGACCAATATTGGCGTTGCCGCCCTTGTCGCCGGACCGCGCGCCCAGAACCGCGCCCAGCGGCGCGCGGCATGTCGGCTCGGTCGGCGGCGCGGCTGCCGCGCTGCCCCGGACCTTCGCGGCCGGCACGCTACCGGTCGGCGGATCGGCGATCCTCCGGCGCTCACCGTTGGGCAGCACCACGACCTGCGTCACGCTCGACCGGGGCACGGTCGCTGGGCGATACACGCCGAACACTGACTCCGACGTGGGTGGCGTGGTGGTGTGGAAGCCGGCATACCCGGCCAGAGCGATCTCCATGATTGCGCTCGAGAACGCCCGGCCGACCTTGCGCGGGTCGGTGTCCTTGACCGTGATCCGCAAGTGCGCGCACGCCTGGTCGTTGGTGGGGGCATCCGGTGTGTCGAAACGCAGAAACCGGACGTCGACCTCGGCGAAGGATCCCCGGCCGCCGAGGATGTCGAACAGCTGCTGCTGCGCGAACGCGGCTTTCGCCTCCAGGTCCAAGCCGGTGAGCACCATCGTCATGGTGTTCCGGTAGCCCCCGACCTCGTTCAGCGCCACCTTGAGCGTCTCCGGTGGCGGGCTGCCGGTGACACCCGTGATCGCCACCCGGTGCTCGGCCTGCTGGGCCAGCGAGATCGTGTCGAAGTGAGTCACCACGTCGGGCCCCAGATAGGCCGGCTCGGCGATCTCGTAGAGCAGCTGGGCGGTGACCGTACCGACCGACACCAGCCCCCCGGTGTCGGCGTGCTTGGTGATCACCGACGAGCCGTCGGCCGCCACCTCCGCGATCGGGAAGCCCGGGTAGCGACGGTCGGTGATCTCGTCGAGGAAGGCGTAGTTGCCGCCCGTGGCCTGTGGTCCGCATTCGATGACGTGGCCGGCCACGACGGCACCGGCGAGCCGGTCCCAGTCGGTGCGCTCCCACCCGTGCCACCAGGCGGCCGGGCCGACGACCAGCGAGGCGTCTGTCACCCGTCCGGTGACGACGACGTCGGCGCCCGCACCCAGCGCTTCGGCGATACCCCAACCCCCGAGGTAGGCGTTGGCCGAGACCGGCTTGACCTCACCGACCGCAGGGGTGATCGCGGAGAGGTTCCCGCGCAAGTCGTCACCTTCGATGTGGGCGATCCGGACGGTGATACCGAGCCGGTCCGCAAGCTCGCGCAATCTGACGGCCAGCCCGGCCGGGTTGAGCCCACCGGCGTTGGCCACGATCTTGATACCGCGGTCGGAACAGGTGCCCAACACCTGCTCCATCTGGGTCAGGAACGTGCGCGCGTAACCGCCCGCCGGATCCTTCGCCTGGGCCTTCGCCAGGATGAGCATCGTCAGTTCAGCGAGGTAGTCCCCGCACAGCACGTCGATGCTCTGCTCGCCCGTCCCGCCCTCGACCATCTCCCGCGCCGCGGCGATCCGGTCGCCGTAGAAGCCCGAGCAATTTCCGATGCGTACCGGGTCCCTCACGACACACCTCCGTCGAACTGTCCTGCGGTGCGCCCGCCACCGGGAGGTCCGGCGAAGGCCTGCGCGATGGAGAGCCACTGGTCGGCGAGCGGACCGGTGACGTGCAGTGCGGTGTCGTCGCGATGCCTGCGCTGGGTGACGAGCAGGCAGAAGTCGTGCGCAGTGCCGGTGACCCGGTTGGGCACGCCGTCGGGGCCCCAGGTCCACAGCGTGCCCCCCGGTGCGGTGAGCTCGACACGGACGGGTTCCTCGGGCACCTCCAGGCCGTTGGCCATGTAGCTGAACGCCCGCGCTCCCACGCCGATGTGGGCGACGTGGCGCAACCGGGCCGAGGGCACACGGGTCACTCCCAGCGCGTCGGCGATGTCCTGACCGTGCGCCCAGGTCTCCATGATCCGCGCGGTCAGCGAGGAAGCCGCGCTCATAGGGAGGCCGAACCACGGCACCCGCATCGAGGGGTCGATCGCTGCGAAGGCAGCGACGAGGGCGCGGCGCGCGCCGTCGAACCAGGACAGCAGCTCCGCTGTCGGCATCGGCCGGTAGCGCTCGGCGATGGTGTCCGGGGAGATCCGGCCGTCGGCGAGCATGGGCAGCACCTCGGCCGTGAACCCTTCGGGGTCGGTGGCTGAGCGCACCGCGGCGTCGTCGAAGAACGCAAGATGGCTGATCTGATCGCGGACCGCCCAGCCTGCCGCGGGGGTGGGCGCGTCCCACCCGGCTTGCCCCTCGGGCAGCTCGGCGATCAGTGACCACAGCTCGGCCGTTTCCGCCCCGATGTCGGTGATCAAGGACTCCATCGGCACGGCCACGTCTAACGTCCCTTCCAAACCGGTGTGCGCTTCTCGCGGAACGCGGCGGGACCCTCTAGCGCGTCGGCGCTGAGGTACACCGGCTCCCATATCTGGTCGGCGTGGGCGTAGGCCTCCGTCAGGTGGTGCGCTGCGGAGAGGTATACGGTCTTTTTTGCCGCGAGTACGGACAGCGGTGCGTTGGAAGCGATCCGCAGGGCGATCTCCTGAACTCGTACCCGCAGCTCCGCTGCGGGCACGACCTCGTTCACCATGCCTACCTCGCGGGCGCGCTCGGCAGTGATCGGGTCGCCGGTCATCAAAATCTGCAGCGCAATCCGCGGCGGCAGCAGCCACGACAGCGGGACAGCCCATGGCGAGCCGCGGCCTACCTTGACCTCGCTGACCGCGAACCTGGCGTGCTCGGCTGCGATGACGAGGTCGCACTGCTGGGCCAGTAGGAATCCGCCGGCGAAGGCGACGCCGTTCACCGCGGCGATGGTCGGCTTGGCGACCTGGATGTTGCGCCCGAATTGCGGCGCGAAGTCTGGCGGCGGAACCGTGAGCGCCGTCTCCGCCATCTCTTTAAGGTCCCCTCCGGCGCAGAACGCCTTATCGCCTGCCCCGGTCAGCACCAGAACCTTGGCGGAGTCGTCGGCGTTGAAGCGGTGAACGCTGTGGAACAGTCCCTGCCGGACCGCCCCGTTGAGCGCGTTCCGTGCCTCGGGGCGATTGATCGTCAACCAGGCCACCCCGTCGACGACCTCGTAGGTGATCGCTTCCTCGCTCATCAATCCCCGTCCTGATCGGCACCCGCCCTCCCGATGTGAGGGCTCGTTCACTCGCAGTACGTTACCCGGCAGAATGTCGCGAGGACCAGTTGGTGAGCGAACGCGTTGCGTCCGGCGGCGCAACCCGACCGGCGTGGCCAGCTCCGTAAATGTTGGGTTCGCCACCTCGTCGGCCGCATTCGGTTCGAGCGATTGACGAGATCGGATCCCAAGGCCGCAACACGGGGTTGCATTCGTACGTCAAGTCCTCGGCAAGAATGTGGCCCTCTTCGGCCTTTTGGGATTGGCACGCCGGAGGTGCTCCTTGCCACCGTTTCACCCTTGGCTCCCAGAAACAATCGGTGCCAAATGCTGTGAACGCATGCGTCGCCGCGGGGAACCGCTCGTCAGCGTCCGAGGACTTGAAAACCTTCCCATGCTTTCCGGCGGTCGGCGTGGGGGTCGTTGTCCACTCGCGAAGCGCGATCGAAGACGAGGACCGGACGGGCGTCGCTGGTGTAGCGCGGCCAGCCGTCTCCTGGAACTCCGGTGCGTGCGAAAGCATCCCAGCGCCCTTGCATGTCGTCGCTCACGCGTAGGGCCGAGCGGCGATCGGCTCCGGCGCTGAGTAGCCGACCGAGCGGCGTGCGGTAGGCGTCGAACACCGCAAGAAGCTCCGTCGCATGGGTGGCACCCAGCCCGGCCCATTGCAGAGTTCGCGGGGCGAAGTCATAGCGGTACAGATATGTGGGGGCGTGCCGACTGTGGGAATCCGCGAGCTGCCACAGTGTCGATCCGAATGTGAAGTCGGCCCCCAGTCGGATACAGGCATCGGGGGCCGGATATTCGGGATAGGCAGCAGTAATTCGCTCGCGACAGGTGGGTTCCGCTCCCGCTAGTAACGCTTCGATCTTGGCTTCGTTCGTCGGGAGGAGTTTGAGGAAGCGAGTGAACAACCGGCCCTCGTCGGCGTTCGTACCGACGATCAGCGGCACACGGTACGCCTTGCCGTCGCGCATCGCTTGAATGGGCTCGGACGGTAGATAGTCGGTTCCGAATGTGCATCCCACCGGGTAACCGCCAGCAAGGTCCGATGCACTCGTGGTGAGCAAGCGATCGAATGCATTCACCAGTTGAGCCGGACGCGCCGCCAACAGGAGGCGGGCGGGCTCCCGCTCGTCGGCGCAGAGAATGGATGCGAACTTGGCGGCGAACTCCGCGGCCAGCTCCTGGGAGCGGGATAGCGCGCCGGCCGGACTTTGTGAGATAGCCTGTGCGAAAAGCCCTTTAGCCGCTGGCACGGCCAGCAAAGTGGTAACGGCGTGCGCGCCCGCGCTCTCTCCGAAGATCGTCACGTTATCGGGATCGCCGCCGAATGCCGCGATGTTCTCGCGTACCCACCTGAGCGCCGACACGAGGTCACGCAAGTAGAGGTTGTCGTCAATATGGATGTCTGCGGTGGACAGCGACGACAGGTCGACAGCCCCTAGCGCGCCGAGGCGGTAGTTTGTCGATACGTACACGCAACCGCTGCGGGCAAGCGACGCGCCATCATAGATCGGTGTCGCGGAACTGCCCAGGAAGTACGCCCCGCCGTGAATGAAGAACATCACGGGCAGAGGTCGGTCCGAGCCGCCGTCGGGTGCAACGACATTGAGGGTGAGGCAGTCCTCGCTCATGGGCTGGAACTTGCCCGGACCGACGATGGTGTATCGGCGGGGCTGTGGAGCGCAGTAGCGGAATCGGTGGCAGGGTCGGACGCCGTCCCACGCTTCGACCGGCTGGGGAGCCTTGAACCGCAGCGCGCCGACTGGTGGCTTGGCGTAGGGAATGGAACGCCAGCGATTGACGCCGTCCCGCGTGAATCCTTCGATGGCGCCCGAGGTGAGTTCGGTGCGGACTGTCTTCGCTGGCATGTATCGACAATAGCGAATGACTATTCACACCAGCGCCCGGCTCTGCCGTTCAGTCGCCGTGTCGGGCACGGTTTGGCCTGCTACTGATGACTCACTCGACTTCGGTCAGCGGCCTCCACGGCCGTTCGGTGACGTCGTGGCTGATTCTTAAGCACCGGTTACATCTTTTCAGAAGAAGAAGCTACCCATGACCGGCTATCTCCGGGCGTGCGGGGACATCCTCAGCGTTGTGAGCGTCGGTACTCGCTCGGAGAGCGGCCGGTCCATCGCTTGAAGGCGTGTGAGAAGTTAGCAAGATCGCCGTATCCGAGCTCGGTCGCGATCTGGCTTGCCGACATTGATCGGGTGATTAACAGCATCATCGCGCTCTCCCGCAGACACGACTGGCGCAACTCGCGAAAGGTGGTGCCCTCTTCGGCGAGCCGGCGTTTGAGTGTGCTGGTGGATACCGAGAGTTCGTCTGCGACCCGCTGGCAACTTCGCTGTCCGGGATCCTCGTCCAACAACCGTCTCACCTTCTTGGAGAAGGACGTGGCTCCGCTCTGCTCGTCGAGGGTCCGCCTCAGCTCGGCGACGGCGAGTCGATACGCAAGGGGATCGGAGAACCGGCACACTTCATTGAGCGCGTTGACGGGAACATGAAGGTAGGACATCGGTGCGTCAAAGAACAGGCGCCCGGCTAGTACCATCTCTGCCGCGAGTTTGTTCAGGGAGACCGGCGCTGACCAACTCAAGTGGAGCGTGACGGTCAGCGCGTCACTGACGAGCATGTCCAGCAGTCGTAACAACGCCGAGCCGGTATATGTGACTGCTAAGCAGTCCAGGGCCCGATCGCCTGTGTGCCCCCAGAGCCCGACGGTGAGACCTTGGTCGTTTGGACGGAATTGTGCATTGATCGCCGTGGTGATCAACGGTAGATAGGTGAGCAGCTCGACGATCTCGGCTACCGAGCCTGCGCTGACCAGCGGGACGCTCAACGGGCCGAAAGATGTCAACTGTGCCTGTCCTGCAAACGAGAAGCCGAGCAGGGTTGCCCGGTCGACGTCTAGATCGGGGTACAGATCGCGAAACCACCGCAGTGGCGCCTGGACATCGTGCTGCATCAGCGTCGCCTCGTCGGTTCCCTCGCGCGCCATGATGGTGCGAAGCCGCGCGACGGCGTCCGGGTCGAGTGCCTGGCTCTCCAGCATTTGCACGAACGCGACCGGAGGCACACCGGCGTTGCTGAACTTCACCGATCGTGCCCCCTGAGCCCAATCCACAAGTTCCTGATCCGCGCAAACATAGCGGAAGCGCTCGGATTGGACAATCCTGTTAACAAGTATTCACATTCAGGGCAACTTAAGAGGAGTCGGTAATGGCCGTTGTCACTTTTGTCTCCCACGACGGCGACAAGCACCAGGTGCCTCTCGATGAAGGCCAGTCACTGATGCAGGTCGCGACCAACAATGCGGTACCCGGCATCGACGGCGACTGCGGAGGCGAAGCCGCGTGCGGCACCTGCCATGTGATCGTCGATCCGCAATGGACCGACAAGGTCGGCCTCTCCGGCCCCGCTGAAGAAGAGATGCTCGCGATGAACCCGGAGCGTCACCCGACCTCCCGGCTGTCCTGTCAGATGCCGGTCTCCGAGGAGTGGGACGGCTTGATCGTCCAACTGCCCGAGTTCCAGATGTAATGACGAGCGAAAAGGAATAAGACGTAATGAAGGTTTCTGAAGCAATCACCGAGAAAGTTCAGGCGACCATCCCGATCGACCTGCAGATTCAAGGTGCACACCTGTATGACAAGACCCGGCGTTTGGTGACCGGAACGAACGGCAAGAAGATCTTCGTCGAGAGCCCCCTCCCGCCGGTCGAGGACGTCGAACTCGCCGACATCGACCTCAGCAACCCTTTCCTCTATCGTCAGGGGCTCTGGCAGTCGTACTACGAGCGCCTGCGCAACGAAGCTCCGGTCCACTACCAGCCCAACAGTCCGTTCGGTCCGTTCTGGTCGGTCACGCGGCATGCCGACATCGTGACCGTCGAGAAGAACCATGAGGTCTTCTCCTCCGAGCCGTTCATCGTCATCGGGTCCCCCCCTCGTTTCCTGGATGTCGCGATGTTCATCGCGATGGATCCGCCACGCCACGACAGGCAGCGGGCCGCCGTCCAAGGGGTGGTCGCGCCCAAGAACCTGCGTGAGATGGAGGGGCTGATCCGCTCGCGCGTCCAGGAGGTGCTGGACGATCTGCCCCTGGATCAGCCGTTCGACTGGGTGCAGAATGTCTCGATCGAGCTGACCGCTCGGATGCTTGCGACCCTCCTGGACTTCCCGTACGAGCAGCGTCGCAAGCTCGTCGAGTGGTCAGATCTGGCAACCTCGATGGAGCAGGCCAATGGCGGTCCCTCGGACCTTGACGAGACGTTCGCAGGCATGCGCGATATGGCGCGGGGTCTCAGCGAGCACTGGCACGACAAGGCGGCCCGGACCGCTGCCGGGGAGGAACCCGGCTTCGATCTGATCACCATGTTGCAGAGCAACGAGAGCACCAAGGATCTGATCAAACGACCGATGGAGTTCTTGGGCAACCTCGTGCTGCTGATCGTCGGAGGCAACGACACCACCCGGAACTCGATGAGCGGCGGTGTTCTCGCGTTGAACCGGTACCCGGACCAGTTCGAGAAGCTGAAGGCCAACCCCGACCTGATCCCCAACATGAACTCGGAGATCATTCGGTGGCAGACGCCGCTGGCCTATATGCGCCGGATCGCCACGGCCGACACCATGCTCAACGGGCAGTTCATTCGCAAGGGCGACAAGGTGGTGATGTGGTACGCCTCGGGCAACCGCGACGAGCGCGTATTCGATCAGCCCGACGACTTCATCATCGACCGGGCCAACGCCCGCAACCACATCTCCTTCGGCTTCGGTGTCCACCGTTGCATGGGCAACCGGCTGGCCGAGCTGCAGCTGCGGATTCTCTGGGAGGAGCTGCTTCCTCGCTTCGAGAACATCGAGGTCGTCGGCGAACCCGAGTACGTGCAGTCCAACTTCGTGAGGGGTATCAGCAAGCTGATGGTCCGCCTCACCCCGAAATCCGACGCATGACATTGGAGCGGGCGCTCATCGTCGGGGCCAGCCATGCCGGGGCCCAACTCTCGGCCAGTCTGCGCCAGGAAGGGTGGACCGGTGAGATCGTCCTCGTCGGCGACGAGTCGGCGCTGCCCTACCAACGCCCTCCGCTGTCGAAGGCATACCTGGCCGGCAAGTGCACCCTCGAGGAGCTCGCGATCCGCAGCGCCGAGTTCTACACCAAGCAGCGAATCCAACTCCTGGATGCGACGGTGGAGGCGGTCGACCGTGCGGCGGGCCACCTCTCGCTGAGCACCGGCGAGTCGCTGCCCTACGACAGGCTCGCGCTGTGCACGGGCGCCCGCCCTCGTCGGCTCCCCACCCCGGGAGCCGACCTGGCCGGAGTCTTCTACCTACGCACCGCGGCGGACGTCGAGAAGATCCGAGACGCCACCAGACCGGGGCGTCGAGCCGTGATCGTCGGCGGCGGCTACATCGGACTGGAGACGGCCGCCTCGTTGCGTGCGTTGGGCCTGGAGGTCACCGTGCTCGAGGCGACCGAGCGTGTCCTCGAACGGGTCACCGCCCCGGAGGTATCGGCGTTCTTCGACCGGATCCACCGGGAGGAGGGCGTCAACATCCGGACGGGTGCGCTGGTCGAGGCTCTGTCCGGCGACGGCAGGGTCCGCGAAGTAGTCCTGGCCGGTGGTGAATCGATTCCCGCCGACCTCGTCATCGTCGGCATCGGCGTCGAGCCGAACACTGAGCTCGCCGCCGCCGCGGGCTTGGTCGTCGACAACGGCGTCGTGATCGACGACCAGGCCCGGACCAGCGACCCCGCGATCGTGGCCGCCGGGGACTGCGTCAGCCACGACATGGCCCGTTACGGGCGCCGCATACGCCTGGAGTCCGTGCCCAGCGCGGCCGAGCAGGCCAAAGTCGCCGCGGCGACCATCTGCGGGAAGTCCAAGACGATAGCGGCGCTGCCCTGGTTCTGGTCAGATCAATACGACCTCAAGCTCCAGATCGCCGGTCTTAACACCGGCTACGACGAGGTCGTCCTCAGCGGCGACCCGACCCGGGACCGCGACTTCACCTGCTTCTACCTGCGCGCCGGCGAGCTCATCGCCGCCGACTGCGTCAACCGCCCCCGCGACTTCATGTTCAGCAAGCGGGTCATCACGCAGCAGGTCCCCGTCGACCGGGCCGAACTGGTGCTCGCCGGCTCGGCCTGAGGCGAAGACCCCGCCGCTGCGCGGCCGCCCCGCCTCGTGCGGACCCCGGTCGTACGCCCGCGTTCTGGGCGGCGTCCGGCATGAGGACCGAGTGGGGTTTGCGAAGCGGTGTGACGGTTTACTATCCAGTGAGGGCATCGTGATGGAGTCGATGCTCGCGATATTTTAATGCTGACAACGAGATTGGTGGAGGTTGACGATGGCGGTTTTCAAGGATGAGGACGAGGTCTATACCTTTCTGGCTGGAATCTTTCGGCGGGGCCTGGAGAAGGAAGGGCTGGCCGATAAGCTCGTGAGTTCGGGTGTGGTGTTGCGGGTGCACTACACCGATCCGGACGCAGTGGTGACAGTGGACATGGCGAACAAGGTGGTGGAGACGGGTGCGGACAGCACCGCGGTGCCCAATGTCGAGCTGTTCATGTCGGCAGACACCGGGAACAAGTTCTGGTTGGGCAAGGTGAACCTGACGATGGCGATGGCCAGGGGAACGGTGCGCGCAAAGGGCCCGGCGGCGAAGCTGATCAAAATGATCCCGCAGGCCAAGAACCTGTTCCCGGAGTACCGGTTGCTGTTGCAGAACGAGAATCGGCAGGACCTCATCGATGCGTGAACGACGCTTCACCGCGGGCTGCAGGACGGGCGTGCGATGAAGAGCACCATGCAGGATGTTCCGTTGACGGTGGCCGGGATCGTGCGCCACGCCTCGACGATCCACGGCGATCGCGATGTGCTGACGGCGCGAGGGCCCGGACAGATCTCTCGGGTGTCCTACCGCGAGGTGGGGGAGCGCGCGGCACGGCTGGCGAATGCGTTGCGCGAGATCGGCATTCGTGGAGACGAGCGTGTCGCGACGCTGCAGTGGAGCAACCAGGAGCATCTGGATGCCTACGCGGCGGTGCCGTCGATGGGCGCGGTGCTGCACACGTTGAACCTGCGGCTGCCGCCGGACCAGCTGACGTGGATCGCCAATCACGCCGATGATCGGGTGATCATCGTCGACGGTACGGTGCTGGGCCTGTTGGCGACGGCGTTGCCGTCGATGACCTCGGTCCGCACGGTGCTGGTGACCGGCACGGGTGACCTCGCCGCGGTCCAGGGGTGCGGCAAGGACGTCCTTCGGTACGACGACGTGGTGGCCGACCAGCCGAGCACGTTCGACTGGCCCGACGTCGACGAGCAGTCGGCCGCCGCGATGTGCTACACCAGCGGTACCACCGGGCACCCGAAGGGCGTTGTCTACAGTCATCGTTCGACGTGGTTGCACTCTCAGGCGGCGTGCACCACGAATGCCTTGGGCATCGGTCCTGACGACACGGTGTTGGCGATCGTTCCGATGTTCCACGCCAACGCGTGGGGGCTCCCGTACGCGGCGATGATGGCGGGCGCGCAGCTTCTGCTGCCCGACCGTTTCCTGCAGGCGGCGCCCTTGGTGGAGATGATCGAGGCCGCGCGCCCGACGATGGCGGGCGCTGTGCCGACGATCTGGACCGACGTTCTGCACTATCTTCGCGACAATCCCGGCCACGACGTGAGTTCGCTGAAGATGGTGGCCTGCGGTGGTTCGGCGGTTCCGCGGTCGTTGATGACCGCCTATGACGAGCTGGGCGTCCGCATTGTGCAGGCCTGGGGGATGACCGAGACGTCCCCGCTGGCCGCGGTCGCATTGCCGCGGAACAGCGACACCCCGGAGAGGTCCCTTTACCTGCGCGGAACCCAGGGCCGAGTGGTGGCCGGTGTGCAAGCCCGCATCGTCGACGACGCCGGCGCCGAGCAGCCCTGGGACGGAAAGTCGGTGGGGGAGATTCAGATCCGCGGCCCGTGGATCACCGGGTCGTATTACGAGCATGACACTTCGGCGGTGTCGCCGGACGGGTGGTTGCGCACCGGAGACGTCGGGACGATCAGCCCGGATGCGTTCATCACGCTGACCGACCGTTCCAAGGACGTCATCAAGTCCGGGGGCGAATGGATCTCCTCGGTGGAGCTGGAGAACGATTTGGCCGCTCACCCTGCGGTGCGCACCGCCACCGTGATCGGGGTTCCCGATGACAAGTGGCAGGAACGACCGCTGGCGGTGGTCGTCCTGGCTGCCGACCGCACCGCCACCGCCGCGGAATTGACCGAGTTCCTCCGTCCGCGGGTGGCCAAGTGGTGGCTACCGGAACGGTGGGCGTTCGTCACCGACATTCCGCTGACCTCGACCGGCAAGTTCGACAAGAAGAAGCTGCGCCGCCAGTACGCCGACGGTGATCTCACCGTCGAGACACTGGCGTGAATCATCAATCCACTGCGACCGAAACATCGATGTTAAGGAGACACATATGAAGACACGCGCTGCAGTGCTCTGGGGCCTGGGAGAGAAGTGGGAGGTCGAGGAGGTCGAGTTGGATCCGCCCGGCCCCGATGAGGTGCTGGTCCGGTTGACCGCGACCGGGTTGTGCCATTCAGATGAGCACCTCGTGACCGGTGACCTGCCCATTCCGCTGCCCGTCGTCGGTGGCCACGAGGGTGCCGGCACCGTGGTCGAAGTGGGTGCGGGTGTCGAGAACGTCGCCGAGGGCGATTCGGTGATCCTGACGTTCCTGCCGTCGTGTGGGCACTGTTCCTATTGCGCGCGGGGGATGGGCAACATGTGCGACTTGGGTGCGGCGCTCATGATGGGACCCCAGATCGACGGGACGTACCGTTTCCATGCCCGCGGTGAGGACGTCGGCCAGATGTGCCTGCTGGGCACGTTCTCGGAATACACCGTGGTCCCCAAGGCGTCTCTGGTCAAAATCGACCAGGGGACACCGCTGGACAAGGCGGCGTTGATCGGGTGTGGTGTGACGACCGGGTACGGGTCGGCGGTGCGCACCGGTGAGGTGCGTGCCGGGGACACCGTGGTGGTGATCGGAGCCGGTGGCATCGGTATGAATGCGATTCAGGGTGCCCGCATCGCGGGCGCGTTGAACATCGTGGCTGTCGATCCGGTGGCGTTCAAGCGTGAACAAGCCGGTGGTTTCGGTGCGACGCATGCCGTTGGCACGGTCGACGAGGCCTGGTCACTGATCAGTGACATCACCCGCGGCAAACTCGCCGATGTCTGCGTGTTGACCACCGATGTCGCCGAAGGGTCCTACATCGGTGAGGCGCTGTCCTTGGTCGGTAAACGCGGTCGTGTGGTCGTTACCGCGATCGGGCACCCCGAAGACACATCGATGTCGGGTTCACTGCTGGAATTAACGCTGTATGAAAAGCAGATCCGCGGCGCCCTCTACGGCTCGTCCAACGCCGCCCACGACATCCCGCGGCTCGTCGAACTCTACAACTCCGGACACCTCAAACTCGACGAGCTGATCACCCGTGAGTACACCCTCGATCAGATCAACGAGGGCTACGACGACATGCGGTCAGGCCGCAACATCCGAGGACTCATCCGATTCTGACAGAGCACCCAAAGCAGGGAAGCGCAAAACGGCACCAAGCGAGCTCAGTACAACGATGGCGATGCTGCGGGTCAGGGGCTCTCACCGTTGACGCTTCGATGCGGGATAGCGATCGAAAGCAATGTTTCCCATAGTCATAGGCGCTCGAGCTGCGCGGGTGAGATTGGCTGCGGTCGAACAGTTCTGGCACCTACCGCCAGCCGGGACGCCTTGATGGTATGTAGCTTTCGATGAGTGTTAACAGTGCTATTGGATAAGAGAGGAAGCGGCGATGGCGAGGATTGAAATTCCCTATCTCCATAGGAGAGGAGGGCACTGTGGTTCCGGTGCGCTGCGTGACCTTACTGAATGGGCACAACTAGGATGGGGGACAGAAACACTCAGTGAAGGATTGGTCTTCACCCTCGGCGGAGCCTTGGACTTCTCGTACGTCCGCTCTACGCAATTGTTTCCCCAGATCTACCTGGTAGGACGAGGAAGCGACCTGGAAAAAGACTACCTCTCCCGAGTTGGTGCAAACTGCGTCGTGCGATCGACCGATGACGCAGACGTGGGATGGTCATTTGTTACCGACGAAGTCGACAAGGGCCGACCCGTCATGGTCTGGGCTGACATCGGCGAACTTCCTTACCTGCGCGTCCGATTGCACATGAGCCGTCACGACATCGTCATCACCGGATATGATGACGAACAAGGGGTTGCCTATGTGGTCGATAATGACCGCGAGACCACCCAAACGGTGGCTTATGATGACCTGCGCCGGGCGCGGTCCTCGGTAGGGTTCCCTACACCGACCCGGCACACCACATATCACGTCGACTGGCCGGAGCGAGTGCCCGACCTTGGGCCGATTGCCGCCACTGCATTAGCCGCGAGCGCAGCTTTCATGCGCGGCGGTGCCGTAGGTGCGCCGCTACTGCGCATCGAGGCAGCTGAAGTCGAGGCTTCCGGTTTGAAGGGTGTGCAGGAGTTCGCCGATGACGTACGGCATTGGCCAACGGTGTTTGATGACGACGCCCTGACCGCGGCATTGTTCGGGCTCGGGGCGTTCATCGAGAAAGCCGGAACCGGTGGCGGGCTCTTTCGTATGCTGCAAGCACAAGGTTGCCAGAATATCGCCGATCTCCTCGGGGACGCCGCCGCAGCCGAAGCGGCGGCCGCGGCCCGACACGCTTCCCAAGCGTGGTCTGAGCTTGCGGCCGCAGCCACCGATGCCGGCACATCGCTACGGAGTCGTAGTCTCGCTGCGGCCAAAATCGCCGCGACGATCCCGGACTCCGAAACACGCCTCGTCGAAGCCCTCGAAACGGCCAGTCGATCCGTTGGCACTGTCGATACCGGCCTCGAGGCTTATCTGAAAGGCTATCTGTGAGCGACACTTCAAACGAATCGAGTTTCCTGGAGACAACTGGGTTCCTCGATTGGCAGCACGACGATGTACAGCGCTTCACCGAGGACGCGGTCGGTGACGTTCGTGACCCTGTGCAGAAGGCGAGGTTGATCTTCACCGCTGTGCGGGACAGGATTTGGTACGATCCCTATAGCACCGACGACGATCCCGAGCATTATCGGGCGAGCTATGTAGCGACAGCGTCGAGGGCGTATTGCATACCGAAGGCGGTGCTGCTGACCGCGGCAGCTCGTGCGGCGGGCATTCCGGCCCGGCTCGGATTCGCGGACGTGCGCAACCATCTGCAGACCACCACATTGCGTGCCCGGATGGGAGGTACCGACGTGTTCGTCTACCACGGATATAGCGAATTACAACTCAACAACCGCTGGGTGAAGGCCACTCCGGCGTTCAATGCCGAGCTCTGCGCGCGATTCGGTGTACCTCCGATCGACTTCGACGGCCACACCGATGCGCTCCTCCATGCCTACGACGGTGGGGGAAGCCAACACATGGAGTACCTCAACGACCGCGGTTGGTACCACGATCTCCCCTTCACCGACATCGTTACAGAGTTGCATCACCGGTACGGCCCGCTCATGGCTGGCGCTGGAGCCCAGCGTGACGCCTTCTCCCAGGAGTTGTGAGGCGCTGCGGACTGTGTGCCAGTTCATTGTGACGCGATCTGGCCGGCTATGAATACACTGCAGTCCAAGGGATTACGGGCAGGACCAGATAGCCGACAGTGTCCTAATCGGAAGGTGTGTCGCAGCGATGATCTCGGCGGGCTAACGAGTCCTACATACATATCTACCGGCGATCAGCCCAGTCGACGCCGGCGCAATTCTTCAGTCGTGTGGTGAACCACGCGCTACGAGGGTCTATTTAGGAGGGTTTCGTCATCGAAGAGCAAGCGGAAGAAGATTCGGCCATCGCATGGTGGCATAGCTTTCAGAATCGTGCTGTCGCCGCCGACGGCGACTACCTTGATGCGCACCACCCGTGGTGCCTTGGTTGCGGCACAGACAATCCGCACGGTCATCGCCTGCGAGCGCGTCGGCATGGCGACGGGGTGGGTGCCAGGCATATCTTCGACGGCAGACATCGCGGCGCACCCGGTATCGCACATGGCGGCGCAGTCATGACCGTACTCGACGACATGGTGGGCATGTTGCTGTACGTCGTCGGTGAGATGGCCGTCACCCGCAAGTTCGATACCGAGTTCTACGCGCCGGTGTTGCTGGGGGTCCCCTACGAGGTCAGCGCCGAGCTGGTGTCCAAGACCGGCCGGAAACTCGAAGTCCGGACAGAATTGCGCGAGGAGACTACCGGTCAGCTAGTCGCGTCCGCCTCAGGGTTATTCGTCGTCGTCACGATGGCGCACTTCACTAGTTCCATACAGAAGGCTACTTCGACACCCTGCATTGTGCGGTCACCCAGGGAGGGAAGATGCTGAGCACCAGCCTTGGAGGTGGCGCACGGCTGGCCGCGCGCGTTCCACGTCTCTTACCCCGCTCGACGCAAACACCATCAACGCACTCATGTACCTGGTCGCCGAGGATCACCTCCACCAGACGGCGGCCACGGGTCAGCACCGTCATATTCGACGGGCCGCGCCCGCGCACAGGAGACCGGTCATGAGCACCTACGGCCTGTCGGTTCTCGGCGCGGATTTGAAGTCACTGGCCCAGACCGCACAGGCCGCCGACGCGGCCGGGTTCGACGCCGTATGGGCCTCGGAGTTCTACTCCCGGTCGGGATCAATCTCCATGGCCGCGATGGCCAACCGCACACAGAACTGCCGGATCGGTTCCTCCATTCTCTATGGCGTCGGCCGAAGTCCCCTGGTGCTGGCCACCGAGGCGCGCGACCTCGACGAACTCTCCAACGGACGACTGGTGCTGGGCATCGGCAACGGCACCAAACGGATGATGAGCGACTGGCACGGCGTGCCCGACACCTCCGCACCCGCACTGCGGATGGAAGAACTCGTGATGCTGCTGCGCCGGATATGGAACCTGCATCAAGGCCCGATCCATCACGAGGGCCGTTTCTACAGAATGAATCTCACCCCGACCGGCGACGTGGGACCCTCCAGCCGGGCGATCCCGATCGTCACTGCCGGTGTTCGGCCCCGGATGTGCGAGGCGGCCGGGCGGGTGGCCGACGGCCTGGCCGGACATCCCCTGTTCACGACCACCTACGTAGAGGAGATCGTCCGGCCCGCTATCGCCCGGGGTGCCGCGCACACGGGCCGCGACCCCAATGACGTGGAAATCATTTCCATGGTGATGTGCGCCATTCACGACGACGCCGAGGTTGCGAGGCGCGAACTGGCGCAGCAGATTGCGTTCTACTCCTCGGTCAAATCGTACGAGACGGTACTCGATGTAAACGGCTTCGCCAGCGAAGGCCGAACCATCCGGGAAGCATTCGCCCAGCGCGATTTCCCGGCGATGTTCGCCGCGGTGTCGGAGGAGATGATCGACACCATGGGTGTCGCCGGGACGGCAGACGAGGTCCGTGAACAACTGAGCCGCTACGACGGCGTCCTGGACCACATCATGCTGTATTCACCATCGGTTGGCATCGCTCCCGAGCGCGTGCAGCAAAACCTCGACAGCATCATTCGGGAATGCTCGCCCGCCTCGATGTCGCCAGGGCAGTCCGGTCCACGTTCAATCTGATCCACGCATTGCCGCCGAAGTTGACCCGTCCCCGTCCGCGGTCGCATTTAGTGCGTCTGTCGCGCCGACCCCGCCGACAGTTGTGCGGCGTTGTTGACGATGTTGGCGTCGTCGCTGTCGGGGAGGTCGTGGCGAACCACGCGTACCCGCCCCCGGGGTAGGCATGCCATGTAGCCGTGGCGCTTGCCGTACAACTCCCATGCCGTTTCCTCGGAATCGGGGTCGACGTCGATGCTGTGTCCACGCGAGAACCTCAGGTGTAGCCCTCCATCGTCGCCGGACCAGGCTTGAGTGCACACCGCGCCGGCGAGGTTCAACAACGGGCGTTCGTCTGTCGCGATCTTGAGTGGATCGATGCGCACCGCTTCTACGGGATACCGGTCGAACGCAGGCAGTGTCAGCAGCAAGGGACACGAGATGACAATCTCGTTGTAGTCGTCCAGGTCCAGGACCAGGCCGTCGCGCACGGAGACGCGTTGCACGACACAATTTTCGATCCATTGGGTATACATGGCACTCTCCTTCGCCGCGTCATCGAGCCTCGCCCTAAGGGTACTTTAGGTAGCGCTGCGATACTACTAGTATCGTTATGCGGTTTCCGCGGGTCGTGCGCGGCTGGTCACCACGCGCCGAGTGGCCAGGTCGATGCGTTCGCGGGTAGCGGCGGCCGACGCTCGGTGGCCACTGAAGGCCACGAGGTTGGCCAGCCACACGTCGGAGATGATCGCGGCGATGTGTAAATCGGCGGGAGTCGGTTCGCCGCCCCTGAGCGTGCGGGCCAGCAGGTTCTGAATCTCGGCGGCGGCGCTGTCTAGTTCTGCGGCTGCCCGGGTGTCTGCAACGGCGAAGGCTCGTGTCATGGCTGATGTCAGCCAGGGGTCGCGCTGCCAGCGGTCATGTAGGTGTGTGGTGAGACGTTCGAGCCGTTCCAGTGGCGTGCCGTCACCGCTAGCCCAGTCGTCAGCCGAGTTGAGTCGGCGAAACTCGCGCGTCAGCGCCGCCACCAACAAGTTGGTTTTCGCCGGGAAGTGGCGGTAGAGCGTGCCGACGGCGATACCGGCCCGCTCGGCGACCGACCGCATCTGAACCGCCTCATAGCCACCTGACGTGGCCACGAGCAGGGCCGCGTCCAGAATCGCTTCCCGGCGCTGGGTGGATGAATGCGAGGCGGGCGCTACAGCGGTCCGCGTCCGGCCGCCGGCTGAATTTGCCTCCAGCGGTCGGGTTTTGCCATGGCTGCGAGAAAGGGGGAGCGTCATGATCGCCCGTCGTCGAGGCCGCCGTGGCGTGAGAACTGTTCGAGAAGGCCGCCAAAAGCACTGACGTCGCCGTGCGCAGCGAAGTGATCCGTGCTGACCGCGACAAATACCGCAGTGGCGGTGAAGCGGTTGGCCCCATCGGAATCAGTGCCCGTCGCCATGACGTGCAGAGCCCGTCCTTCGCGGGACCGGATGTGGGCGGTGATCCTGTGGGGTTGATGCAGAGGTACCGGCCGCAGATACTCCACTGTCAGGCTGCGAGTCACCGCTGGTGTGCCGGCGATCCACAATGTGAATCCCAAGACGTCATCGCACGCCGCCGCAACTGCTCCGCCATGGGCCAGCCCAGGAGCCCCAATGTGGCGCTCGTCGAAAATCACGTCGGAGTACACCGCGTCGCCGCTGCGGTGCACCACCAACTGCAGTCCGTGGGGATTGTCCGGGCCGCAACCCATGCACGTTGTCGTGTGCGAAGGTAACCGCTTCGGCAGCGACGCGCTTTCCGGCACAATCACGCTCCAATACTATCGGTTTCGCTTCGATACCGTTAGTACCACAATGCTAGACTGACAGGACAGCATCGCGTGAAATCGACCGCCGAGGTGAATTGAGTGAGCGACAGTCAGCCAGCGCCGGTCCCTGACGATGACGTGGACCCGCGGCGAATCCGGTCCCGAAATCGACTGCTGGATGCAGCCGCGACCCTTCTGAGCACTGGCGGCGTGGAAGCCGTCACGATCGATGCCGTCACCAAAGCGTCCAAAGTGGCCAGAACCACGCTTTACCGCCATTTCCAAAGTTCGTCCCATCTGCTCGCAGCCACGTTCGAGCGACTGCTTCCACAGGTGGCAACTCCAACACCGACCAGCGGCCCTCTGCGTAACCAGCTGATCGAATTGCTAAGCCGCCAAGCCGCTCTTTTCAACGACGCGCCACTGCATGTCACGACCCTGGCATGGCTGTCCCTTGGTCCCACCGGCCCGACGAACGAAGCCGATGATCGACACACATCCGGCGCGTTGCGGGCCCGAGTCGTCGACCAGTACCGGCAACCGTTCGACGCCATACTCTCTAGCCCGAAGGCACAAGCCGAGTTGGAGAACTTCGACCGAGAACTGGCGCTGTGCCAACTGGTCGGCCCACTCGCCTTCGCCCGGATGACCGGGATCCGCACCATCACTCACGACGACTGCGTGAACCTCGTCGACGACTTTCTCGCCGCCCACTGCAAGAGCGACGATGGCGAGACCAAGCGCGTGAAGGCCGCCAGTCTGCATGCAGGGCGACCGCTCGCATAGCCCTCTAGCACAACGAGTTTCACTGCGCCCAGTCTGGCTGGTCTTCGAACTTTCCTCTGCACTCCAGTCACGTCGGCGATGGCACCGGCGAAATGTTCGCCGTCACTCGCTAGGGGCCGTGCACGCAGATCGCAGGCATGCCCACGACGACTATGTCGGGCCAGGCGACGTGAACCGCCTCAGCGTTCGCAGTGCGGTTGCTCGCGTTGAGACCCCGTAGCACTTTCGTCAATGGCATTGCGGATGGATGCGTGTTTATCGTCCGACGAAAAGTGATCGTGCTGGCCCCAGAGTGCAAGAGGTGTGTCGGAATTGGAGGAACTGGCTGGCAGGGATGGCTTGGTGGCAAGCGGGGCGGGTTACTCGGCAGTGACGACAGCGGCCGGGGCGCGCCATCGGAAGTGACGCTGAGCGACGCGCGGAACTGAGACGAATGTGGCTGTGGTCGTGGACCAAACCTCGTGTTGCTTCGTAGGTTGTCGACATGACTGCTGTGTCGAAACTGGAGGCGCGTCGTCGCGCCGTCGAGGCGCAACGCCGAGCGAACGAAGTGCGAGCGCAGCAGGACCGTGCCAACGCCGATGACGCGACCGCCGTTCGGGCGTTGATCGGACGCCTGCAGGATGTGGACGAATGGCAGGCCCGTCGCGTCGCGCAGTCTCGCCAGCAAGCGGAGGCGGAGGCGCAGCGCAGGCGCAGCCGCTATTACGCGGAAGCCTGTGCATCGATCAAGGACATGCGGGAACGTGGCGCGACGTTGGCGGCTATCGCCGAGCTGGTCGGTGTTGATGTCAGAGAGATACGCGCGCTGCTGCGCAGCAAGGCGGCGAAAACCGTTAAGAAGCAACCGGCTGCGCGCGCTGATGCATGGCGCGACGCTCGTGTGGACACGGAGTGGCCGCGGTGCGTGCGATGCGATGTGTTGATGATGGATCCTGAAGACAGGCCACGTCGCGGACGCCGCCGGCTCTACTGCTCGGACACGTGTCGGCGCGACTCATCTGCTGCACGCATGGCTGCCGAGCGCCACGGAACGCCGATCCGCGTCGTCGAGGTGCCGAGGGCCGGTTCCGCGACCGACCTCGCCCTGACGCCTGAAGATTCACCGGCTCCTGTCCCTGTCAGCGCGCTCGACGCCGCAGACATTGCCTCCCGGGACGAGCGGGCGCTGTGCACGCTGCTAGCGAGGCTCACGGAACGGGCACGGCACAAGGACCTCGACCGAGCGACTCTGACGGCGGCGCGTGATCTCGCCAAAGCTGTTTATCCGTATCGCGCCTGAACGGCTCAGCAACCGTATCGATCATCTGGTCGTCAACGCCCGTTGTGCCCGCGTGATGCGCGCTGCGTAACCTGGGTCACGTGGCAGATAACCCGCCAGGCAATCGATGTGCGTCCTGCGCAACATCGGCATCGGCGTTGCCGAGCGCCCTAGGGCGGATCCGTCGCCAGTGAGCGCAGTCGCTCGTAACCTGCCTTCTGACTCCGCGATCCGGCCGGGAGCGGACCGCGGCGTGCTTCGATAGGTACGTGGGGCCACCCTGTCCGAAATCAGCTGTGCGATTGGTGAGGCGGACACCCCGAGTGGGTCTATGCAAACCGTCCGCGCTCGAGAGTCGGCGCTTCGATGGGTACCGACGCGCGATAGAGTCGCACGGGGCATTTGTCGACCGTGAGGAAATGGATTGGTTCCCAAGTAATCCCGGCGGCGTTCAATGACTTCCGATGGGACTTCCATTCGTCGCGAAGCGGTTTCTTCTCCGACGGTCCGAAGCGGACGTCTGTCAGCACGAGTAGTCGCACACGCTTCGGATACAGTGTGGTCCCCTCGACGATCTCCAAACGAAGCTGTTCGACGTCATCGCACCAGTCCTGCGACTTCTTCGCCTTCGAAATGAGTTTGCGCAGAGCTTCGAATACCGGACCGGCAAGCGCATCGTGCACAGCAGGCCGGCCAAGTTTGCTGGCAAGGCGCTGTCCGAGAATGAGCTCGTCCTCAATCGAGGCGAACCCCACGACCGGTTCCTGCGCAGCGAGCAAACCCTTGCTGACCGGAACGATCGCGCGCAGGTCCACGGCCCAAACCGCTCCAGGAACCGGAGGCTCACTTAGCCAGACGTAGTCGGAGAGCTGATGGTCTTTGATCTGCTGGACCTTCTCCGTCGAAAAGACTGAGATGTCGCGTACCGGGCATGCCTGCACCAGCGGATGCCGCATCCCGGGACCGCCCGCAATGTCGCAGGTCTGTGACACCACCGCGGCATACCCGCTGTCGCTCAATGGTGCTGACCGAGCACGCACCTCACCCAACGCTCCATCGGCAGCGGGTTCTCCGGTTACAGGGTCATCTACCCACGCTGGGACGATCCATGCGCCGCGATCCATCGGGAGAAGATGCCCTTGCCGCCACCGCTCCAGAGCGAGAAGCGTGTGCGGGGGCCATCGCTCCGGCAGGAGTCGATCAATAGTCACCGGGCGAATCCGTCCTCGACGTTCTCGGTCACCACCGGACCACCGGTTCGAATGATCGGTGTCTCGACGTGTTCGGCGATCCCCTCGTATACCGAAGTGCCGATCTCTCGCCGAGGGAACGGCGTCCGATCCACAGCCAGGTCAACGAGGTCGTCGAACCGGCCGTCGAGTAGTGCGGAGGCTCGCTTCTTGTCGGCACGCAGCCACCTGTTCATCGGCTGGTCCAGTGTGCTGCGGAGGTCGTCGACGGCGTCCGCCAACTCCCACAGTCCACCCAAGCT
This sequence comes from Mycolicibacterium fluoranthenivorans, assembly GCF_011758805.1. Lineage (NCBI taxonomy): Bacteria > Bacillati > Actinomycetota > Actinomycetes > Mycobacteriales > Mycobacteriaceae > Mycobacterium > Mycolicibacterium fluoranthenivorans. The sequence continues at coordinate 407,419 of NZ_JAANOW010000003.1, read as the reverse complement.
GGCTACACGGGGCCGGCTGGCGGGGGGCTTTGCCGCCCACGAGTGGAACGTGCGCTTGTTGATGCCGGTGGCCTTGAACATCTCCTTCTGCGTTAGGCCCAGTTCGGCTCGGATTCGTTCGAAGGCATCAAGAACGTCGACCGTCTCGTCGACCTGTTGCTCGTCGGACAGCACCGTATCGATGAATGTATACGGCATCGTCAACCACAGCGCCGAGCCCGGAAGGTTCATCTGCCCGTCGAGACTCTTGAAAACTTCGACGCGAACCTGATCCCATCCGCACGGGTCGAGGGCTCCAGAGAAATGCGCGACGACATCCCGCAACCCCGGCGATGAACTCATCTCCACGAACGTGCTGGACCAGAGTCCGTCCTCGCAAGGGGCCGGGTACAGGCCCTTTTGTGCTCGGGCCCAGGAAGGTGACCGGAGCACGCGGGAGCCGGTCGGCTGCTGCTCCATGATCGTCATTTCGCGCTCCCTTCTCGAAGCTCTTTCAGGTAGGTATCGGTAACCGACGCCTGAAAAAGTGACAACGAAGTGCGGTTCAGCCGCTCCGCTGAGATGACGACCTCTCGCACGTCGAACGTGAATGAGGAGTGGCGGAACACGTCCGTATCGAGTAGATACTGCACGCACTTGCCCGAATCATCGCGAACTGGTCCATGCCGCAGCAACGCGCCGTGATGATCATCAAGCCGGATCTCCACCTGCTGTTGAGCACCTCGAACACTGCCGCCGAACACTGGGTTAAGCACAGGGCCCAGAAGGGTGTCGTCGATCCGGCCACGCCAAGCCTCTGCAGAGTTGAACCCACTGTCATGGAAGCGGTCGACGTACCGCAGACCGATGCGGTGCACCAACGATGGCTTGACTAACCGTCCGAGAGATTCGACCAGAACGGTTAGCGGAGCCTTCATGCTGGTACGCCACCGCTCGTAGCGGTTGACCTGCATGATCAGGATGTCGGGCATGAGCGTGACGTGTGCTCCGTCCGCGGAAGCAATTTGCCACCCACTGGACTCCGCTGCCACCTGGGCAACGCCGTTGGCCCCGAAGTCGATCCTCATCTGCTGTTGAACGGTGGGTTGAATGCTCGGGAAGTCCACCCCCGTGTTCTCCACAAGGTCGTCCCGGAAAGCAGCGGCGACCTCCGGTGTGATCTCGTCGGTACGGGCGGTATACCGGATCTCGATCACTGCGACTTCGAGGGGAGCGTTTCCGAGCAGGGTCGGATCGGCCGAGGGCAGCCCCCCCAATGGAACGTCCTCAGCTGGGCGAAGTGTGTGTGGATCGATGGTCATACTGTCCTGTCCATAGAGATGCACCTTAGATGCACCTACCGACAAGTGTAGGCGCTATCGTCAGAGATGAGGAGCAGGAGAGGCAGCGCCCCCGGTCCGGAAATAGCGAACGCGGCTTCAAGGGATCTATGCGCCGCTCGATCGCATCTCGTCTGTCGACACGGGAGTGCGAAAGGCCATTTCGAAGCGGATGGTGCCGCCGCAAAACGGAACCTACCTAAGAACGGCTTAGGCGCAGTGTGCTGCTCTGCCGCCGTTGGGCCGGCCCGCACGCCGTCAGAGAGCCATTTGCCCTTCCAACACCGTGGGCTGTCAACGCGGCGATCTCGGCAGGTAGGTCAGCCGCGAACCGGAGCTCCAGCTCGTCGAGCACGTCCCGACGCGCCGCTGTAAGTAACAGAGCTGAATCGTCACGATGGGGGAGAACTCCGTGATCGCGCACATAGCAATCTGTGACGGTATCGATGAGGTCGTCCAGTGAGCTGGTGAGAAGGAGCGCGTCGTCGCCGGCGTGGCTCTCTGCGAACTCCTCGCAACGGTCGCTGGACCATGTTGCCGGATAAGTAAGTTCTGACAGATACAGCTGCTTGATGGCCGCCTCCAATCGGCCGGACCACCCGTAGTCAGGCCAGTCGTGGATGACCGCCTGGGCGATCGCCTCGAATTGCGCGCTCACGGACACCAACTCCTCACGTAGAGGGACGTGGTGCTGATTGTGCCCGAAAGGTCCGGCGCAGCCGTGACGACGAGCGCGGTCATGAGGCCTCGACGTCGAGATTGTCGCCCGAATGCTTGTTCGGGATGGTCTGGCGGGGCGCCGGCAGATCTTGAACAAAGGACGACAGCTCACGCGGAGCCGAAATGCGCGAGGGACGCGAGGATTGCGAGGGTTGTTTGGCCGACACATCTTTGTAGGGCGGATAGATGGTCCACAGCAGCACGTTCCGATGATTTCGAGCGCCATCGTCTTCGATCGCCCAACCCAGACTCCGGAGCGCAGGTGCGTGCCGTCGCAGGACGGCTGTGACATCCCGGCCGTTCCGAGGCCACTCCTTTGGTCTGCGCCAGGTGTCGCCGGTCGGCGTGACTGTCGCCAGCAGGTCGCCGCCGGACTTTCCGATGAGTGGTTCCCGGATGTGCAGCCTTAGCTGTTCGATGAACGGGTCGGCGGACAGGCTGTCCTCGGAGAGTTGACTGGCGCGTGACAAGTAACGCCGGAAGCCATGGGTCGACAGAATCTCGTCAACGGCCGCCAGCGTGCGACTGAAGTCCGCCATCCGTGGCGACACGTCGACCGAAATGGTTTCCAGCCGTTGATGAACCACGGCGGCCAGATCAAGAAGCCCGCCCAAAATGCCTGGTAGAGCCGTGCGCCACTGTTGTCGCATCGTGGCTTCCGGTTGTCGCATGTGGCGATCAATGCGTCGCAGGTCGACTGTCGCCAGTCGCTCCGCGAGGTCGGGTCGCACTGCGCCGACGTCGATGCCGTTGATGATGACGCACCGCCGGAATTTGATCACCGCGAGATCGGAGTCCGTGTACAACGCCCGTTTGACGTTGCCGTCGCCTGTGGCGGCACGGCACAGGGAATCCGACAACCAGGGCGGAATCGTCGACAGATTGTCCAAGGCAACAACCCACGACCCGGACGCCGCAGTGACCCACGAATCGGAATCACGCGGTGCCTGCCGTAGGGGAACCGGTGACGGGTCGATGAGATCGACCAGCATGCGTGTGGTTGTGCTCTTGGCGCTGCCCTGCTCGGCGAACAGCGCCAAGATCGGGTGTGGGACGTCGGTCTGGACAAGAGCGGCAATGAGGGCAGCGAGGAGGACCGGTCGGTCTTCGAAGTCGACGTTGACGAAATCCCAGAGCTTCTCGATATCCCCGCCCTGAGCCGGCAGCGGCATCGCTCCGGTCAACTTGGTGCGTAGAAAGCGCACAGGTGCCCGCTCGGTCAGCGTCCACCGGCCCTGTCGGATACGAATCACCTGGCCGTTGGGTAGTCCGGTATCGATGTAGATCGTGCCGTCATCGTCAGCGACGCGGAGGTTCAGGCGTTCGGGCGGCTTCGTGGCAGCCAATCCTTCAAGGATCAGCGTGGCGTCAGTCAGGGCCTGGCCGCCGGCGACCGCGCCGGTCTCGGCGAAGTACCGTGCGGCTAGGTCGGCGCGTAGACCGGCCTTGCCGGCGCGGAGGAGCATGACCAAGTGCGGGCGATCGCGGTCAGCTCCGAACGGCTCACCCTCATCGGAGAGTCCGAGCAGGTAGCGTTCCTGTGCCATGCCGACCAAGCGCGCGGCCACCGACTTCTTGTCCGTCTCGGTGTTGTCGCTCATAGGATTTCCTGCACACCGTGCTTATGCAGGCTGCGTTGACGAGCTATTCTCATGTGGAACTTCCGTGTCGGATGATCAGGTGGTTCGAACAAAGACCTCGGCTAGGCCCCGGGGTCTTTTTCGTGGGCGCGGTTCACGCGGCGTCTCCGCCTCCCCGCCGGGTCGCGGTTTCTTGTTCCGCGATCCATCGCAGTACCTCGTCGCGCCGGTACACGACCCGGCGGCCCAAGGTGAAACTGGCCGGCCCGATATCGCAGTGGCGCCAGTAGCGGAGAGTTCCAACGGGGACGCCGATGATGTCCGAAACCTGTTTGGCGCTCAGTAGATCCATGTAGCTGCTCCTCAATGGTGGGTTCTGTCAACGAATCCAACGGTGGTGGTGGCGCCCTGCATTTGTCCACCAGTACCCTCAACTTCGCCTACAAATTGACTTCAGCCGAACGCTTTCGTCGGCTGTCGGTGGTCGGTGTGAAACTGGCGGTAGAGGAGGTGGTCGACTTGCAGCGACGAAACCGTCGGGCTGGTGTCGAGGACCGGTGGCGTCGATCAGACGGGAGCCCCACCGCACGTAGCGGTATGGGCCGCCGCTGGTTGGCCCGTTACGTCGACGATCAAGGCGGGGAGAACACGCGTTCGTTCGACCGCAAGGTGGACGCTCAGGCCTTTCTCAATGAGATCACGGCCGCTCAGACGATCGGCACCTATGTCGCGCCGAAAGCCGGGCGCATCACCGTCCGTGAGCTGCATGGGAAATGGCTTGGCACACAGGGTCATTTGAAGGAGACGACGGTTGCGACACGCGCATTCGCCTGGTCGGGCTACGTCGAAGGCCGGTGGGCCGCGGTCGCTGTAGCCGACGTGCAATCGTCGGATATCAGGGCGTGGGTGCAGCAATTGGCGGCGGGCGGAGCCAAACCGGCCACCATCGAGAACGCGCTCAGCGTCCTGAGGCAGATCTTGGAGATGGCCGTCGACGATCGACGGATCCCCCGCAATCCGTGCACAGGAGTGAAGTCGCCGCGACGACAGCACCGAGCGCGGGGCTACCTGACACACCAGCAGGTGGAGCTTCTGGCCCGCGAGGTCGGCGAGTACGCCGTTGTTGTTCGATTCCTGGCCTACACCGGGCTGCGCTGGGGCGAGATGGCAGCGCTACGGGTGGAGTCCTTCGACATGCTCCGCCGGAGGGTAAATATCCGTGAGGCGGTCGCCGAGGTCAAGGGACGTGTGGTGTGGTCGTCACCCAAATCCCACGAGCGTCGCTCGGTGCCCTTCCCTGCGTTCCTTGCTGATCCGCTGGCCGCGATCATGATCGGCAAGCGACGAGACGATTTGGTGTTCACGTCACCCGGCGGAGCATTGTTGCGAGTGTCGACGTGGCGGCCGCGGGTGTTCAACATGGCTGTCCAACGGCTTCAGGAAGCAGACCCGGCGTATCCCACCGTCACGCCTCACGACCTTCGTCATACGGCAGCGTCCTTGTCGATCAGCGCCGGGGCCAACGTCAAGGCTGTTCAGACGATGCTGGGACACGCTTCTGCGGTCTTGACCCTGGATACGTATGCCGACCTGTTCCCCGACGACCTGGAGCAAGTTTCAGTTGCACTAGATGCCGCGCGAATGCGGTCTCTGGCAGCCACTGCGGACCAGCTGCGGACTGGGAAGTAAGAAGGCCCCGACCGGAATTCCCGGTCAGGGCCTCTACCTGCGATCACACGAGTCGGGGTGGCGGGATTCGAACCCACGACCTCTTCGTCCCGAACGAAGCACGCTACCAAGCTGCGCCACACCCCGCGTGAAGCCACGACAGCGTATCGCACCGGGGTACCGCGAAGCCAAACGCCTGCTCAAGACGGGTTTCTTGGTGCCCCCGGCGTGGCGATGGTCAGCACTTTCCAGATTAGGAAAGAATTAGAGCGTCGCCGGCGTTACACGAACCAGGGCACCGCGCTCACACGACACATGGGAGGCAGAGATGACCGGACTGGGAGCATTGGTCTACGTCGGGTTCTTCGCTCTCGCGGCGTTGTGGCTGTTCGTGACAGGCCGGGCCGAGGGTCAGAGCCAACACCCGGAGCGTTCGAACTCGTCGAGCACCGCCGCCGGCTCCGAAGGGTCCAGCCCGTGGCTGGTCACCCATTCGTTGTCGAAGTAGGTGTCCATGTAGCGGTCGCCGCTGTCGGCGAGCAACGTCACGACGGATCCACTGCGCTGCTGCGCGATCATCTCGGCCAGTAGGCCGAACGCACCCCACACGTTGGTGCCCGTCGACGGTCCCACCCGCCGGCCCAGTACCCGGCTGACATGGCGCGCCGCGGCGACCGACGCCGGGTCGGGCACCGTCACCATCCGATCCACCACGCCGGGCAGGAACGACGGCTCCACCCGGGGACGCCCGATCCCCTCGATCCGCGACGATGCGCCCGTCACGATATCGTCGCGGCCCTGCGCATACGCCGGGTAGAAGGCCGAGTTCTCCGGGTCGACGACGCACAACCCGGTCGGGTAGCGGCGGTAGCGCAGGTACCGGCCGATGGTCGCGCTGGTTCCGCCGGTTCCCGCGCCGACCACGATCCAGTCCGGCACCGGATGCGCCTCGTCGCGCATCTGATCGAAGATCGATTCGGCGATGTTGTTGTTGCCGCGCCAGTCGGTGGCCCGTTCGGCGTTGGTGAACTGGTCCAGGTAGTGCCCGCCCGTTTCGGCCGCCAGCCGTTCGGCCTCGGCGTACACCTGCGCCGACTTCGCCACGAAATGGCAACGGCCACCTTGTGATTCGATCAGTTTGATCTTGCTGGCGCTGGTGGAGGACGGCATCACCGCGATGAAGGGCAACCCGAGCAGCGCCGCGAAGTACGCTTCGGAGACCGCCGTGGAACCCGACGAGGCCTCGATCACGGTGGTGTGTTCACCGATCCATCCGTTGCACAGCGCATACAGGAACAGCGAACGGGCCAGCCGGTGCTTGAGGCTGCCCGTGATATGCGTCGTCTCGTCCTTGAGGTACAACTGCACGTCGACCCTGCCGGCCCAGGCACTCGGCAGCGGGTAGCGAAGCAGGTGGGTGTCCGCGCTGCGGCGCGCGTCGGCCTCGATCAGCCGGACGGCGTTGTCCACCCACGCGCGTGGCCGGCTGCGGGTGACGGTCTGGCCTTCGCTCGATGTCCGGGGGTTCACCGCGCCGTGACGGTCGGGTGCGCCTGTCCGGCCCGGGCGCCGAGCACCGCGCCGCCCGTGGGCGCGGCGACCAAGGTCAGCAGGGTGGCTTCCGGCCGGCAGCAGAACCGCAGCGGCGCGTAGGGGGACGTGCCGATGCCGGCCGACACGTGCAGCTTCATATCGGCCCCCCACTGTGAGGGGCCCTTCACGCGGGACCGGTCCAGCTCGCAGTTGGTCACCAGGGCGCCGTAGAACGGCACGCACAGCTGCCCACCGTGCGTATGCCCGGCCATCACCAACTGGTAGCCGTCGGCGGCGAAGCGGTCCAGCACCCGGGGCTCCGGCGAGTGGGTGATGCCCAGGCGGAGATTGGCGGTCGGGCTGGCCGGCCCGGCGATGGCGTCGTAACGGTCGCGCCGCAGGTGCGGGTCGTCCACACCGGCCGCCGCGATACGCAGCCCCGCCACGTCGAACTCTCGGCGGGTGTGGGTCATGTCCAGCCAGCCGCGCTCGGTGAACGCGGCCCGCAGGTCCTGCCACGGCAGGGGCGCGCCGTGGATCCGCTTGTGTTTCTTGACCAGGTAGTTCGCCGGGTTCTTCGGCTTCGGGGCGAAATAGTCGTTGCTGCCGAACACGAAGACCCCGGGTACCGACAGCAGATCGCCGAGTGCCTGCACGACGGCCGGGACCGCGCGCTGATGCGACAGGTTGTCCCCGGTGTTGACGACGAAGTCCGGTTCCAGCGCCGCCAGCTCACGCAGCCACGCCTGCTTGCGCCGCTGCCGCGGCAGCATGTGCAAGTCGCTCAAGTGCAGCACCCGCAGCGGGGTGGACCCCGGTGAGAGCACCGGCATGGTCAGCTCGCGCAGTGCGAACGCGTTGCGCTCGATGAGGGACGCATAACCGATGCCGGCGGCCAGGGTGCCTGCGGCGATGGCAGCGGTGTTCTTGACGTACGGCATGACAGCAGACTACTGCCCGTGACGTACGACGACCTGCCTTACACCTGTGATCACGGTGGCGGCGGTGCCGGTGGCGGCGGACCGAGCACCGGCACGGTGATCGGCGGCAGTCCCGGGATCTCGATGACCGTGGAACCCACCTGCGGCGGTGGGGCGAGCGGATCCAGGCCCGGAATGCCCGCCGGCGGTGGCGGCGGTGGCGGCGGGATGCCGTTGCTGATCTGGATGGTGATGATCGAACCCGGGATGGTCTGCCCGGACGGCGAAGTCCCCACCACGGTGCCCGCCGAAGACACGCTGTTCACCGGGCTGGCCTGGTCGGCGACCTGGAAGCCGGCGTCCTTGAGGAGCTGGCGCGCGGTGTCCTGGCTCATCCCCGCGACGCTGGGCACCTTCGAGCCCGGTCCGCCGTCGACGTACCGCGGATCCGTCGGTGGCAACTGCACGCTGTCCGGGGTGATCGGCTTCATGGCGGTGAACCAGGTGCGGGCCGGCTCGTTACCGCCGAACAGGTTGCCGGATCCGCACTGGCGCAGCGGGAACGAGCACAGGTCACCGGGAGTGCTGGAGTCGTCGTAGATGTAGTTCGCCGCGGCGAAGGCGCTCGTGAAGCCCAGGAACGCGGACGACCGGTGGGCCTCGGTGGTGCCGGTCTTGCCCGACATCGGCAGGTTCCAGCCCGCGGCCCCGGCCGAACCGGCGGCGGTGCCGTTGCCCTGGTCGTCATGGCTCATCGCGTTGGCCAGGGTGTTGGCCAGTCCTTCGGGCACGACCTGTTCGCAGGTCTCGGTGGTGACCGAGACCTCCTGTCCGGTGCGGTCGAAGACCTTGTCGACCGGGCTGGGCGGGCACCAGGTGCCCGAGGAAGCCAGCGTCGCAGCGACATTCGACAGCTCCAGCGCGTTCACCTCGACCGGACCCAGGGTGAAGGAGCCCAGGTTCTGCCGCTTGATGAAATCGGCGAGGCTTTCGTTGCTCTCCGGGTCGTAGTCGCGTGCGGTGCCGGGCAGCGCGTAGGACCGCAGCCCCAGCTTGACCGCCATGTCCACCGTGCGCTGGACTCCGACCTGGCTGATCAGCTTGGCGAACGCGGTGTTCGGCGAGGTGGCCAGCGCGTCGGTGACGCTCATCTGCCCGCGGTAGTTGCCCGCGTTCTGTACACACCAGGTGGCGGCCGGGCAGCCCTTGGCGCCACCGCTGCCCAGACCCTTGGCCTCGAAGCGCGCGGGCGCGTCGAGGGTGGCGCTGATACCCATGCCCATATCGAGGGCGGCGGCGGTGGTGAACACCTTGAAGATCGAGCCCGCACCGTCGCCGACGAGCGAGAAGGGTTGGGGCTGCATGGTTTCGCCGGCCTCGGTGTTCAAACCGTAGGTGCGGTTACTGACCATCGCCAGCACCGGGTGGGCGGTCTTGCCCGGCCTGATCACGCTCATCACGCTGGCGACACCGGTGAGATCGGGTGCTGCGATACCGTCGACCGCCGATTTCACGTTGGCCTGCACGTCGGGATCCAGCGTGGTGCGGATCAGATAGCCGCCCTTGGCCACCTGCTCCTTACTGATACCGGCTCGTGCCAGATAGTCCAGGACGTAATCGCAGAAGAACGCGCGGTCCCCGGCGGCGATACACCCGCGCGGCAGCTCGTTGGGCTGCGCCAAGATGCCCAACGGCTGCTGCTTGGCCGCCCGCAGCGCCTCGGCCTCCTGGGGGATGTTGTCGATCATGGTGTCCAGCACGAGATTTCGCCGGGCCAGCGCGCCGTCGGGGTTGGTGTACGGGTTCAGTGCGCTGGTCGACTGGACCATGCCGGCCAGCAGGGCGGCCTGCTGCCAGTTCAGCTCCGAGGCGTTGATGCCGAAATAGGTCTGGGCCGCATCCTGGATTCCGAAGGCGCCGTTACCGAATGACACCAGGTTGAGATAGCGGGTCAGGATCTCCGGTTTGGTGAACGTCTTGTCCAAGGTCAACGCCATCCGGATCTCGCGCAGCTTGCGCGCCGGCGTGGTCTCGATCGCGGCGCGCTTCTCGGCGTCGGTCTGGGCGATCACCAGAAGCTGGTAGTTCTTCACGTACTGCTGTTCGAGCGTGGAGCCGCCGCGGGTGTCCATATCGCCGGAGGCGTACCCGGCAAGCCCGGTGAGCGTGCCTTTCCAGTCCACACCGTTGTGTTCGGCGAACCGTTTGTCCTCGATGGAGACGATCGCCAGCTTCATGGTGTTGGCGATCTGCTCGCTGGGCACCTCGAACCGGCGCTGGCTGTACAGCCACGCGATGGGGTTGCCGCGGGCGTCGGTCATCGTCGACACCGCGGGGACCTCGCCCTCGACCAGCTGTGCCGATCCGTTGGCGACGACGTCGGACGCGCGGTTGGACATCAGGCCGAAGCCGCCCACCACGGGAAACATCAAACCGGCGACGATCACGCTGGCCAACAAGCAGCACCACGCGAGCTTGATGAGCGTCACCGCAACGGGTGGGCGCGCCGGGTGCTGCTCTGCCATGGGTAACAGACTAACCAGACGTTTCTGAGGTGGCCTGCGAGCGGTGCGTTTGTACGTGGGACGGCCCGACTGCACGCCCGTCCCAAAAAATCGTGATCTGACTGTTGCGTAAAACCCCTCTGACCACCTAGCTTGGACACACAATGCGATTCAGGTAACACTATTGGACGCAATGTGGCGTAGATCGCACCCGCGGTCTGGTCCGTCGAAGCGAAAGGGTTGCTGGTGTCAGTTTCGTCGACTGCAATACGCAAATCAGGCACGGGCCAGCAACCCGACGTTGCCGCGCCCTGCGCAGAGGCCGAAGCACGCATCGCGTGGGTCTCCCAGGCCCGCTGCCGGCAGGCCGATCCGGATGAACTGTTCGTCCGCGGAGCGGCCCAACGCAAGGCCGCCGTGATCTGCAGGCACTGCCCCGTCATCGCCGAATGTGGCGCGGACGCCCTGGACAACCGCGTCGAGTTCGGGGTGTGGGGCGGGATGACCGAGCGTCAGCGCCGCGCCTTGCTCAAACAGCACCCCGAGGTGGTGTCCTGGGCCGAGTTCTTCGCCGCCCAGCGCAAGCACCGCAGCGCCGTCTAGACCTTCTGTTCCAGCAAGCACCGTGTACCCCACGATTCGTGGGGTACACGCCTTTTCTCAGGCGGTTTCGGCGACACCCGTGAGCTGATCGCCTATCGCCCGCAGTGCCTCCAGGTCGGACACGTCGAACGGCAGCGAGGGCACCCCCACGATGGCGACATGCGGGTTGGCGCCGGTGAACCGGCCCAGTAGCCGCACCTCGCGCTTGGCGGTCGCCGCGCGGGCCGCGTGAATCCTCAGCACCGCCGAGGTCAATCCACCGGGCTCCTGCGCGTCCAACTTGTCGGCGGCGGCAGCAGCCTGCTCCCCGGCCAGGTTGCTCAAGGTCGGATGGGTCCGGTTCAGGATCAGGCCGGCCAGCGGCATGCGTTCCTGGGAGAGCCGGTCGACGAAGAACGAGGCCTCACGCAGCGCGTCCGGTTCGGCCGCCGACACTACGACGAATTGGGTGCCCCTGCGCTTGAGCAGTTCGTAGGTCTTGTCGGCCTTCTGCCGGAACCCGTCGAAGGTGGCGTCCAGGGCCTGGACGAAACTGGCCGCATCGGCGAGCATCTGAGAGCCGAGCACGGTGGACAGCGCCTTCATCGCCAGGCCGACGGCGCCGGTGACGAGCTTGCCGATACCGCGGCCCGGGGCCAGCAGCAGCCGCCAGAGCCGGCTGTCCATGAAGCTGCCGAGTCGTTTGGGGGCGTCCAGGAAGTCCAGGGCGTTCCGCGACGGCGGGGTGTCGACCACGATGAGGTCCCACTTGTCTTCGGCCAGCAGCTGGCCGAGTTTCTCCATGGCCATGTACTCCTGCGTGCCGGCCAGTGATGTCGCGACGGTTTGGTAGAACTGGTTCTCCAGGATCGCCTCCGCGCGGGTGGCGTCGGAGGAGTACTGCAGCACCATCTCGTCGAAGGTGCGGCGCATATCGAGCATCATGGCGTGCAGCTCACCGGTGACCTCGGGCGCCAGCGGCACCCGCTGCGGGGTGTTGCCCAGGCTCTCGATGCCGAGTGCCTGCGCCAGGCGCTTGGCCGGGTCGATGGTCAGCACGACGACGGTGCGGCCGTATTCGGCGGCGCGCAGCGCCATCGCCGCGGCGGTGGTCGTCTTGCCGACACCGCCTGCGCCACAACACACGACGACGCGATTGGACTTGTCGGTCAGGATCGCGCCCAGATCGAGCGCGGGAGGCGTGGTGCTCATGGGTGCTATCTCACTCCCTGCTGGGCGAGCGCCTCGGCCAGCTCGTACAGACTGCCCAAGTCGACGCCGTCGGCGATGGCGGGCAGGTCCAGGCGGGCCACGTCGAGTTCCTCCAGTTGCTCGGCGCTTTCCGCGCGGGCGGCGATCCGGGTGGCATGCTGGATGGATTCGGTGAGTAGACCCGCGAAGTCATTGTCCGACAAGGTGATTCCAACCTTGGCGAGGCCGGCACGGACCGCGTCGGCGTCGATGTCGCCCTCGGCGGCCTTGCCCAGCGCGTCGGCGGGCAGATAGGTCGGGATGTTGCGGTTGACGATCACGCTGCCGATCGGCAGGTCCAGGGCCCGCAGCTCGTCGATCGCCTCCAGGGTTTCCTGGATGGGCAGCGCCTCCAGGAGCGTCACCAGATGGATGGCGGTCAGCTGCGAGTGCAGGATCTTCACCACGCCGTCGGCCTGTGAGTGCACCGGCCCGCCCTTGGCGAGCTCCGAGACCGCCTTGGTGACATCCAGGAACCGGGCGATCCGACCGGTCGGCGGCGCGTCGACGACGATCGCGTCGTAGCTGTCCGACTTCCCTTTTTCGTTGCGCACCACGAGCTCTTTGATCTTGCCGGTGAGCAGCACATCGCGAAGCCCGGGCGCGATGGTGGTGGCGAACTCGACGGCGCCGATCCGGCGCATCGCCCGGCCCGCGATGCCCAGGTTGTAGAACATGTCGAGGTATTCCAGGAACGCGGCCTCGGTGTCGATGGCCAGCGCGTTGACCTGGCCGCCCCCGTCGGCGGTCGCGATCTTCACCTCTTTGTAGGGCAGCGGTGGCACATCGAAGAGCTGGGCGATGCCCTGGCGTCCCTCGACCTCCACCAGCAGCACCTTGCGTCCACCCGTCGCCAAGGCCAAGGCGAGCGCGGCAGCGATCGTCGACTTACCGGTACCGCCTTTGCCCGATACGAAATGCAGGCGGGCCTCGGTCAGGCGCGTCGGCCAGCCGACCGGGTTGGGTGCAGGGTCCACCAGTGCATGCTAGCTGTGAACATCCGTGCTCCGGATAAGCTCTCCAGCATGAGCGAACCGACCCGGTGGGAGTACGCCACCGTCCCGTTGCTGACACACGCCACCAAGCAGATCCTCGATCAGTGGGGCGCCGACGGGTGGGAACTGGTGTCGGTGCTACCCGGTCCCACCGGTGAACAGCACGTCGCCTACCTCAAGCGGCCCAAGTGAGCCATCTGCAGAGGCTGACCGAACTGGGCATCGAGCTGCCGCCGGTGGTCGCCCCGCTGGCGGCCTACGTGCCCGCAACCCGCACCGGGAACCTGGTCTATACCGCCGGGCAGCTGCCGATCGCTGACGGTGAACTACTCGCCACCGGCAAGGTCGGCGCCGAGGTCACCCCGGAGCAGGCCAAGGAGCTGGCCCGGATCAGCGGCCTCAACGCCTTGGCCGCGGTGCACGCACTCGTCGGTATCGACGCGGTGGTGAAAGTGGTCAAGGTGGTCGGATTCGTGGCTTCCGCACCAGGTTTCGCGGGCCAGCCGGGCGTCATCAACGGGGCCTCGGAACTGTTCGGCGAGGTGTTCGGCGACGCCGGCGTGCACGCCCGCTCCGCGGTCGGGGTGTCCGAGCTGCCGCGCAATGCACCGGTCGAGGTGGAGATTATCGTCGAGGTATCGAGCCAGGCGTGACGCATCCGGCGTACGGCGTGCTGCGGCCGGTGACCGAACTGGCCTCGGTACTGCTGTGCGACAACCCGGGCATCATGACGCTCGACGGCACCAACACCTGGGTGCTGCGCGGCCCGGGCAGTGCCGAGATGGTGATCGTCGACCCCGGCCCCGACGATGCGGAGCACATCGGCCGGCTGGCCGACCTCGGCCCGATCCCGTTGGTACTGATCAGTCACAAACATGAGGACCACACCGGGGGTATCGACGCCATCGTCGAGCGCACCGGTGCCGTGGTGCGCTCCGTCGGCAGCGGTTTCCAGCGCGGCCTGGGCGGCCCACTCACCGACGGTGAGGAGATCGACGCCGCCGGGGTCCGGATCAAGGTGATGGCGACGCCGGGGCACACCGCGGACTCGTTGTCGTTCCTCGTCGGTACGCGGGGCGAGCACAGCGACGGGGGATTCGAAGCCGTGCTGACCGCCGACACGGTGTTGGGCCGCGGCACCACCGTCATCGACACCGAAGACGGCAGCCTCGCCGACTATCTGGAATCGCTGCGCCGGCTACACGGCCTGGGCCGGCGCCGGGTGCTGCCCGGCCACGGTCCCGAGCTCGATGATCTCGAGGCGGTCAGTGCGGCGTACCTCGCGCACCGCGAGGAGCGGCTGAACCAGGTGCGCGGGGCATTGCGGATTCTCGGTGAGGACGCCTCCGCACGTCAGATCGTCGAACACGTCTACACCGATGTCGACCAGAAGCTGTGGGACGCAGCCGAGAAATCAACCCAGGCGCAGCTGGACTACCTGCGAGGCTGACGCTCGCCGGCCCGAGTGCGCGCTACCGTGCTCGGCGCGCCAGCCGTTCGGAGTCGCTGATCAGCACGCTCTTGCCCTCCAGGCGGATCCAGCCGCGATGGGCGAAATCGGCGAGCGCCTTGTTGACCGTCTCGCGGGAGGCGCCGACCAGCTGGGCGATCTCCTCCTGGGTCAGGTCGTGGGTGACGCGCAGCGCGCCACCCTCCTGGGTGCCGAAACGCTGGGCCAGCTGCAACAGCTGCTTGGCGACCCGGCCAGGCACGTCGGTGAAGATCAGGTCGGCGAGGTTGTTGTTCGTGCGACGCAGACGACGGGCCAGCACACGCAGCAGCTGCTCGGCGATCTCGGGGCGGTCGGCGATCCACGCGCGCAGGGCCTCGCGGTCCATGGACACTGCGCGCACCTCGGTGATGGTGGTGGCGCTGGAGGTACGCGGACCGGGGTCGAAGATCGAGAGCTCACCGAACATGTCCGACGGACCCATGATGGTCAGCAGGTTCTCGCGACCGTCGGGAGAACGGCGGCCGATCTTCACCTTGCCGGACGTGATGATGTACAGGCGGTCGCCGGGCTCACCCTCGGCGAACACGGTGTGTCCCCGCGGGAAGTCGACCGGCTGCAGCTGCTTGGTCAGCGCCGCCACCGCGGTGGGTTCGACTCCTTGGAAGATTCCGGCCCTGGCCAGGATCTCGTCCACGTTGCCCCTCTTAAGCTAATTGTTGATATGACACGCGCAGACCAACCGCTGGCTGGTGAGCGAATTCAGTCTAGATGCTGGCCAGTTCGCGACGTGCCAACGCTACACACGATTGGGCTGGCGAGTCGCCGGAAATTGCGGATTCAGTCCGGCCGATGCGTGGATCCGGGTCGGCAGCACCGCCGTGTGCTGCATCGCCGGTCTCGGGGTGGGCGCCCGGTCCAGCAAATTGTCTGCGGCCGCGGCGGGTTCAGTGTCGACGCGCAACCCGGCTTCCAACCGGTCCAGACCGAAGGTTGCCAGCATCAGCAACCCCGGCACGAACGCCACCAGCAACCACGACACGAATGATGAGTAAACACGGCCAAGGTCTCAGCCAGATCACGGTTTGCCACCGGTAGACACAGCACTACACGACTACAGGCCCTTGTTCCCGTCGCTCCGCTCGCCCTGGGCTGTTCTCCCGTCGCTCCGCTCGCCCTGGGCTGTTCTCCCGTCGCTCCGCTCGCCCTGGGCTCGCACGTCAGTACGCTGATTCGGGTGACAGTTCGCACCGGCCGGAGTAAATCGGCCACCGAATGGGATGCCGAGACCCACCTCGGCCTGGTTCGCCGGGCCCGCCGGATGAACCGCACCCTGGCGACGGCGTTCCCTCATGTCTACTGCGAACTGGATTTCACCAATCCGCTCGAACTGACGGTCGCCACCATCCTGTCGGCCCAGTGCACCGACAAACGGGTCAACCTGACCACCCCGGCGCTGTTCGCCAAGTACCGCACAGCGCTGGACTATGCCCAGGCCGACCGTACCGAGCTGGAGGAGCTGATCCGGCCCACCGGCTTCTACCGCAACAAGGCCAACGCGCTGATCAGCCTCGGCCAGGAGCTGGAGGCCCGGTTCGACGGCGAGGTGCCCGGCAATCTGGCAGACCTGGTCACCCTGCCCGGGGTGGGTCGCAAGACCGCCAACGTGGTGCTGGGCAACGCCTTCGACATCCCCGGGATCACCGTCGACACCCACTTCGGGAGACTGGTCCGCCGCTGGCGCTGGACCGCCGAGGAGGACCCGGTCAAGGTGGAGCACATCGTCGGCGAGCTCATCGAACGCCGGGAGTGGACGTTGTTGAGCCATCGCGTGATCTTTCACGGCCGCCGCGTCTGCCACGCCCGTCGCCCGGCGTGCGGGGTGTGCGTCCTGGCCAAGGACTGCCCGTCTTTCGGTGCCGGCCCCACGGATCCGATCACGGCGGCAGCGCTGGTCAAGGGCCCCGAGACCGAGCATCTGCTGGCGCTCGCCGGGCTGTGAGCAGGTCTGCGCGCTGGACCGCGGTGGTGCTGATCGTCTTCGTGGCGCTGGCCGTCGCGCTGTGGCGGGAGATCGGGACGGATCGGACCACGGCACCGGGCTCACCTGAGGAGGCGCTCACCGCCCGCGATCACCGCGACGCGGACACCCCCGCGGCGCTGCAGGGCCCGCGGGCAGCGGCTGATCTGCCACCGTGCCCGCGGCCGGGTCCCCAGCCGGGACCGCCCGCCCTGCGCGGGATCACCCTGGAATGCGCCGGCAACGGCGAACTCGTCGACGTCGCGCCGGCGCTGGCCGGGCGCCCGGTGGTGCTCAACCTGTGGGCCTACTGGTGTGGACCGTGCACCGACGAGCTGCCGGCGATGGCCGAATACCAGCGCCGGATGGGAACCGAGGTGAGCGTCGTGACCGTGCACCAGGATGAGAACGAGTCGGCCGGTCTGATGCGGATGGCCGAACTCGGCGTGCACCTGCCGATGCTGCAGGACGGCCGCAGGCTGGTCGCCGCCGCGCTGAAGGTGCCCAACGTCATGCCTGCCACCGTCGTGCTGCGGGCGGACGGTAGCGTGGCCGAAATCCTGCCCCGGCCGTTCGCCCACGCCGACGACATCGCCGCGGCGGTGAATCCATCGATAGGAGTGCCGGGATGAGCACGCTCGATGCCGGCCAGAACGCCGGTGTGACGCCGGCGGCCACGCCCGAGTGGCTGCGCGGGCTGGTGGACAACGTCGGCCGGGTGCCGGACGCGTATCGGAGCCGGGTCCCCGCCGACGTGCTCGCCGCGATCGCGGACGCCAACTCCTCGGCGACCCGCTCCGGCACCAAACGCGATGCGGCGGTGCTGGTGTTGTTCTCCGGGCCGCAGGACGCGCCGGCCGGCGGGCTGCCCGAGGACGCCGACCTGCTGGTCACGGTGCGGGCGTCCACGCTGCGCAACCATTCCGGCCAGGCCGCTTTCCCGGGTGGGGCAGCCGACCCGGAGGATGGCGGCCCGGTGGGCACCGCCCTGCGCGAGGCCAGGGAGGAGACCGGGGTGGACACCGCCAGGCTGACACCGCTGGCGACGCTGGACCGGATGTTCATCCCGCCCTCGGGGTTCCACGTGGTGCCGGTGCTGGCGTATTCGCCGGACCCCGGCCCCGTCGAGGTCGTCGATCCCGCGGAGACGGCCATCGTGGCGCGGGTACCGGTCCGCGCGTTCACCAATCCGGAGAATCGGCTGATGGTCTACCGGCAGCAGAACACCAGCCGTTTCGCCGGCCCGGCGTTCCTGCTCAACCAGATGCTGGTGTGGGGATTCACCGGCCAGGTGATCTCGGCGCTGCTGGATGTCGCGGGCTGGGCCCAGCCCTGGAACACCGGCGACGTGCGCGAACTCGACGAGGCAATGGCGCTGGTTGGGCGGGCCAGCCAGTACGGTGTAGAGCAATAATGACCTCGTCTCAATGGCTTGACCTCGTCATCCTCGCCTTCGCCGTCGTCGCTGCGCTGTCGGGTCTGCGCTCCGGTGCACTCGGCTCGTTGCTCTCCCTGGTCGGCGTCGTACTCGGTGCCGTCGCCGGGGTGCTGCTGGCCCCGCACATCGTCAGTCATATCGACGGGGCGCGCACGCGGCTGTTCGCGACGCTGTTCCTCATCCTGGCGCTGGTGGTGATCGGTGAGATCGCCGGCGTGGTGCTCGGCCGTGCGGTGCGCGGCGCCATCCGCAACCGACTGCTGCGCGGTGTCGATTCGCTCGTCGGTGCGGGTCTGCAGCTGGTCGCGGTGCTGTTGGCCGCCTGGCTGCTGGCCGCCCCGCTGACCTCGTCCAGCCAGCCCGGTCTGAGCGCGGCGGTGCGCGGCTCGCGGGTCCTCACCGAGGTCAACGGGCTCGCGCCGGAGTGGATGCGCAAGGTGCCGACCCGGCTGGCCGGCTTGCTGGACACCTCCGGTCTGCCCGATCTGCTGCCGCCTTTCGGGCGCACCCCGATCGTCGCGGTGGACGCACCCGACGGCGCCTTGGTCAACACCCCCAACGTCGCTGCCGCCCGCGCCAGCGTGGTCAAGATCCGCGGCGTCGCCCCCAGCTGCCAGAAGGTGTTGGAGGGCAGCGGGTTCGTCATCGCCCCGAACCGGGTGATGTCCAACGCGCACGTGGTGGCCGGTGCCGAGACCGTCACCGTCGAGGTGGACGGCAAGTCCTATGACGCCACCGTCGTCTCCTACGACCCCGACGAGGACATCTCGATTCTCGCGGTGCCGGACCTGCCCGCGCCGCCGTTGCTGTTCCACGACGCCGAGGCCAAACCGGCGACCGACGCCGTCGTGATGGGGTATCCCGGTGGCGGCGAATTCACCGCGACCCCGGCGCGCATCCGCGAGACCATCGAGCTCAACGGGCCCGACATCTACCACACCACCACGGTGAACCGGACTGTCTACACGATCAGAGGGACCGTCAAACAAGGCAATTCGGGCGGCCCGATGATCGACACCGACGGCAAGGTGCTCGGGGTCGTGTTCGGCGCGGCCGTCGACGATGCCGATACCGGATTCGTGCTCACCGCCGAGGAAGTGCTGCAGCAGCGACTCAAGGTCGGCAACACCGCGCCGGTGCCGACCGGCAAGTGTATTTCTTAGCGCGGATACACCTGGGTCAGGAATCGCGTCAGCTGCGCGTTGACGGCCTCCGGGGATTCCTCGTGGGCGAAGTGCCCGGCGTCGTCGATCGAGACGAAATGCCCGCGCGGCGCGAACTGGCGGGTGCGGTGCACCGGATCGGTGAGCACATACGGATCGGCGTCACCGCGCATGTGCAGGACGGGAATGGCCAGCGGCCGTTTCATCGACCGCATGAACCGGCGGCCCTCGGCGCGTAACTGGCTGCGGACTGCCCAGCGCTGATACTCCAGTGCGCAGTGGGTGGCCCCAGGAATCCGGGCAGCCGTGCGCACATGCGCAATGGTCTCGGCGAAGTCCTCGGAGACCTGCCATTTCGCGCTCGCCCGGGCGCGGACCAGGTGTTCCAGCCCGGCCGCGCCATTGCGGGTGAGTTCACGCTCGGGCCAGAATGGCACCTGGTACCGCAACATCGACGGCAGCAGCGCTCTGCCCTGGTCGAGCCGGGTCAGGGCGGAGGCCCGCAACGCCACCGGATGCGGTGAGCTGACCAGTCCGATGGCCGTCACCGCGCGCGGGTGCAGGACCGAGGTGGCCCAGCACACCAGCCCCCCGTCGGCATGTCCGATCAGCGTCGCGCTGCGATGCCCCAGCGCGCGCACCAGACCGGCCGTGTCACCGGCCAGGGTCCAGCCGTCGTACCCGCGCGGGGGTTTGTCGCTGCCGCCGTAGCCGCGCAGATCGACCGCCACCACCCGCGCGCTGGTTCCGGCGGCCAGGCCCCGCAGTTGGTGACGCCACGACCACCAGAACGAACCGAAGCCGTGCAACAGGATGACCAGCGGGCGGTCAGGATTGTCGGCCTGGTCGTCCGGTGAACGCTCGGCCTCCACCACGTGGAAGCGGATGCCGTTCGCGTGGACCTGAAGATGACGCCACGGGCCGTCGAGGTAGACCACCGACGGATCGGGCGGGTGCATTTACCAGCCCGACGGGTCGGTCGGAGCCGGGCGCGCCACGTCGGGGGTCTTGTCGTGGCCCGGGGTCAGCGCGGCCGGGATCTCCCTGACGGTTTCGATCGTCTGCTGGGGCCCACGGATCCGGCGCACCTTCAGATAGCCGAACAGCGCCAGTGCACCGGTCGTCAGCACCATGAGCACGAAGACGATCAGGAAGGCGACCCACCGCCAGATCCACTCATCGAGCAGCTCGGCCAGGAAGAAGAAAAAGAAGAACGTCGAGTAGAACAGCACCACCAGGGCGGCGATGAAGAAGATGCTGCCGGTGAGGCCCTTCTTGACGTCGCGGGTGATCTCGGCCTTGGCCAGCTCCACCTCGGCGCGTACCAGGGTCGACACCTGCGCGGTGGCGTCCTTGACCAGGTCGCCGATCGACGGGTCGACCTTCGGGGCATGCGGGTCAACGAGGGGAATGGATGCGACCGTGGTCGGCACGCCGTTCTTGCTTTGCCCTGTCGTCATGGGGCTATGGTGCCATGTCGCGTCACATCCATCGATCCAGCCCGACGATAGGATGGGTGCCGGTCGTCGGGGCCATGTCGAATTGAGGATGCTTGTGAGACACCGCTGGCATGCGGCGGTCGCGGCGGCTGTGACGGCCCTTGCGACGATCGTGACCGCACCGATGGCCCACGCCGCCGGCCCGGTCGATCTGGGCGGCGGGTCCGGCATCGTGATCGAGGGGGACACCTTCTGCACGCTGACCGCGATCGGTAACGACGCCTCCGGCAGGCTCATCGGATTCACCTCCGCACACTGCGGCGGGCCCGGTGCGAAGGTCGGCTCGGAAGCCGTGCCCGACGCCGGGGTACTGGGCACCATGGTCGCGGGCAACGACGGGCTGGATTACGCGGTGATCGAGTTCGACCCGCAGAAGGTGCGTCCCGTCGACACTGTCAACGGATTCCGCATCGACGGTATCGGTCCCGATCCGGGTTTCGGTGACGTCGCGTGCAAGCTCGGGCGTACCACCGGCTACTCCTGCGGGGTCACCTGGGGGCCGGGCAAGGATCCGGGCACCATCCTCAACCAGGTGTGCGGACAACCCGGCGATTCCGGCGCACCCGTCACCGTCAACAACCGGCTGGTCGGCATGATCCACGGTGCCTTCACCGAGGAC
Source organism: Mycolicibacterium fluoranthenivorans (assembly GCF_011758805.1). NCBI lineage: Bacteria > Bacillati > Actinomycetota > Actinomycetes > Mycobacteriales > Mycobacteriaceae > Mycobacterium > Mycolicibacterium fluoranthenivorans. The sequence continues at coordinate 386,158 of NZ_JAANOW010000003.1, read as the reverse complement.
CTGCCGACCTGCATCGTGAAATACGTGCCGTTGCACACCCCGGCGGTCACCGTGTCGATGAACGCCGTGCTGGGTGACATCGCGGCCAAGAACCGCCCGGGGACGGGATTCGTTCCCGTCCCCTGAGCCGATTCCCCGTCGGTTACTTGCTCGCGCGGATGGCCTCGAACACGCTGGGGTCCACCAGGGTTGAGGTGTCGCCGAGCTCGCGGCCCTCGGCCACGTCGCGCAGCAGCCGCCGCATGATCTTGCCGCTGCGGGTCTTGGGCAGCTCGGGCACGACGTGGATCTCGCGCGGTTTGGCGATCGGTGAGATCTCGATGGCCACCTGGGTGCGCAGTTCCTCGACCATGCCCTCGGTGCCGCCGTGCGCGCTGGCCTTGAGGATGACGAACGCGCAGATCGCCTGGCCGGTGGTGTCATCGGAGGCGCCGACGACGGCGGCCTCGGCTACCCCGGAGTGCCCGACGAGGGCGGATTCGACCTCGGCGGTGGAGATCCGGTGTCCGGAAATGTTCATCACATCGTCGATGCGGCCCAGCACCCAGATGTTGCCGTCCGAGTCGTAGCGCGCGCCGTCACCGGCGAAATACCAGCCCTGTTCGGCGAACCGGGACCAGTAGGTGTCCGTGAAACGCTCCGGGTCACCCCAGATCCCGCGCAGCATCGCCGGCCACGGTTGATCGAGCACCAGGTACCCGGTGACGTGCTCGGCTTCGTCGGCGCCGGGCACCAGTTCGTTGCCGTCATCGTCGACGATCTTGGCCGAGATACCGGGCAGCGGGGTCATCGCCGAGCCGGGTTTGGTGGCCGTCACACCGGGCAGCGGGGAGATCATGATCGCGCCGGTCTCGGTCTGCCACCAGGTGTCCACGATGGGGGCCTTGCCCGCGCCGATGTACTCGCGGTACCAGCGCCAGGCCTCGGGGTTGATCGGCTCGCCCACCGAGCCGAGCAGCCGCAGGCTGGACAGATCGTGGGCGGCGGGGATCTGGTGGCCCAGCTTCATGAAGGTGCGGATGAGCGTCGGCGCCGTGTAATAGATGGTGACGCCGTATTTTTCGATGATCTCGAAATGCCGGTGCTCGGTCGGCGAGGTGGGCGTGCCCTCGTAGACCACCTGGGTGGCGCCGTTGGCCAGCGGGCCGTAGGTGATGTAGGTGTGCCCGGTGACCCAGCCGATGTCGGCGGTGCACCAGTACACGTCGGTCTCGGGTTTGAGGTCGAACACGTTGTAGTGGGTGTAGGCCGCCTGGGTGAGGTAACCACCCGAGGTGTGCACGATGCCCTTGGGCTTGCCGGTGGTTCCGGAGGTGTACAGCAGGAACAGCGGCTGCTCGGAATCGAACGCCTCGCAGGTGTGCTCGGCCGACGCCGGCTCGACGGTCTCGTGCCACCACCGGTCGCGGCCGTCGGTCCAGTTCACGTCTATCCCGGTGCGGCGCACCACCAGCACGTGCTGCACCGACGGCTGATCCGCCACGGCTTCGTCGACCGCGTCCTTGAGCGAAGCCGCCTTGCCGCGGCGGTACTGCCCGTCCGTGGTGATCACCAGCTTGGCCGCGGCGTCCTCGATCCGGGCCGCCAGGGCGGTCGCCGAGAACCCGGCGAAGACCACGCTGTGCATCGCGCCCAACCGCGCACACGCCAGCATCGCCACGATCGCCTCGGGCACCATCGGCATATAGATGGCGACCCGGTCCCCGGCCACCACCCCCAACTCGGTCAGCGCGTTGGCCGCCTTGCAGACGTCCTCTTTGAGCTGGGCGTACGTGATATCGCGGGCATCGCCGACGGGCTCACCCTCCCAGTGGATCGCCACCCGATCACCATTGCCGGCCTCGACGTGGCGGTCCACACAGTTGTAGGCGACGTTGAGCTTGCCGCCGACGAACCACTTCGCGAACGGCGCCTGCGACCAGTCCAGCACCTCGGTGAACGGCGTCGCCCAACTCAACCGGTTGGCCTGGGTGGCCCAGAACCCCAACCGGTCGGCCGCGGCGTCGTCGTACAACTGACCCGTGGCATTGGCATTCGCCACGAAATCGGCGGGCGGCGGGTAGACGGACGGAACGTCGGCATGCGTCAGCGGCGGTGTGGTCATGGGTGTGAGCGTAGTCACCGAACGTTGCACAAGTGTTGGAGCGTCACAGCGTGCTGCGGGCGGCGGGGCCGCTGCGATGAACGGTCGGGGAATCGGCGCCCAACGGTCGGCTAGCGTGCTCGTTGTGACCGACCCACTTGCACCACTGGCCGACCTCGAAGGGGTGACGGCTGCCGGCGAAGAGGCCCGGGAGGCGCTGGGCCGGGCGCACCGGCACCGAACCAACCTGCGGGGCTGGCCGGCGACCGCGGCCGAGGCGTCACTGCGGGCGGCGCGGGCCTCGTCGGTGCTCGACGGCGGCGCGCTGAGCCTGAATGAGTCGGGTGACCCCGACGCGGTACTCGCGGGTGCGCTGCGGGTGGCCGAAGTCCTGGAGGGTGGAGCCGGCGCGCTGATCGGGGTGTGGAAGCGGGCCCCGCTGCAGGCGCTGGCCCGGCTGCACGCCCTGGCGGCCGCGGATCTGGTCGGGGATGACCAACTCGGCCGCCCGCGGCCGGACCCCGAGGTGGGCCCGCGCCTGGAGTTGCTCGCCGATCTGGTGACGGGCGGCACCAAGGTTCCGGCGTTCGTGCTGGCGGCGGTGGCACACGGGGAGCTGCTGACCCTGGCGCCGTTCGGGGTGGCCGACGGTGTGGTGGCGCGCGCGGTGTCGCGGTTGATCACCATGGCCAGCGGGCTGGATCCGCACGGACTGGGTGTGCCGGAGATGTTCTGGATGAAACAGTCCGGCAATTACCGCGCGGCCGCGCGCGGATTCGCCTCGGGAACGCCGAACGGGCTGGGCGCCTGGCTGGTGCTGAGCAGTCAGGCACTGCATGCCGGTGCGCGAGAAGCACTTTCGATCGCCGAGGCGGCGAAGAAGTAGGGAAATACGAAGCGGGCGACGTTCCGGTATCGGACCTGCATCCGATTCGGCTCGCCGCCCGCTAGCACGGACTCCGGTTACCAAGCGTGCTCTGGTGGCTGCGTGGGTGGCCTCGGCGTTCTTCCGTTGCGCTCTGTCTGCGATCCCACCCAAGGGATCGTCGATGTCAGCCGCTTTCGCAATTCCGCAGGCCCGCAACACTTTTACCTCTATCGCGGTATGTGCTCCGCGTGGGTGCCGGGATCCGTGCTGGGAAGTTCGGTTCGGGAGATCACACCTTCTCTTCTGGTGTGGCCTTGGCCTTACCGCTCTTCCGTGACTCCTTTGTACTCCGTGACCGCGATCACATCAAGGGTCAATTGATGCCGATTCCGGATCGTTACGCGGCTCGGTGTCACTACGACCGGGTGTCGTACTACCGGCCTTGAAATACGAACCGGCGCAACAACGAATACGTCAGCGCCCCGCCTGCCAAGGCGCTGAGGCTCACCGCGAACGTCGTCGCGACGGCCGCCCCGGACGGGGCGGGCAGTCGGTCCCGCAGGGATACCGGCCGGCTGAAGGTCAGGACGGGCCAGTCCCGCGAGGTCGCCTCCTTGCGCAATGCGCGGTCGGGATTGACCACCGTGGGATGGCCGACCGCTTCCAGCATCGGCAGGTCGGTGACCGAATCGGAGTACGCGTAGCAGTGCTCGAGTGCGTACCCCTCGCGCGCGGCGAGCTCCCGGATCGCGTCGACTTTGCCCTCGCCGTAGCAGTAGAACCCGACCTCGCCGGTGTACTTGCCGTCCTCGACGACCATCCGGGTGGCCATGGCATGAGTGGCGCCAAGGGCGCGCGCGATCGGCGCGACGATCTCCTCGCCCGAGGCGGAGACCACGACGACGTCACGTCCGCACAATTTGTGGTCGGCGATCAGGTTCGCGGCTTCGTCGAATACCAGCGGATCGACGATCTCGTGCAGGGTCTCGCCCACCACCGAGCGCACTTGCTCGACATCCCAGCCGGCGCACATTTCGGTCAGGTACGTGCGCATCCGATCCATCTGCTCGTGGTCGGCACCCGACATCAGGAAGAGGAACTGCGCATAGGTGGACTTGAGGACCGCGCGGCGATTCAGTAGTCCTTGATCGAAGAATGGTTTGCTGAACGCCAGCGTGCTGGACTTTGCTATCACGGTCTTGTCGAGATCGAAGAATGCCGCCGTGCGGACAGGTTGCCCGGATTCGGCGCGGCCATCTGCGGCGGCGGGTGCGTCAGGGGTCCCGTCGGATACCGTCACGACGCCCAGCATAGGCCCGTGCCAGGGGAGGCTTCTCCCATAGCTGGGAAAGTGGCAGCTCACACGCGGTATCGCTAACCGCTGGTTTTTCCGTTCCCGGACGCATTCTCTGGCAAGCGCAACTTGCGCCGCGGGACACGCTCGTGTGTATAGTGAGCATTACCCGGCTTATGTCGGGTGTGGATCAGCCCGACCCCCCGGGGCTGATACACGACGACCTCCGCCTCCTCCCCCCCTGGCGGGGGTCGTCCCTTTTCTGGGGGTTTTTCTTTCGGCCCGCAGGGGCAATCTCATCCTCCCGGCGTTGCGGAATGTCATTCTCAGTGTCGAGTTCCGGCTGGATTCATCCACAGTTGCCGATTCATCCACAGATGTTCAACCGCCCTCTGGCGTGTGGTCGCCGTCTGTTCGCACAGTGGGTGGGTGACCACTTCCGGGACGGCTTCGGTGCTGGCGATGCTCGGTGACGGGCCGATGCGCGATGACGTCGACCGGGTGGCCGCCGCGGCCGGTGTCCGGGTGGTGCATGCCGGTGAACCGTCCAGTCGAGCGGTGTGGACCGGTGCGCCGGTGGTACTCCTCGACCGCGTCGCCGCCCAGCGCTGCGTGGCGCACGGACTGCCGCGCCGTGACCGGGTGCTGCTGCTGTCGCCTGCCTTGACCAGCCAAGACTGGGAATCCGCGGTCGCTGTGGGTGCTGAACGGGTGTTGCACCTGCCAGGACAGGACGGGGAGCTGGTGGCCACGCTGTCAGCCGCTCCGGACGGCCGCGGTGCGGGTCCGCGGCGTGGTCCGGCAGTGGCGGTGCTGGGCGGAACCGGTGGTGCCGGTGCCTCACTGCTGGCGGTTGCCATCGCGCAGGCGGCGGCCGAGGCTCTGCTGATCGACGCCGACCCGTGGGGCGGCGGCCTGGATCTCGCGTTGGGTAACGAGGGTGAGCCGGGGCTGCGCTGGCCCGATCTCCGTCTGAGTGAGGGCCGGCTCGGCTATGACGCCCTGCGCGACGTGCTGCCGACCCACCGCGGGGTCACCGTGCTGTCGGGCGGCCGGATGGGCACCGAGATCAGGCCCGGCCCGCTCGCGGCGGTCATCGATGCGGGCCGCCGCGCCGGAGTGACCGTGGTGTGTGACGTGCCCCGGCAGCCCGGCCCGGCCACCGAAACCGCGATGCGTGCCGCCGACCTGGTCGTCCTGATCACCCCCGCCGACGTGCGGTCCACGGCTGCGGCCGCCGTGACGGGCGGGTGGGCGGGTGCCATCAATCCCAATGTCGGCCTGGTGGTTCGCGGCCCGGCTCCGGGTGGATTGCGGGCCGACGATGTGGCGCGGACGGTGGGCCTGCCGCTGCTGGTGTCGATGCGCCCGCAGCCGGGCCTGGACGGCTCGATGGAGCGCGGTGGACTGCGGGTCCGGGCCCGATCGCCGTTGGCGACAGCGGCCGGCCGGATTCTCGCCCTCCTACGGCAACAGCGGGTGGCGGTGCCGGGATGACGGCATCGTTGATCGAGCGGGTCCGCGAAAGGCTGGCCGTCGAGGATATTCCGTTGCGGCCGGCGGTCGTCGCCGCCGCCATCCGCGCGGAATCGGGCGGTCTGCTCGGCGACACCGATGTGCTTGCCACCATGCGGGTGCTGCAGACCGAACTGACGGGCGCGGGCCTGCTGGACCCGCTGCTGCGCCTGCCCGGTACCACCGATGTCCTCGTCACCGCCCCGGATGCGGTCTGGGTGGATGGCGGAAACGGTTTGTACCGCACCGAAATACGCTTCGCCGACGAAGAGGCGGTGCGGCGGCTCGCGCAACGGCTGGCCCTCGCCGCGGGGCGCCGGCTCGATGAGAACCAGCCGTGGGTGGACGGCCAGCTGACGTGTCTGGGGTCCGACCCGGTGCGGTTGCACGCGGTGCTCCCACCGGTCGCCGCCGGCGGGACGTGTCTGTCGCTGCGCGTGCTGCGCCCGGTCGACCAGGACCTCGATGCGCTGATCGACACCGGGGCCATCGCCGAACCCGCCGCCCGGTTGCTCGATCAGATCTTGCGGGCGCGTCTGGCGTTTCTGATCTCCGGCGGCACGGGTGCGGGGAAGACCACGCTGTTGGCGGCGCTGTTGGGCGCGGTCGACGCGGGGGAGCGGATCGTCTGTGTCGAGGACGCCGCGGAGCTCGCGCCCCGGCACCCGCATCTGGTCAAGCTGGTGGCCCGGGGCGCCAACGTCGAAGGTGTGGGCGTGGTGACGGTGCGCGACCTGGTCCGACAGGCCCTGCGGATGCGTCCCGACCGGATCGTGGTCGGTGAGGTGCGCGGCGACGAGGTCGTCGATCTGCTGGCCGCGCTCAACACCGGTCACGACGGGGGAGCGGGCACGGTGCACGCCAACAGCCCTGCGGAGGTGCCGGCCCGGCTGGAAGCACTGGCAGGCGCGGGCGGGCTGAGTCGCGCGGCGCTGCACAGTCAGCTCGCGGCCGCGGTCTTATCTGTAACGACTCCGGAGGTGTGTACGACTGTGTACGACGTGGAGTCGACACCACTGAATGTCCCTTGGAGACAGTGTTATCTGTAACGGTGTAACCGACGTGAGATCGCATCAGCCGACTCCGCGTGGCATCATGTAGTACCGGCATCCGCAACTGCACTCGGCGTGTACTGCTCGGATTTTTCCAGTGGACTCATCGAACGCGGTCACGTTCATGTGCGAACCCTCCATGTGCCCGCACGCAGGGCAGCGCGACAGCTTGGCCTTCAGGGATTCGGGCATAGATAAGCAGACCGCGTGATGCGGGAGGCCAATCCGACCGCCATTGAGGTCAAACTCCGCCTCGCCCTCTGGGATATCTTCACCGCACGTTGTGCACTGATCCGCCATTTTCACTTCTCCTAACTTTGAGTTCCTTCGTCGTGCACATGCGAAGCTGATCAGCTGAAGCCGGACACGCCCTACCCATGTGTAATTGGTTGGGACCGTTGGCGATGGGCGCGTCCGTCCGGTTCGTTACAGATAAGCACCGCAGGTGGTGCTGCACGTGCGCCGAGACGCGACTGCCGGCCGCAGGCTCGTCGAGATCGCGGTGCTGGAGCGCGGCACCGACGGATGTGTGCGCGCGGCGACGGTATGGCATGCGGACCACGGATTCGGTTCTGGTGCAAAGGTCTTGGACCAGTTCATCGCCGACAGGAGCGGCCGATGATCATCGCCGCGCTGCTGCTGGCCGCCGCCCTGCTCGTCACGCCTCCGGTCGCCCGGATACGGCTGGGCGTGGCAGGACGCCGGATCGCCGGCCACCTCCCGCCGTGGGCAGTTGTGGTGGCGGGCGTCGCGGTGGCTGCGTTTGTCCTACCGCTGGGGACCGTGGTGGCCGGCGGGCTGATCGGCGCGACGGTGCTCGCGCGTCGTCATCGGGCCCGTCGCCGCACGCGAATGCGGTCGGAAGCGGCGGCGTTGCGCGATGCCCTCGACGTCCTGGTGGGTGAGTTGCGGGTGGGCGTGCACCCCGTGGTGGCCTTCGGCGTCGCCGCCGGGGAAGTCGACGGACCGGTGGCGCAGGCATTGCGCGGTGTGGCGGCCCGCGGGCAGCTCGGCGCCGACGTGGCCGCCGGACTACGGGTGGCCGGCCGGACATCTGCGCTACCCGCACACTGGGAACGCCTGGCGGCGTGCTGGCAACTCACACAGACCCATGGCCTGGCCATCGCCACGCTGATGCGGGCCGCCCAGCGCGACATCATCGAGCGCGAACGGTTCTCGGCCAAACTCGATGCCGGCCTGGCCGGTGCGCGCGCCACGGCCACGATTCTGGCGGCGCTGCCGGTGCTCGGTATCGCGCTCGGCCAGCTCATCGGTGCCGACTCGCTGCAGTTCCTGGTCTCCGGCGGAACCGGTGGCTGGCTTCTGGTCATCGGTGTGGCCCTGTGCTGCCTGGGATTGTGGTGGTCGGACCGGATCGCCTCGGGAGCCCTGGAATGACCTGGTCCGCTTTGCTTCTGGCTGCCGCTCTGCTCGTCGGCACCGGACCCGTTCGGTCCGGGATTCGGCCCGCGGAGCCGACACCGGTACGTCCGGCCTCGGATCCGCTGGCCGCGGCATCGTGTTTCGACATCCTGTCCGCCTGTCTGGGCGCGGGCATGGCCACCCCGGCCGCGGCCGCGGCGGCAGCCGCCCTGGCTCCCGCGGAGCTCGCCGAACGGCTCACTCGCGCAGCAGGGTTGCTCGCGCTGGGCGCGGACCCGGCCGCCGCCTGGGCGCAGGCCGAGTCCGCCTCCGACCCACATGGCGAGTCGTTGGCCCGGATGGCCAGGCGCTCCGCCGAATCGGGGGCGGCGCTGGCTCAGGGGGCCGCCGAACTGGCCGATCAGGTGCGCAGCGAAGCCGGTGCCGCGGCAGAGGCCGCCGCAGGACGGGCTTCGGTGCTGATCGCCGGACCGCTGGGTCTGTGCTTCCTTCCGGCGTTCGTCTGTCTGGGCGTGGTGCCGGTGGTCGCCGGGCTGGCGGGCGATGTGCTGGGGTCGGGCCTGCTGTGAAGATCACATCCATCGAGGGGAGAAGCAATGGTAAGGAACATGATTCGGTCATTTCAGGCGAGAATGACGGTGATCGCCACCGACGAGTCCGGCATGTCCACCGTCGAATACGCGATCGGCACGATCGCCGCCGCGGCCTTCGGGGCCATTCTCTACTCGGTGGTGACCGGCGATTCCATCGTCACCGCGCTGTCGAACATCATCACCCGGGCGCTCAACACCAATGTCTGAGCGCCGATGACGGGGCGGTCACGGTCGAGGCCGCGTTCGCGGTCGCCACACTGGTGGCGGTTCTGGTCTTCTGTGCGGCGGGCCTCACCGCGCTGGGCATGCAGGTGCGCTGCATCGACGCGGCACGGGAGGCGGCACGACTGGCCGCACGCGGCGCCGACGGGACCGCGGCCGTCGAACGGGTCGGCCCCAGGGGCGCGATGGTGGCGCTGCGGCGAGACGGTGCGTTCGTCGTCGCCCGGGTCAGTGCGAAATCGCCACTGCTACCCGGTGTCACCGTCGCCGCCGAAGCAGTGGCGGCCGTCGAACCCGGTCAGTGACGACCGCGGTTCGGCGACGCTGATCGGCGCGGCCATGGTGGGCGTGCTGGTCGCGGTCACCATGGGTATGGCGGTGCTCGGAACGGCGGTCATGGCCCGGCACCGGGCGCAGGCGGCAGCCGATCTGGCCGCCCACGCCGCGGCTACCGCACTGCCATCGGGCCGGCACGCCGCCTGTGCCCAGGCGACGTCGGTGGCCTCCGCGATGGGGACGGCACTGTCGGGTTGTGTCATCGACGGACTGGACGCGGTGGTCACCGTCGACGCGGTCACCGGGGTGCGGCAGTGGCGAGCCCGCGCGCAGGCCCGGGCGGGCCCGGCGTGATCAGCCGTGCGGATCGGCCGATTTGCCCAGCCGCAACAGCGTTTTCAGGGAGGGCCGGGAGCTGGGTTCGGCGGGCTCGGCCACCATCGCACCCTGCTGGGCGGCGGCGAGTTCCTCATCGGTCGGCAGCCGCAACGCCAGCAGCGCGGCGATGGTGTTCTCGTCGATTTCGACGCGGGTGGCCGTCACGTGGATCGGGGTGTAGCCGCCGTCGTGGGACCGCAGACCCAGCACGCGGGAGGTCGGGCCGACCGCGAATTCCTGTGCCATCGAGAGGATCTGGTGTTCGTCTGCGGGATCGAGGGTGGGGGCGTCCACCTCGGTGGCGCGCCAGTCGTAGAACGGGCAGGGCTCATCCAGCCACTTCAGCAGGCGCCAGCTGTTGAGGTCCACCAGGGCTCGGTGGACGCCCGGCGTCGCCAGCCCGTCGAGGATGCGCTGGGCCAGATCGTCGGGTCGCGGCACCGGTTCTTCACGCTCGGCGCGCCAGTTCATCGACCGGCAGATCAGCCGCTCGGTGCCGTCGTCCTGAGGTTCGCGACGGGCCCGGGCCACGAAGCCGACGGCGATGGGCGCGCCCCGGTAGTCGGTGACATTCCAGGTGCTGCACATGACATTGCCAGGTTTGGCGCGGATCACCATCGACAGCACACTGGATTCGTCCGCGTTGAGTGCGTGCGCGGGCAGGTCCTCGGCAAACGCGCGACCGTGCGTCGCCTCCCGGGACGCGTCGCGGCCACTGATGGTCAGTGATTCGGGCGTATCGGTTGCCACACCGGAATCCAGATCCCATTTGAGTGGCCCGATCAACGGGCGTTCCGGCGCCTCGATATCCGGCGGTCCGATCCACAGCTGCACACCATGGATCACCCCGTCGGACATCCGCACCACGTCGGTGCGAATCACGCGGTCGTGTTTGGAGGTGATGCTCGTCAGTGGCTGTCCGCCGCGGACGGTTTCGCCGATCGCCGACTGGATCGCCATCAGGTGCGGATTCCGTCGCAGAAACGTCGTGATGGGCACGAGGTTCTTGGTGCGTGACCCCTGGGCGACCACTGCGGGCTCGTCTCCGAGCGTCTCCACGAGCAGCCAGTCGTGGTCCATGGAGAGCAGTTTAGCTGGCGGTGGGCAGCCCGCCGGTAATTTGCGGTAGCAACGAAATCCATCGTATGAGGCTGGTCCGCGCCGGTGATCCGGTGTTAGTGCGGTGTCGCTGCGCCCCGGCCGGGTTGCGGGTGCCCAGGTCTCGGGGTATTTTACGTCGGCACCGGGTTTCGCCGGGTTGAAAACGGATCGCGTCGTCCGACCGTTTGTCGCAGTGTTCATGTGCTCGGCATGCCGGCATCGGTGCGTCGAGGCGAGCAAATCACGATTCTCGAGGGGTGAGTCGTCACCGCTCGTGGCGAGCCAGTATGCCGAGCACCATGCGCAGCACGGTGATCGCGCCGGCCTTGTCCAACGGGTCATTTCCGTTGCCGCACTTGGGCGACTGCACACACGACGGACATCCGGACGGGCATTCGCACGCCTCGATGGCTGCCGCGGTGGCGTCCCACCACGTGCTGAACTGGCGGAACCCCCGGTCGGCGAACCCCGCGCCGCCCGGATATCCGTCGTAGACGAAGATCGTCGGCAACCCGTCCTCCGGTCCGGATGCGGTCGACACCCCGCCGATGTCACCGCGGTCGCAGCTGGCGACCAGTGGCAACAACCCGATGGCCGCATGCTCCGCGGCGTGCAACGAGCCGGGCACCTGCAGCATGTCTATACCGTTGGCGGCCAACAACTCCGGTGTGAGTGTGCACATCACCGCGACGGTGTCCAGTGTGCGTGACGGCATGTCGAGTTCGACGAAGTCGATGACCTCGCCGTCGACCCGGCGACGCAGATACCCGGTCACCGTATTGGTCACCGATACCGGAACCAGCCCAAGTGTGATGGGCCCGAACGTGTTTCGCTCGCCGGGGCCGGTCACGCTGATATCGGTGACTTCCCGGGCCGAGGTGGTGTAGCCGGGGTCCTCGGCGTGCACGAAGGCGATCCCGTCGTCGAAATCGAGCGAATCGACCAGATAGCTCTCACCTTGATGCAGATAGACGGCGCCGGGATGGACCGCGGCCGGGGCCTGACCGGTGCCGGTGGTGCCCAGCATGCGCCCGGTGCCGTCCTCGAGGATCGCGATCTGACCGCCCGTCCCGCCCCGGATGTCGACGGCGTGATGCGGGTCGACACCGGGGGTGGGGAAATACCCGCCCGCCCTGCGCCGCAACAGGCCGTCGTCGACCAGTTCGCCGGCGACGGCCTCGGCGCTCCAGGCCCGCACCTCGGCATCGGACAGCGGCAGTTCGGTGGCCGCACACAACAGCTGCGGGCCCAGCACGTACGGATTGGCCGGATCGATCACCACCCGTTCGATCGGCTTGTCCAGCAGCGCCGCAGGGTGGTTCACCAGGTAGGTGTCCAGCGGGTCGTCCCTGGCGATGAGCACGATCAGCGCGCTCTGTCCCCTTCTGCCCGAACGGCCGGCCTGCTGCCAGAACGAGGCGACGGTACCGGGGAAACCGGCCAGCACCACGGCGTCCAGCCCGGCGATGTCGACGCCGAGTTCGAGTGCGTTGGTGGTCGCCAGTCCGCGCAGCTCCCCTTCGGAGAGCGCGTGTTCCAGTTCCCGGCGGTCCTCGGCCAGATAACCGGCCCGGTACGACGCGACCTGACCGGCGAGCTGCGGTGCCACTTCCTCCAACCGGTCCCGCGCCCCGAGCGCGGTGAGTTCGGCACCCCGCCGGGATCGCACGAAGGTGAGGGTGCGCGCTCCCTCGGCCATCAGATCTGCCATCACGCGGGCGGCTTCGGCACCCGCCGACCGCCGCACCGGTGCGCCGTTCTCGCCGACGAGATCGCCCAGCAGAGCCGGCTCCCACAGCGCGACGGTGCGCTCACCGTGCGGCGATCCGTCCTCGGTCACCGCGGCCACGGTCTGGCCGATCAGCTCGGCGGCGGTCTCCCCGGGCAGCGCCGTCGTCGCGCTGGCGAAGATGACGGTGGGTGTGCCCGAGTACCGCTCGCACAGCCGCAACAGGCGGCGCAACACCATCGCCACGTTCGACCCGAAGATGCCGCGGTAGTAATGGCACTCGTCGACGACGATGTAGGTGAGGTTGCGCAGGAACACCGCCCAGCGGGCATGGTTGCGCAGCAGTGACAGATGGATCATGTCGGGGTTGGAGAAGATCCACCGCGACCGCTCGCGGGCGAACCGGCGGGCCTCGGTGCTGGCATCGCCGTCGTAGGCGCTCGGTGCGATATCACGCAGGTTCTCGACCGCCAGGGTGAGGGCTTGCGCGCTGCGCAACTGATCGTGACCGAGTGCTTTGGTCGGGGAGAGATACAGCGCCCTGGCCCGTGGATCGGCGGACATCGCGGTGAGGATCGGCAGTTGGTAGGCCAGCGACTTACCCGATGCGGTGCCGGTTGAGAGCACCACGTGGCGACCCTGATGTGCCAGCTCAGCGGCGGCCAGTTGGTGCGACCACAAGCCGGTGATCCCGCGGTCGGCGTAGGCCGCCACCACGGCGTCGGGAGCCCACTGTGGCCACGGCCGGCGCTGTGCACGGCGGGCGGCCAGATCGGTGACGTGCCGCAGCGGATGTTCGCCGGCCGGCGTGCCGTCGATCGCACGGGCCAGCAGTTCGCGCCCGAACTGCGACCCCGATTCGGCCACCGAACCGCTCACCTGCTTCCTTTCTCAAATTCCGGGAGGATTCCCGGGATGTGTCCCCAGGTGAATTGTTAACTACCGGATCGTGCCGACACTGTCGCAGACGCCCCGAACATGATTCACTTATCGCGGTCGCAGCTTCTGTGTTCGTGTACTCGCACTCGCAGGATCGTCGTTGCGATCGCGGTTCCTGCGAGGGTTGTGAGTCGGGTCAAGTTCCGACGACTCCACGAAGGATTGGCGGTCGGAACGGGCCCGGTACACCGGAAGTCGGTGAACCGCACCCGGTAAGAGAAGGAATGTACGGAAAATGCCACAGGGAACTGTGAAGTGGTTCAACGCGGAGAAGGGCTTCGGCTTCATCGCCCCCGAGGACGGCTCCGCTGACGTTTTCGTCCACTACACGGAGATCCAGGGGTCGGGCTTCCGCACCCTGGAGGAGAACCAGAAGGTTGAGTTCGAGGTCGGCCAGAGCCCCAAGGGCCCCCAGGCCACCGGCGTTCGCGCCGTCTGAGCCACGCGCTGTTCGATCTACTGAGTCTGACGGAGCACCCCCGGCCACGCCGGGGGTGTTTTCGTTTACGACGCCGTTAGTGTCGGACGTGTGAGTCAGCTGTCGTTCTTCTCGGCTGAGTCGATACCACCTCAGGTAGCCGACCTCACGGGGATTCTGGCGGCGTCCGGCCAGGTGGTGATCTCCGGCGATGAGGCGCGGCTGTCGGTGGTCGTCGACCGGCTTTGGCGTGCCGAGGGGCTGGCCGAGATGATCACCGACGCCGGCTTGGTCCCCGAGATCGCCCGCACCGACGAGAACAACCCGCTGGTGCGCACCGGCATGGACACCCGGCTCGCCGGTATCGCCCGGGACTGGACCAGGGGTGCGGTCAAGACGGTGCCGGCGCAGTGGTTGCCGGGCCCCCGGGAGCTGCGGGCCTGGGTGCTGGCCGACGGGCTGCCGGAGGCCGATCGGTACCTGCTCGGTCTGGACCCGCACGCGCCGGACACCCACGCGGCGCTGGCGGGGGCCTTGATGAGGGTGGGAATTGCGCCCACTCTGATCGGTACCAGGGGGTCGCGTCCGGCGCTGCGAATAAGTGGTCGCCGACGGCTGTTAAGGCTGGTAGAGACGGTGGGGGAACCTCCCGGCGATATCGACGCGTTCGCACAGTGGCCACGAATATAAGGACAGGTGGCGGGCGAGCCAGTTTGCGTTGGTAGGCGTGGGGTGCGAAATTGTCAGTTGCTGTCGCGCCCCGAGGCGTGGAGAAGTGGAGAGTAAGAGCAGGTGGCTGAGGAGGACCGGAGCCGGGGAGGCGCCGGTAACATTCGGCGGCTCGTGATAGTCGAGTCGCCGACCAAGGCGCGCAAAATAGCCGGCTACCTGGGCTCCAACTACGTCGTCGAATCCTCCCGCGGACATATCCGCGATCTCCCGCGCAACGCCGCCGACGTCCCGGCCAAGTACAAATCCGAGCCGTGGGCCCGACTCGGGGTCAATGTCGACGACAACTTCGAGCCGCTCTACATCGTCAGCCCGGATAAGAAGGCCACCGTCGCCGAGCTGAAGGATCTGCTCAAGGGTGTCGACGAGCTCTATCTCGCCACCGACGGTGACCGCGAGGGTGAGGCCATCGCCTGGCACCTGCTGGAGACGCTGAAGCCGCGTATCCCGGTCAAGCGGATGGTGTTCCACGAGATCACCGAACCCGCCATCCGCGCGGCGGCGGAGAACCCTCGCGACCTGGACATCGACCTGGTCGACGCGCAGGAGACCCGCCGCATCCTGGACCGCCTCTACGGCTACGAGGTCTCACCCGTGCTGTGGAAGAAGGTCGCGCCCAAGCTGTCGGCCGGCCGGGTGCAGTCGGTGGCGACGCGCATCATCGTGCAGCGGGAACGCGAACGCATGGCGTTCCGCAGCGCCGGCTACTGGGATGTCACTGCCGAACTGGACGCCAGCGTGTCCGACCCGCAGGCATCCCCGCCCAGGTTCACGGCGAAGCTCAACACCGTCGACGGCCGCAGAGTGGCCAGCGGTCGCGATTTCGATTCACTCGGCGCGGTGCGCAAACCCGACGAGGTCATGGTCCTGGACGAGGCCGCTGCCAACGCCCTGGCCGCCGGTCTGCGCGGCGAGCAGCTCGCGGTGTCCTCGGTGGAGCAGAAGCCCTACACCCGTAAGCCCTATCCGCCGTTCATGACCTCGACGCTGCAGCAGGAGGCCGGCCGAAAGCTGCGCTTCTCCTCGGAGCGCACCATGAGCATCGCGCAGCGGTTGTACGAGAACGGCTACATCACCTATATGCGTACCGACTCGACGACGCTGTCGGAGTCGGCGATCAACGCCGCGCGTACTCAGGCCGGGCAGCTCTACGGCGAGGAGTACGTGCACCCGTCGCCGCGGCAGTACACCCGCAAGGTGAAGAACGCGCAGGAGGCGCACGAGGCCATCCGGCCCGCCGGTGACGTCTTCCAGACCCCCGGGCAGCTGCACAGCGCGCTGGACACCGACGAGTTCCGGCTCTACGAGCTGATCTGGCAGCGCACCGTCGCCTCCCAGATGGCCGACGCCCGTGGCACCACGCTGTCGTTGCGGATTTCGGGTCAGGCTCGTACCGGCGAGCAGGTGGTGTTCAACGCCAGCGGCCGCACCATCACCTTCGCCGGCTTCCTGAAGGCCTACGTCGAGAGCCTCGATGAGCAGGCCGGTGGCGAAGCCGACGACGCCGAGAGCCGGCTGCCCAACCTGACCCAGGGGCAGCGCGTCGACGCCGCAGGTCTGACCGCCGACGGGCACACCACCAGCCCGCCGGCCCGCTACACCGAGGCCTCGCTGATCAAGGCCCTCGAAGACCTCGGTATCGGCCGGCCGTCGACCTACTCGTCGATCATCAAGACCATCCAGGACCGCGGCTACGTGCACAAGAAGGGCAGCGCCCTGGTGCCGTCCTGGGTGGCGTTCGCCGTCATCGGGTTGCTGGAACAGCATTTCGGGCGGCTGGTCGACTACGACTTCACCGCGGCGATGGAGGACGAGCTCGACGAGATCGCCTCCGGCAACGAGCGACGGACCAACTGGCTCAACAACTTCTACTTCGGTGGCGAGCACGGCGTGGAGGGGTCGATCGCCCGCGCCGGCGGCCTGAAGCATCTGGTGGGCGGCAACCTCGAGGGCATCGACGCGCGGGTGGTCAACTCCATCAAGCTGTTCGACGACGCCGAGGGGCGGGCCATCAACGTCCGGGTCGGCCGTAACGGTCCGTATCTGGAGCGGATGATCGTCGATCCGGAATCTCCCGACGGCGAGTTGAAGCCGCAGCGCGCGAATCTCAAGGACGAGCTGACTCCCGACGAACTCACCCTCGAGCTCGCCGAAAAGCTTTTCGCCACACCGCAGGAGGGTCGCTCGCTGGGTGTCGATCCGGAGACGGGCCACGAGATCCTGGCCAAGGACGGGCGTTTCGGCCCGTACGTCACGGAGGTGCTCCCGGAGCCGCCGGAGGGCGGGAGCGCAGCGACTGGGGGGAAGGGCAAGGAGGATCCCGAAGACGGGGTCACGGCCAAGAAGGGTAAGAAGCCGACCGGGCCCAAGCCGCGCACCGGCTCGCTGCTGCGCTCGATGGATCTGGAGACCGTCACCCTCGAGGACGCGCTGCGGCTGCTTTCGCTGCCCCGCGTCGTCGGCGTGGACCCGGCCTCAGGCGAAGAGATCACCGCGCAGAACGGCCGCTACGGCCCATATCTCAAGCGCGGCACCGATTCCCGGTCGCTGGCCACCGAAGAGCAGATGTTCACCGTCACCCTCGACGAGGCGCTGAAGATCTACGCCGAACCCAAGCGACGGGGCCGCCAGGGTGCGGCCACCCCGCCGCTGCGCGAACTGGGTACCGACCCGGTGTCCGAGAAGCCGATGGTGATCAAGGACGGCCGGTTCGGCCCGTATGTCACCGACGGTGAGACCAACGCCAGCCTGCGTAAGGGCGACGACGTGCTCACCATCACCGATGCCCGCGCCTCGGAGCTGCTCGCCGATCGCCGGGCCCGCGGTCCGGTGAAGAAGGCCGCGAAGAAGGCGCCGGTGAAGAAGGTTGCTGCCAAGAAGACGCCGGCCAAGAAGGCACCGGCGAAGAAGGCCGCCAAGAAGGCCTGAGCCGGTCTCAGGTGGCCGCGTCGTGGCCGATCTGGATGCGCCCGCTCGGGGTGGCTCGTACCAGCGGCCGGGCCAGTTGGGTGGGCATGGTGCGGCCACGCAGTTCGACGATCTCGCCGACATCCCAGCGCAGGGCCTCCGCGTCGAGTGCGCCGCTGACCGCGATCGCGGAGGCGAGCACATGGCCGGCCTCCAGCTTGGCGAGCTCGGTCAGCCGTGCGGCCTCGTTGACCGGGTCGCCGATCACGGTGTACTCGAAACGGGCCTGCGCGCCGATGTGTCCGGCGATGGCCCGCCCGGCCGACACCCCGATGCCGAACTCGGTCTGGCCCAGCACCGTCACCAGCTCGTCGTGCAGTTCGCGGGACGCGGCCAGCGCGGCGCCGGAGGCGTCAGGGTGTTCGATCGGGGCGCCGAAGATGGCCAGCGCGGCGTCACCCTGGAACTTGTTGACGAAGCCGCCGTGCCTGTTCACGGTGTCGACGATGACGCGGAAGAACTCGTTGAGCAGGTTCACCACCTCGGAGGCGGGCACCGTCGACGCCAGCTGCGTCGAACCGACGAGGTCGACGAACAGGACCGCGACATCGCGTTCCTGGCCACCGAGCTCGGTGCCCCGCTCCAGGGCGCGACGGGCGACGTCCTCGCCCACGTAGCGGCCGAACAGGTCACGCAGGCGTTGTCGCTCGGCCAGGTCGCGGACCATGTCGTTGAATCCGGCCTGCAGCAACCCCAGCTCACTGGCGTCATAGATCTGCATGTGTGCGTTGTAGTTGCCGCGCTGTACCTCACCGAGGGCCCAGCGCAGCTGCCGCAGCGGGTCGGCGATGGACATCGCCACCAGCACCGTGCCGGCCAGCCCGATCACCAGGGCGGCGATGGCCAGCAGCAGCAGGGGAGTGTTCAGGCGTTCGGCGGGTGCGGTGAGGATGGCGAACTTGCTGGCCACCAGCGCCAGCACGATGGCCAGCAGCGGCACCCCGGTGGACAGCACCCAGGTGAGCACCTGGCGCAGGATGACCCCGGGTGCCCGGAAGTTCTCCGGCACCCCGCCACGCAGCGCGGCCACCGCGACGGGGCGCAGCACCCGCTCGGACTGCAGGTAGCCGATGATGGCGGTGGCGGTGGCGCCCAGTGCGGTGGCCACCGCGACGACGGGCGCGGACTTGCTGGCCACCGGCCAGCTGGCGACGATGAACACGATCGAGCCGAGCAGCCAGTTCGAGACGCTGATCAACGTGCGGTAGAAGGGCATCTTCAGCGCGCGGACGCGGGCCAGCCCGGTGATGGTCGGATCCCCGTCGGCGAGCAGGGTGTCGCGCCGCTGCCAACGGATGACCGGAAGCAGCAGCCGCAGACTGAGGTAGGCGCCCACCGTGAAGGCCACGAACAGGTAGCCCAGGAAGACCGCCAGATTGACGGCCGGCAGGTCCTGCAGCTGGATGCGGTCCTCGGCGGGCAGCCCGAACCGGAGGAAACCCAGGACGAACAGTGCGCCGATGATGTCGGACTGCACCATGCCCAGCGTGAACACCGGCCACGGCGTGCGCGCCACCCAACGGACGAATGCGCTGATCCGTCCGATCGGGTTGGTTAACGTGCTCACCCGTTTACCGTATCGGTCGGGTGTGACCTCGTGCGCCGCTGTGATGCCCCGTGTCCGGACGTCCCACTACTGTTTGAGCGGTGGGAAGCGGTGTATTCGAGCGATTGGTGGGCCAACACGCCGTGGCGGCGGAGTTGGTGGCCGCCGCGCGCGCCGCGCGCGGTGATTCCTCTCACAGCGGGCTGACAGCGGGTGGGATGACCCATGCCTGGCTGATCACCGGCCCGCCGGGGTCCGGCCGCTCGATCGCCGCGGTGTGTTTTGCCGCCGCCCTGCAGTGCCAGTCCGAGGGTGAACCCGGCTGCGGTGAATGCCGCGCCTGCACGACGACCATGGCGGGCACCCACTCCGATGTGCGGCGCATCATCCCGGAGGGGCTGTCCATCGGAGTCTCGGAGATGCGCGAGATCGTGCAGATCGCCTCGCGGCGCCCCGGTACCGGCCGCTGGCAGATCGTGGTGGTCGAGGACGCCGACCGGCTCACCGAGGGCGCCGCCAACGCGCTGCTGAAGGTGGTGGAGGAACCGCCGCCGTCGACGGTGTTCCTGCTCTGTGCCCCGTCGGTGGATCCCGAGGACATCGCGGTCACGTTGCGGTCGCGCTGCCGGCACATCGCGCTGGTGACGCCACGCTCGGAGGCCATCGCGCAGGTGCTGGTCGACAACGACGGCCTGACCGCCGAGGTCGCCGCGTGGGCCGCCTCGATCAGCGGTGGTCATGTCGGCCGGGCGCGCCGGCTGGCGACCGATCCGGAGGCCCGCCAGCGCCGCGAACGTGCGCTGGGACTGGCCCGCGACGCGGCCACCCCGGCCAGGGCGTACGGCGCCGCCGAAGAGCTGGTGACGACGGCCGAGGCGGAGGCCAAGGCGTTGACGGCCGGCCGGAACGAGACCGAGACCGAGGAATTGCGCACCGCGCTCGGCGCGGGCGGCACCGGCAAGGGTGCGGCCGGCGCGATCCGCGGTGCGGCCGGGGCGATCAAAGACCTGGAGAAGCGGCAGAAATCACGGCAGACCCGGGCCTCCCGGGATGCGCTGGACCGGGCCCTGATGGACCTGGCGACCTATTTCCGTGACGCGTTGGTGGTGTCTGCGGGTGCGGGCGGCGTGACGGCCAACCATCCCGATATGCACGACAAGGTCGCGGCCCTGGCGGCGCATGCGCCACCGGACAAACTGCTGCGCTGTATCGAAGCGGTACTGGGGTGCCGGGAGGCGCTCGAGATGAATGTGAAACCGAAATTCGCCGTCGACGCCATGGTCGCGACGGTGGGGCAGGCCCTCAAGAGCTGAGTGGGGCCACCTTTTGGGAGGCGGGCGGGAACTACCGTAGACTCACCTGCGCCTGCCAGATCGGCCAGGCACCGCCGCCCTAGCTCAGTCGGTAGAGCATCTCACTCGTAATGAGAAGGTCGCGGGTTCGATTCCCGCGGGCGGCTCTCTCCACCCCCACCGCCGTTTGGTGTTGTGCGGCCGGTCATCAGCCAGTAGTCGTTGCAGCCGGTGTGGCTTGCGATCTTCAGGCAGACATCGTCGAGGTCGCGCGGTCGGCGACCTTCAAGCTCCCATCCGCGCCACGACGTGCCTTTGACGCCGCACGCGAAGGCCGCTTCTTTGATGTTCCAGCCCATGCGCTGGCGCACCATCGCTAGTCGCGCTCCAAAGGCGCTGTCGTCTGGTACCCATGGTCGCGATTCTGGCTCCACGCTCATGGGTGACATTTTGCACGTTCCGCACTGTTCGCGCAATCTGCCCGGTTTGCACGCCTAGAAGCGAATCGCACCGTAAGTGGACCTTGACACTACTTACACGGATGTGATTCTCTTTCGGCATGCCCAAAGTGGACCTTATTACTACAAGCGGTGTTGCTGATCGCTTCGGCGTTGATTCGTCAGCGGTGCGCAGATGGGTCTCCGAGGGCAAGATCACGCCCGCATTCACCACGCCCGGCGGGCACTACCGCTTCCGCCTGAGTGATATCGAGGCGCTGCTCGGGGTCGAGGCTTCCGCGTGAGCGCCGCCGAGGTGTTCGGCGACGACGGCGTGATCCACATGCACGCCTACGTCAAAGGCCTATCCGAGGCTAAGCGGCGGACCAGCCACCGCGATCGAGATGCCCGGGCCAATCAAAAAGTTCAATACTGCGCTCTCACCGGTATCCAGATCAGTCGCCTCCATGACCGCGACGCCGTGGGTCCCAAGCGTGGCCTTACGCATCGCCTCGAAGATGTCCTGCGCGTGCTCCGTCATCACGGCGTAACGCTGACCTCCGTAGTGCAGCACGTGCGTGAACTCACCCATCGACAGACCTTCGGTCGTCATGATTCTTCTCCTTCGCTCGTCGTTGACACCGGAAGCGTAGGAGACCGGCCGGTGGCGGGCGGTACCACGCCGACCGCCACCGGCCACCCCGACGAACCCTGCTGGGGCGACCGATGAACCTCGACGGCCTACTGCTGGCCTTCGCTATCGCCGCCGCGCTGCGCTTCGGCGCCTGGCTGGCATTCCGCAGAACTTCCGGCGCCCGCGGGGTCCCGGACTGGTGTGGCCCGGCTGGGGAAGTCGGGCCACACCACCCACAGCACCACCTCTAGATCGGGCGCCACGCCCCGGTCCAGGGGGCGCGACGCCCTTCGACATCAGGAAAGAAGGGCAAATCCCATGTCAACAACCAACTCTAATTCCGAACAGTGGCGGGTCGTGCCCAGCCACCCGGAATACGAGGTGTCCGACCGCGGACGGGTCCGAAGCGCTACCTCTGGCGCACCCATACCGCAACACCTCAAATCCCAGCGTGGCTACCCGAGCGTAAGCGTGCCCCGCGGGAAAACGCCGTACGTGCACGCGATGGTTCTTGAGGCGTTTATCGGACCCCGGCCAAGCGGTGCCGTCACTCGACATATCAATGACGATCCCCGGGACAACCGGTTGGAAAATCTGACTTGGGGGACGCACTCGGAGAATGCTCTGGATCGAGTAGCAAACGGCAATGACCCGTACGCGCGGCGCACCCATTGCAAGAATGGCCACCCCCTCACAGGCTCCAATGTCTGCCCTGGCCTGAGCTTTCGCCGCTGCCGTACTTGCCAGCGACTCGCCAAACAACGATCCCGCACGAGGCTTCAGTCAGCCCTGATCCCGGCAGGTGCGCAGTGATTACGCGTGCCGTCACCAACGAACTGTCCGCGAAGGTCGGCCACCAGCTCCGCACGGCGATCTTCACGCCGGCCGACGCGCGCCGCCTGGCCGCGCTCGCCGCCCAGCAGCAGGGGGCCGCCCAGTGATCGCGCTGCTGCGCCGCCACCTCTACCGCGGCCGACACCGAGCCAACCGATTCAGCCTGCGCGTGACCGACCTGAAGGAGCAATCATGCTGAGAGAGAAAGTCATTCCGATCATGTGGCTGATGATGGCCGCCGTCGAGGTCGGGGCCTGCATCGGGGTGATGGCCCGATGAAATCGATTCGCGTACAGGGCCCGTTCCTGTCCGACGCCGAGCGGAAGGCGGCAGCGACCGGTTACACCGGGCCCGCGGCCGACACGTCGAAGCTGCTCGGCAAGTGGGAGCCGGCCGAGGGGCGGAAGTTCCGGCCGTCGCCGATCTTCGCCGCGCTGCAGGGCAAGCACATCTATGCCGGGACAGTCGATCCGGCTGTGGTTGCGCATCGTCGGAAGCGTAACAAGGCTGCCCGCCGGTCGCGTCGCATCAACCGCCTGGCAGGTGCACGATGACCGACAGTGTGACCGCCGCTGGCGGCGGACGCGGCGAGCCGGCAGCCATCCATAGTCGCGGTGCTGTAACCGTCGGTGCCTGCGGTGGCGGCGGTGGCCGACCTCGATCCGTGTCCGCTGAGTTTCAGCTCCTCGACCTACCGACGCGTATGCGGCTCGCAGCCGGCGTCCTCGAAGAGGCCACCGTCGAGTACCACCGCGGCGTGGCGCTCGCTCGGGCTGTCACCGATATCGAGTGGAGCCCATCCAATCTGCGGCACGTCGCCGAGCAGCTCGACGCTCGCGCGGTCCAGGAGCGCACCGAGGCGGCACTCATCCGCCGTCTGTCGAAGATCCACGAGGCCAACACCAGCGATCTCCCGGCGATCGTCGGGGCGATCATGGCTGACTTCGACGTGACGCCAAAGGCGGGTGTCCAGTGACGCTGCTGAATGGTGGTCTCGCGAAGGCCAAGAACATCAAGACGATGGGTGAGTTCGCCGACCAGTTCATCCTCGGCATCACCGACGAGGAATGGCGGATCTGTGCCGCGCTCGGTGGTGCGGTCGACATCATCTCGCTCATCGCGCTCGTGGCCGCGATCCGGACAGCACCGGACTACCCCCTGCCGCCGGATCATCCACTCAACCCGGCAAGCCGATACGCCGAGCAGGTGGCGTCGTGAGCAGCGGGCGGCCATTCACCGAGGCCGACGCCCAAGCCGCGAAGACGCTCCTCGAGGAGGGTGCTTCGTACCGGGAGGTGGCCCGCACGCTCGGCCGGAACGCGTCGATCATCTGCCGGCGGTTTCCCGGCCGCGGCTGGTCGGAGGACGTGAAGCGGGAAGCGGCTCGCACGCAGCAGCTGATGCGGCGGCGCGGCGGATGGATCGCGCTGTGACCGCGCCGCCGGTGAAGTGCCAGGGGTGCGGGTACTCCAGCCGCCACACCCGCCAGCTCGTCGGCGAAAAGCTCAGCCACCAGGCGTGCTGCCGAATGTGGTTGTGCGCGGCATGCCGAGATCAACGCGGGTGCACAGGGGAGTCTGATCACGTGGCGCTCCCGGGGGTACGCACCGATCTGCCGCCTGGCGTCCCACCAAATGACGCCATGTACTCGCCACTCGTCGTGCCCGAGAACATCTACCACGCAGACCCCACCAGCTTGTCGTCGACTGGGGCGCGCACGCTGATCAGGCAGACCCCGAAGCAGTTCTACAACGATCGGCACGAACCGCAGAAGCCTAAGCCCGAGTACGACTTTGGCCACTGCGCACACAAGATGGTGCTCGGCGAAGGCAACCAGTTCAAGGTCATGGACCCAAAAATTCATGGTCTCACCGCGGACGGTAAGCAGTCCCAAAAGCCCACAGCGACCGGCATGTGGAAGGCCACTGAGGCGAAAGCGCGGCTGGACGGTCTGACGCCGATCACGAAGGCACAGATGGAAACTGCACAACGTATGGCAGGCGTTGTGTTTGACCACCCGTTAGCACGCAACCTGTTCACAGACGGCACCGCCGAGATGTCTGGCTACTGGCATGACGACGCGACGAGAATCCGCTGCAGGTTGCGCACCGACTGGATCACCGAACCGACAAAACGTCGGCCTCGCCGCATCGTCGTCGACTACAAGCAGTCGACCTCTGCGGAGGTAGATCACTTCGAAGACATGGTGTTTAAGTTCGGCTACCACCAGCAGCAGGCCTGGTATGAGGACGGTCTGATCCAGCATGGGTTCGAAGGATTCGGATTCGTGTTCGTCTTGCAGTCGAACAAACCCCCGTATGACGTTGCCGTGTGCGAGATCGACCCCGAGATTGTAGATCTGGGGCGGCGTTTGAACCGTCGAGCCATCGAGATCTACGCAGAGTGCGAAGCCAGCAATGAATGGCCCGGCATCCCCCCGGTTGTTCACCGTGTCGGCATGTCGAACTGGCGGCGGGAACGCCAGGAATCCCTACTACACGTCGCCAGCTAGTCCACGCCCGGAAGGAAACATCCAATGACCACAACCGATATCGCCACCCGCGGAGAATCCGCCATCAACGTCCTGCCCGCCGCGCACAACCCATCTGCCGTCGCGCAGCAGATGCTCGTCGCGCACGCCGAGATGATGCAGACCGCCTACGAGCTGGCCTCAAAGATGGTGCTGACCACGATGGTGCCCACCCGGTTCTTCCGGAAGGAGGAGGACGCCACCGCCGCGATCCTGTACGGCGCCGAGCTTGGCCTGAACCCGATCCAGTCGCTGCAGCGCATCATCCCGATTCACGGCATGCCGTCGCTGGAGGCCCGGACGATGGTGGCGCTGCTCAAGGCTCGCGGTTACCGCATCCGCACCTCTGCCCAGTCGGAGGAGTCCGTCACCGTGGTCGGTGTCGATCTGGAAGGCGATGTCTACGAGTCGACTTGGACTATCGAGCGCGCTACCAAAGCTGGCTACGTGCCCGAGATCGACCCGAAGACCGGCAAGTACAAGACCAACGCGCGCGGCAATCTGCAGGGCAACGAGAAGTACATCACCGACCCGATCGCGATGCTGAAGGCCAAGGCCCAGTCCGAGGTGTGCCGCGAAATGGCGCCTGATGTCCTGCTCGGTATCTCGTACACGAGCGAGGAGCTGGAGTCCGAGCGTTGGGATGATTCGGCGCTTCCACCCGCGCCGACCGAACGCGGCGTGGCGAAGCCCGTCACCACCGACGACATCCTCGGCGCCCCGGCTCCCGCTACGAAGCCGAAGCGCACCCGCGCGAAGGCTGCGGCACCCGCTGCCGAGCCGCCCCAGGACGCCGAAGTGGTGGACGATCCCGCGGACAACACGGAAAGCAACAATGCCGGTAGAAATTCCACACCGAATGAAGCAAATCCGGACAAACCGCAGGTAGACGAGTCGGCC
This sequence comes from Mycolicibacterium fluoranthenivorans, assembly GCF_011758805.1. Lineage (NCBI taxonomy): Bacteria > Bacillati > Actinomycetota > Actinomycetes > Mycobacteriales > Mycobacteriaceae > Mycobacterium > Mycolicibacterium fluoranthenivorans. The sequence goes on along the minus strand of NZ_JAANOW010000003.1, from coordinate 360,438 downwards.
GAGGCCTCGATCTCGGGGGAAAAACCGGAACCACCTGCGGACAATCCGCCGGCCGCCACCGCGCCGAGCTCGGATCTCGAAAAGTCGGCCCGCGCATCGCTGACCGGCGCCATCTTCTCGCTGTTCGGTGAGGTCGACCTGGCCAAGAAGGAGAACCACGAGGACCGCCTGGTCGTCATCGAGGCCATCGTCGGCCGCCAAGTCGCGTCCTCGAATGAGCTGACCACCGACGAACTGCAGAAGCTGCGCAACTCGCTACACGGCCACAGCGAGGCCGGGACACTCGCCGACGCCGTCAACGACTGGCTCAACGCAGCCGCGCTGAAGGAACTCGAAGCCGAAGAAGCCCAGGCTTCCAATGACTGAGCGCTGGCGGCCTGTTCCCGACTGGGAGGACCTCTACGAGGTGTCCGACCATGGCCGCGTCCTCGCAAAGCCGCGGCAGGTCCTCCGGTGCCACTTGACCAACCAGCCTGGCCGGATGCTCAAGCCCGAACTTGCAGGGCCGCCGTGGAAGAAGTATCTGCGGGTGACCCTCAAATCAGGTGAGCGGCAACGGCGGATCAAGGTCCATCACCTCGTGCTGCTGGCATTCGTCGGGCCGCGCCCGCCGGGCCTCCACGCACTCCACTGCGACGACGACCCGCTGAACAACCATCTCTCGAATCTTCGGTACGGCACGCCGTCCGAAAACCAGCACGATCGCTTCCACCGCAACACAACCCAACCGATAGGAGTCTGACCATGCTCGTTACCGATAAGCCCGAAGACATCCCGACCACCAACGCGCTCGACAACGTCGAAGACCCGGACGCCAATCTGGAGATCAAGCCCGCGTACCTCGCGCTGGGCACCACCCCCGCCGCAGTAGTGAATCCGCCGGCAGTCGGCGATATCGAGTACTTCATGGTGCGCACCCGCTGCACAGGAGAGCATGGCCCGCTGCTGCGCTCCGATGGTGAAGTGCGCTACCGCCGCGATCTCCAGATCCAGGCCATCTGGAAGCCGGGCGATCCGGAGCCGGAGATCGAGAAGACCCAAGCCCAGAAGGACGCCGAGTCCGCGGCCGAGGCGGCGGCGAATCAGCCGACGCTGTTCGACGGCCAGGATCCCGACGCCGACGATGAGGGTGTTGACGGCGAAGGGTCCGACGACGAGTCGGATGCAGAGGTCGAAGAGCACGAGGTCGACCGCCCCGGCTTCTCCGACGCCGAATAGCCCGTGGGCACCGGGAGAGAGCACTACGCCGGCACCGTTCTCGGGTTCCTGGTGCAGTGCGAGATTTGCCCGCAGCGTGCCATGGTGGCCGCCCAGCCGTCTGAGGACGGCTGGGTGTGCCCCCGCTGCACCGAAGTGACTGGGCCCAGCCCCGATCCGGCCTCCGAGGCCGACGACGAGTACCCGATCGGGAAGGTGCGCGGCTGATGGCGATCGGGCGTGGTGTCGATCTGGACATCATCGAGGTCAAGCGCGAAGGCCAGCCGTTGACCGGCGACGGCGGCGAGTCGGTGATCCTGCCGAATCGCGTGCTGCTCAACGGTCTGCCGGTGCTGGTGCCGTCCGAATCACCGATCTATATCAGCGCGGGTGACACCACGGCGGTGACCGCGACGCTGAAGGTGTTCGTCAACCGGCTGTCCATCCACGCCGAGCACCCGGTCGTGGATGATGTCGACCCGCCGCTGTACGAGCAGCTGTGTGGTGAAACCGACTGCAATCCAATCCAACTCAGCCGCATTATTTTCGCGGCCTCATGCCTACGAAGCGCATGGTGATGCTGACCTTAACTGACATGTTCTGTGGCGCCGGCGGATCGTCGACCGGCGCCATCCAGATCCCCGACGTCGAAGTGGTAATGGCGGCGAATCACTGGCCACTGGCCATCGAGACGCATAGCGCCAACCACCCCACCACTGATCACCGCTGTGCTGATCTGTCGCAGATCAGCCCGCGCCTATTCCCTCGTACGACGATGGGGTGGTTCTCGCCAGAGTGCACGAACCACACCATCGCGAAAGGCCGCAAACGCGCTGATGCGCAGCCGGACCTGTTCGGCGAGATCCTGCCCGACGAGGCCGCCGAGCGGTCTCGGGCCACCATGTGGGACGTTGTCCGCTTCACTGAATACCACCGCTACGAGCTGGTGTTCGTCGAGAACGTCGTTGATGCCTATCACTGGCAGCCTTTCCGAGCGTGGCTGATGGCGATGGACAGCCTCGGATACGAGCACCACATCGTGTTCGTCAACAGCATGCACGCACAGGCGTTTGGGCCCGGCGCGCCGCAGTCCCGCGATCGCATGTATGTCGTGTTCTGGCGCAAGGGAAACCGACGCCCTGACTTCGACCGGCTCACCCGGCCGGCGGCTGTGTGTCCAACCTGTGGGCCTGTCCGCGCCATCCAGTCCTGGAAGCGTGCCGACCGGCCTCTGTGGGGCCGCTACCGCGCACAGTACGTCTATCGGTGCCCGAACGTGGCTTGCCGCAACCAGACTGTCGAACCGGCGTTCCGCTCGGCCGCTGAGATCATCGACTGGGATCTGCTCGGTCAGCGTATCGGTGACCGAGCGAAGCCACTCGCGGACAAGACGATGGCCCGCATTCAGGCGGGCATCGAACGGTACTGGGCGCCGCTGCTGGTCCCGGTGGAAGGCCGTGACGGTAAGCGAGCGACACCAGCCGGCCAGCCGGTTAGGACCATGACCGCTCGGGCCGAGACAGCGCTGGCGTTCATGGCCGAACTGCGCGGCGGCGGGTCGAAGCATCGGCCGGTATCGGATGCTCTGGCTACCGTCACCGCATCCGGCAACCATCACGGCCTGGTGACCGCCTACTACGGCAACGGGTCGACAAAGCCCGCAGGTGAGGCGCTGGCCACGGTCACCGCCACTGAGCGCCACGCCTTGCTCACGCCGACCGGCGGAACCTGGCGCGACGCCGCGGCACCGGATACAGATCCCATCGCAACCCGCACCACCCGCGAGACGGACGGCCTGGCGTTCGGACCGGCCATCGACATCAACGATGTGCTCTTCCGGATGCTGGAGCCGCGAGAGACGAAGCGGGCGATGGACTTTCCCGCCGACTACGTGATGCGAGGCAACCGGCGCGAACAGTCCCGGCTCGCAGGCAACGCGGTGTGCCCGCCGAACGCGCGAGATCTCGTAGGCGTTGGCGTCGAATCGCTGACCCCCGGATCGGAGACGACAGCGTAATGCCGTGGTTCAACGTCGATGACGGCTTCGCCAACAGCAAGCCCGTCATGCGCATCCCGCGCCGGTACCGGACAACGGCGATCGGCCTCTGGACCCTCACCGGCTCGTGGTCGGCCAAGGAACTGACGGACGGACACATCCCCGCCGAGGTGGTCGAGGAGTTCGGCGGAACCCCGAAAATCGTCGACCTGCTCGTCGACTCCGGACTGTGGGAGCGCGTCGAGGACGGCGTGCAGTTTTCGAATTGGGCGAAGTGGCAGAAGACCAAGCAACAGGTTGTGGATTTCCGTGCGGCTGAGGCTGAACGGAAACGCAAGCAGCGCGAGCGCATCAGTCGACCGTCTAAGCAGGGGGAACGTGAAATGTCCCGCAACGGTCACGAGACTGTCCCGACGTCTGTCCCGGTGGGACACCAGCGGGAGTCCGCCCTACCAACACCAGAACCATTACCAACACCATCACCATCACCTAATCCTGTGGTTACGTATGGGGGAGAGGTCACCTCAGCAGACGCGGGCGTGAACACCCCGCCCCCCGAGTTCTGCCCGCAGCATCCGGAAGGCACCGACGCGCCGTGCCGCGCCTGCGGCGGCGCCCGGCAGCGACGCCAGGCATGGGAAGCCGAGCACGGCAGCGCCGTCGAGGCATCGGCGGCCGCGGCGAAGGCCGAGCGCAAGCGGGTCCTGGCCGACTGCCCGGATTGCGACGAGTACGGCTGGACGACCGACGAGACCGGCCAGACGACACCGGATTCGGTGAAGTGCACCCACGGCGCCGCGGTGGTGTCCCATGCCTGATCGCAACGCCGAGCTGCTCGCCGCGGACCGCGCCGCCCGGCTGCAGGCCTACGAGGCCGGGATCGCCGAGTACCACGACCAGCACCCGGAAGCTGGCGCACACCTCACCCGGGCCGCCATCGCCAACTGCAGGCTCTGCGACGACGACGGGTACCGCGGCCTGCAGGCGTGTGACCACGTCGACCGCACCGCGGCGGCGGCCCGCGGCTCCGCGCTCGTCCGAGCCCAACTCCCACCCCGGAAGGACCAGCGATGAACCGCACCTGGTGCTGCAACACCCCGATCACCGGACCACACATCAGCGGGTGCATGTTCTCGCCCGACGCCCCAATCGACTACCTCGACCCGGCGGTGGTGCTCCCCGAAGGTCACGTGTGGTTGCCGAGCGAGATGCAGATGATGGCCGCCCGAGCGGCAATCTCGCGCTACATCACCGACATCGCGCTCAGCCACCTGAACCCCACGCCGAAGGTGCTCGACACGATCATCCACGCCGCCGTGATCGCTATCCGCGAGGTGCGCGAATGATGCCCACCGACGACCTGGCCGCCATCGCCCACCTCGACTGGAAAACCGTTCGCTGCCAATGCGAAATGCACGGCTGCGACAAGGACTGCAAGAGCAACGCCGCCGTCCAGGTCGAATTCCACGCACTCGACCACTGCAACACCCAGGCCGCCGACACCAAGATCAACCACTTCGGGAACTACACGTTCCTGCTCTGCCTCAAGTGCCTGTCCGACCTGACCATCGTCGTCGCCCAACATCTGGTCCGGCTCAACATGATTGGCCGCTATACCTGCGGAACCTGCGGTGCGCCAGCGCGAGACACCCGGCCTGATGTCCTGCGCGAGGTCAAGCAGCTGTGAGCAACGTAGAGGCGAGATTCTGGGCGAAGGTTGACCCCTCGGGTCCATGGTGCGAACTACTGGGCAGCAACTGCTGGGTCTGGTTGGGCAGCACGAAAGGCAAAGGCGGGTACGGATCGTTCTTCTCTGGCAGAGGCGAGACCACCGGCGCGCACCGTTACTCGTACGAGCTACACGTCGGCCCGATCCCGGCTGGAGCCGATATCGACCACCGTTGCCACCGGCCAAATTGCGTGAACCCGAGCCACCTCCGGCCGTCGACCCGCAAGCAGAACATGGAGAACCTCACAGGTGCCCATAGTGATTCACGGACAGGCATCCGCGGAGTATGGCGGCATCGCGGACGCTGGCGCGGCGCCGTTATGCACTTCGGGAAGCGCGTCTACGTCGGCGTATTTGACACACCAGAGCAAGCCGAGGCCGCGGTAGTCGCGAAGCGCAATGCCCTGTTCAGCTTCAACGATGCCGACCGTATCGAGGTGGCCGATGTCTAAGGAATCGATCTCGCGTGACCGTTGGCGCCAAGGCGGCCAGGCCAACTACTCCGATTGGTGCAAGGGCTGTGGACTCCACCTGAAGGCGACCGGTCAGCACCGCGCCGATTGCACCATGTTCCCGCCACCGTGCCAGGTCTGCCTGTACTACCCCGCCGTCAACGGTCGCCACCGCGACGACTGCCCACACCGGAAGGACCAAGTCGCATGATCATCTGGTGCCAAGGATGCAACACCGTCCCAATGGAAATGGGGCCCGGTAAAGAGATCGGCGAACCGGCCGACGCTTTCCACCACCAGCACTACCTCCGCCCGCTCTGCGTGATCTGCATGGCCGCGCGGCTCGCACTCAACACCGTCTCAGAGCTGGTGACCGGGCAGACGCTCTACCAATACCCGGAGTACTTCGGCGAACCACCCAGCCCATACACGCTCTCCGCGGCGCCGCATACCTTCCGGCGGCCCCGATGATCGTCGTCGGGATCGACCCCAGTCTCACCAGCACGGGCGTAGCCGTCATCAAAGACGGACGCCTCGTGCACCACAACCACCACGGCCGGCCAGGCAAGAACGGCGCGAGCTACCAATCGCGCAGTCGACGTATCCGCCGCCTCGCCGCTGACGTCGTCAACGACGTCGGCCGCTGGAAACCTGACCTCGCGGCCATCGAGCAGCACCCCTACGCAGTCGGTCACCAAGGCAACGAATTTGACCGAGCTGGCCTGTGGCACGGCATCTTCGGCCAACTCGACTGGCTCGGTATCCCTACCGTTGTGGTGCACCCCTCAACGCACAAGGTCTGGCTGACCGGCAAGGGCAACTCGAAGAAGGCCGAAGTCGTCGCCGCGGTGCAAGCCATGTACCCCGGTCAGACGATCACCTGCGACGACGAAGCCGACGCGATCGGCCACGCACTCATCGGCGCATTCCACCTCGGCGAACCCATGCCATTCGACGTGAAGCCCCGGCACACCACCGGACTAGAGAAGGTGCAATGGCCAGCCACGGCGTGATGATGAACGTCTGCCAGGCATGCAAGCGCCAGGCCCAGCTCTACCTCTGCGACGACTGCGAGACCACCCTGGCCAACATGCTTGACCAAATCCCTTGGCTGCTCGACGAACTCGACGCCCGCATCCAAGGAATGGACCGCATCCCCCACGGCACCATCGGCCGCCAACGCCGCCCGCACGAAATGTCCGTCATCGACTTCGATGCCTGTGAGACCGCCCGCGAGACACGAAAGATGCTGCAGCAGTGGGTGGAGACGGTCACCAAGAAGCACACCGGCCGCATCCCGCCCGGACTCGACACCAACGCCACCCGTGACTTCGCGCGGTGGCTACAGGTCAACACCGCGGCCATCGCGCGGCTCGACTGCGCGGGCGCGCTCTACCACGACATCAACAAGCTCGTCGGCGCCAGCCAGCGCGGCGGCCAGCTCGTCACCGCAATCAACCGCGTTGAACGCCACTTCGCCGGACCCTGCCCAACCGTCCGCGGATACGACAACACCGGCAAGCCCATCGAATGCGGACACGGCCTGTACGCCGACGTAGACGAGCGCACCGTGGTCTGCCCAGTGTGTGACCAGAAGATTGACGTCGCACGCAACCTCGACAAGGCCGCCGTCGACCGCGACCTGCTACCAGAACCGAAGCTGCTGGAGGTGCTCAAGAACCTCGGTGAACCGGTCTCCCGCGTGAAGCTCTACCAGTGGATCCGTGAAGGCCGGATCCGGCCGCGTGGATGGATGCACCAGGGCAAGATCGTCCAATTCCGCATCCGCCGCGGCGATCCCGCCGTCTACAGCCTCGCCCGGGCGCGCAAGCTCCGCACCAAGGAAATCGGCCAGTGACCGACGACGAGCTCACCGTCCGATACGAGCGCTGGCTCCCGCCGGCACCAGAGCCGGAACTGCCACGGTTGCCGGCCAAGTGGGACGGCCGCCCGTTCCCCGGACGCTGTACCCACGTCGACGACCAGGGCGCCCAATGCGACAACCAAGCCATCAGCTCGATCGGCTGGTGGGACGGCGGCGGCCCCGGCCTCGGCAACTGGCGTCAAATCGCCCACTGCCCAATCCACTGAATTCAGTTACCGCGTCCGCGCTTCTCATACTCCGAACGGTGATAGTCGCAGCAGGCCGGACCCCAAAACTCGTCGTAGTAGCCGAACCCGAGATCGTCGTCGTAGTGGTAGTGCGGATCCGGCAGCGGCACGCCATTGACGAACTTGATCCCCCAGCTATGCGCTGGCACCTGCTCGGCCACTATGCGCCTTCGCGTTCGATCAGCTCGTCGATCGCGATCCGGAGCACCTTGGACACCCCGACACCGCGGCGGTCCGCGATCACCTTGAGCTTGTCCCGGGTCACCTCCGGCACGCGGGTCTGAACAATCGGGGAGTGCTTCCCGTCGCCGGTCAGCGACTTCCCACCCGGCACGAGAGTCTCGGCATGGCCGCGCGCCTTCGCGAGCACGTCGGCCGCAATCTCGTCGGCCCGCTCGTCGGTGAGACGCGCACCGTCGACGATCACCTCGGTCTCAGCCAGGTCGACGTCCTCGATCTCGGCGTCGCTGAAATCGAAATCGGCCGGGCGGATGTCCTTGTCGCTCATGGTGTTCACCAGTTCTTCCGGTAATGGATGGGCATGGCGTGGATCAGGGTCCACGAGTCGGCATCGCGGTCGTCGGCCACCAGGATCATCTCGAAACGGACGCCCTTGCTGTCGGTGCCGATCAGGTACGCACGGTTGCCGTCGACCAGCAGCGGGTTCCCGGCATTGCGGAGCGCGGCCAACATGTTGGCCCGGCTGCCGATGCGCCGACGAGCCTTCGCGGTGACCTTGATCCGTGTGCGTCCCATGTATCGAGTATGTCATACATAGTCGCTCAAAGTCAACGTGTATGTCATACATACTCGCCGAGTATGCCCGCGAACCCACGCACGCGCAAGAGCTGTTAGCTGGATGCCCGACACACCGGATGGCCCGCCAACGTTGCGACCTGCAGATTTATGAGCGATACTCCGATTTGCCGAAGGCACAACTGTCTGGAGACCCAGATTCCTCGGCCATTCGCCGCTTAGCTAAGCAGCCCCCATCATGACAGCACCCTCATACAGCGCTGTCCACGCCCGCGTCCAGAACGCCCGTGGACGGGCAAGACGCCACGCCTGCATCGACTGCGGTCGACCCGCGCGCCAATGGTCATACGACCACGCCGATCCAGCCGAACTAGTCGACGCCCGCGGCATGGAATACAGCACGGACCCAACGCATTACGATCCCCGCTGCAACCCCTGCCACCGCGCCTTCGACAGTGCGTACCGGAAGCAGGGCATTCCCCGGCTGCACGCCCTGGCCGCCGAGCTCGAACCGCAGATCCGTGCAGCGATTGCCGCACGGAAGGAAGCACGCAAGGCCAGCGACGTGCTGGCTGTCGAGTACTGGGACGACGAGCTGGAACGCTTGTCCGCCCCGTTGCGGAACGACCCGCGTGCCGAGCGCACCGCCTAGAGCCTGCGCACGCTGCGGAAAACCCGCGCCAAAGGGTCAACGATGCGCGTGTCGCCCTGCCTGGGAAGGCTCAACCCACGTCGGCGGCCACGACGACCGACGCATGGCCGGATCGATGAAGGCCTACCGCCTCCAGTTCCCTTACTGCGCACACCCCGGTTGCACACGCCTCGGTGACCACGTCGACCACATCGTGCCCCTGGCCGAGCTCACCAAGAACGACCACCGCCGATACGCCTGGTCCAACTACCAGACCCTCTGCGAGCCACACCACCAACAGAAGACCACCGCGGACGCCCTCCGCGGCAAGACCAGATTGAGGTAACCCATGGACCCCGAGCTCGCCCCGCCGCTGAACGTCACGATCAAGCAGCTCAGCATCGCTCGACTCTGGGACAAGGACTTCAAGCTGCTCGCCTCCGCGCTGGTCGACCCCGACATCACGCCGGACCGCATCAGGATCACCGTCGAAGGCGACGGCCCGATGCACGGAGCAGTCCGCACCATCGTCAACGAGGGCTCGATCCTCGACGTCCACCACCTGACGATCGATCCCGAACCGACGAAACTGTGTGACTTCGCCAACCGTATTGGCGCCATCGTCAACCAGATCTCAGTCGACACGAGGCTCTGCGAATGCGGCCGCCCGATCATCACCACAAGCATTCGCGCCAGCCGGATCCCCGCATGAGCTGGCAGACCGGCGTGGCCCGTGTGCTCCACGACAACGGCCCCACCATCATCGTCAGCTGCCCACACTGCAAAGGCCGACACAAACACGGACGCGGCATGGCAGGCTCACGCAACGTCGCGGCCGGATGCCACGCGGGACACAGCCGCTGCCGCTCCTACGCCATCCCAGCCATCCCGAAACCCGCCGATGCCTGACCTCGACGCTCCACGGGCCACACAGCCCCAGCACGAGGCCACCCACAGGGGTAAGGGGGTCCGCATCTCCACGACCGCCACCCACGCCCCCCGCCGCGGTAGCTCTGAATTTTTCTGCACAACCTCCTCACAGTGGGGGGTGTGACCGGTGGGGGCTCAGCAGCCGGCCACGTTGCTGCTGCTCAACGGCCGTAAAGAGGGCCAGGACAGCGCGGGTCGACCGGTTCCGAAGCCGCCGGCATTCAAGCGGCTGGCGCCGAATCCGCCCACGTGGCTGTCCCGCGAGGCGAAGGCCGAGTGGAAGCGCGTCGTGCCGGGCCTGGTGCTGTTGGACCTCGTGAAGCCGGAGGATCGGGCAACGCTGACGGCCTACTGCGAGGTGTGGTCGCGGTTCGTGAAGGCGACGCGGGATATCGCGAAGAACGGCCTGGTGGTTCGCAACACGTCGGTGCGCAAGGACGGCACCGAGTCGACGTGGTTCACCAAGAATCCGGCGGTGGCCATCGCCGAGCAGGCCGAGACACGGCTGCGGCAGTACGCGAATGACTTTGGGCTGACGCCAGCCGGCGAACGCAACGTGTCGAAGCGGGATGATGACCGCGGGTCGGACGAGATCAACCCGTTCGCAACCGGCGCGCTCGGCGACGACTGACAGCCCCTGGGCCGACGTCGATCTCGACGAGCTGAAGCTCAGCCCCGAGGTCGCCTGGTATCTGGAGGACCGCGGGTATCCGGTTCCGGACTGCCCGCCGCTGATCAAGACGCCGGAGCCGCGGGACTTCCCGGGTGCCCGGTTCGATCCGGCGCGGGTTGACAAGGTGATCGCGGCATTTCGGCAGCTGCGCCACACCAAGGGCCGGTTTGCGGGCCAGCGGTTCGATCCGGACTGCTGGCAGGTGGCGTACATGATCGCCCCGGTCGCCGGGTGGGTGCATCGCTCGATCGACTCGGGCAAGTGGGTGCGCATCATCACGATCGCGTACTTCGATATGCCGCGTAAGAACGGCAAGACGACGACGGCGGCCGGGTGGGGCATCTACCTGACGGCCGCCGATGACGAGTTCGGTGCCCAGGTGGTCGCGGCCGCGACGACGAAAGAACAAGCCGGGTTCGTCTTCGAGCCGATCCGACAGCTGGTGAACAAGTCGCCGGGGCTGAAGCGGCACCTGCGGGCTCTGAAGCATCGGATCACGCACGCGGCCAGCGGTAGTTACTTCCAGCCGATCGCGAACGCAGGTGATGCGCAGCACGGCGCAGACATCCACGGCGGGATTGTCGACGAGCTGCACCTGCACAAGGACATGGTGCTGATCGAGGCACTGGAGACCGGCACCGGTTCGCGTGAGCAGCCGCTCATCATCTACATCACGACGGCGGACGCCGGGCGGCGGCACACACCGTATGACGAGAAGCGGCAGCTGATCGAGAAGCTGGCGCGCGGTGTGCTGAAGCGGGCCACCACCTACGGCGTGGTGTTCGCCGCGGAGAAGACCGACGACCCGTTCGCGGTGTCGACGTGGAAAAAGGCGAACCCCGGCCTGGGGATCTCGCCAACCATGCGGTTCATGGTCGAGGCCGCGGAGAAGGCCAAGGATTCGCCGGCCGAGCTGGCCCGGTTCCTGCGGCTGCATCTGGGGATCCGGACCAAGCAGGAAACCCGATATCTGGACGTGGATCACTGGGACGTCAACGCCTCGATAGTGATTCCGGAGAGGTTGAAGGGTCGCGAGTGCTATGGCGGCCTGGACCTCGGATCGACCTCGGACCTCACGGCGCTGCTGTGGGTGTTCCCGAACGACGACGGCACGTTCGATCTCCTGGCCCGGCATTGGGCGCCAGAGGATTCGATCGCGGCGCTCGACGAGCGGACGGCGGGCGCGGCGTCTGGGTGGGTGAAGCAGGGCTGGCTGACGACGACGCCGGGCAACGTGACGGACTACGACTTCATCGAGGCGCAGATCGGCCGGGACCGGGATGAGTTCCTGGTCAAGGAGATCGCTTTCGACCGCTGGAATTCGCAGCAGCTGATCAACAACCTGATCAGCGACGGCGCTCCGATGATCACGATGGGCCAGGGCTTCGCCAGCATGTCGGCCCCGACGAAGGATCTGCAACGGCTGATCCGGGTCGGTGCGCAGGTGGATGACCAGGGCGTCCCGGTGAAACCGATAGTGCGGCACGGCGGCAATCCGCTGCTGCGGTGGGAGATCGACAACTTCGCGGTGGTGATGGACCCCGCGGGAAATGTGAAGCCTGACAAGGCGAATGCCGGCGACAAGATCGACGGTGTGGTGGCACTCATCATGGCGATATCGCGAGCGATCGCGGCCCGTGAAGCGGCGGCCACCTCGGCATATGACGACGACGAAGGCGAAGGGCTGATGGTGGTATGAGGCGCAGGCATCCTGGGCTGAACCGGCAGGTGCTGGTATCGCTGTTCTCGGGCAACGCGGTATCGGGTGTGCTGGTATCGACGCCGGGCCGGTTCCTGGTCTTGAAGCGCTGCCAGATTCACGACGAGGGCGCTTCGGCGCCGTCGCCCGCTGATGGCGAAATCGTCATCGACGCAGTGAATGTCGACTACGTGCAGATCGTCGGCGACTGATGTCGTTCGTCGTCTCTGGCGGGTCGGTGCAGAGCTTGTCGCGCGCGAGCTTCAACGTGCCGCTCCGATTGCCGGTGTCCGCGTCGGCGATGCCGTGGGAGTACGACAAGCTGTGGCGCACCCAGCCCGCGGTGCGCACCGTCGTCACATTCCTGGCCCGCAACATCGCCCAGCTCGGCCTGCCGCTGTACCAACGCGAGAGCGACACGGAACGGAAGCGGCTGCAAGATCATCCTCTGGCGACGCTGCTGCGCCGGCCGAACCCGTGGACCACGCGATACCGGTTCATCAACGCGCTGGTGCACGACTACGCCATCTATGACGTGGCGTACCTACTGAAGTCGAAGGTCGACGACGGCACCGTGGGCCTGATCCGACTGCCACCGTCGATGGTCACGCCCAAAGGCGATAACTGGCTGACCCCGGCGCAATTCGAGGTGGTTGGCACCAAGGAACGCAAGACATACGACGCCGATCAGGTGGTGTACTTCCGCGGTTACAGCGCCAACGAGGACGTCGGGGTGTCCCCGCTGGAGTCGCTGCGGCAAATCCTGCTGGAGGACTGGGCCGGGTCGCGGATGCGCGAGCAGACCATGAACAACGGCGCCCGGGTATCGGGTTACATCAAGCGGCCGCCGAAGACCGAATCCGGTGACTGGTCGAAGGAATCGCGGGATCGGTTCCGGGAGCAGTGGCAGCAGCAGTATGTCGGCGAAGGCGCGAAGGCTGGCGGAACACCGATCCTCGAGGACGGCATGACGTTCGTTCCGGCCGCCCAGACCGCGAAGGAATTGCAGTACGTCGAGGGTCGGAAGCTGACTCGAGAAGAGGTCGCCGCGGCGTACTTCATCCCGCCGCCCATGGTCGGGATCTTGGATCACGCCTCGTTTTCCAACATCACCGAGCAGCACAAGATGCTGTACCAGGACACGCTCGGGCCGTGGCTGACGATGATCCAGGACGAGATCGCGCTGCAGCTGGTGCCCGACTTCGAGAAGTCCAAGCCGCACGACTTCTACGTGGAATTCAACCTGCGGGAGAAGCTCACTGGCGCATTCGAGGAGCGTGCCAGTGCGATGCAATCGGCGATCGGTGGTCCGTACCTGACTGTCAACGAGGGTCGGGCGATGGACAACCGGCCGCCGGTCGAGGGCGGCGACGAGTTGATCCGGCCGCTGAATGTCACTCAGAACGGTGATCAGAACCCGGTGCCCGCCGAAGATGGCGGCCCGGCGCCAGCGACGACACGCACCGAGAAGCCGCCGGCCGAACCGGACGACGAGCAGGACCAGGAGGACTGATGCTCACCAAGAACACACCGGTATCCAAGGTGAAGGCCGGTCCTGATGACGGCTTGGCCGAAGGCGAATTCATCGTCTATCCATCCACATTCATCAAGCAGCCCGACGCCTATGGCGACATCGTGGCACCAGGCGCGTTCCTCAAGACCATCGCGACGTGGAAGAACTCTGGTCTGGTGCTGCCGGGTCTGTTCGGTCACCGCATGGACGACCCCGATTTCTACGTGGCCGGCGCCCAGGACATGGGCGAGGACGGGCACGGCTGGTGGGTCAAAGGCCTGTTCGATCTGGAGTCGCCGAAGGGTCCGCACGTCTACCGGCTTGTGAAGGGCCGCAGGCTCAATCAGCTGTCGTTCGCGTACGACGTGATCGACGCGGCGGGTGTCGAGCTGGAGAACGGTGTCCGCGCGTACGAGCTGCGCGAGCTGAAGGTCTATGAGTTCTCGTTTGTGCCGATTGGCGCGAATCAGGACACGTCGGTCGTGGCAGTGAAGGCAATCGCCGAGCACGTCATCATCGACCTCAAAGCTGGCCGCGTGCTGTCGGCCAAGAACGAGAGCGCATTACGCGACGCCCACGCCGCTATCGGCACGGTGTTGTCAGCTCTCGACAGCAGCACATCTGACGAGGGGAAGGCCAGCGGTGATGGTCCGTCTCGCAAGGAATCCGAGGCATCGGGTACCGGTGAGGCCAGCCAGGAGCCGTCCGTCGATACCTCGGCGCTGGATCTGCTGGAGCTCGATATCGAGCTCGGCGCAACCAATTCCGAGATAGGAGCAGCAACATCATGATGACGGCAACCAAGCTGGCGGACCTCCAGAAGGCCGCGCTGGCGCAGACCGCGAAGGCCCGCGAGATCATCGAGGCCAACCCCGACAAGGCGCCCAGCGAGTGGGGTGACAACACCCGCGTCGACTACGACACCGCGATCAAGGCCGCCAAGGATCTGCTCGATCAGATCAAGACGGCCAAGCAGGATCTGGCGATCCTCGATCAGGCCAAGGGCCTGGCCGCGGAGATCGGCGAGCCCGCCGTCGAGGACCTGGACGTCCAGGGCAAGCAGCCGATCCGCGAGCGGGTCAAGGCACTGGGCCTGCAGGTCGTGGAGTCGCCGGAGTTCAAGGCGATGCTCAAGCCCTTCGGCGGCCTGGACGCCGCGCGTATCCCCGAGAAGGCGCGCATCCAGTCCGACCCGATCGGCATCAAGGGCCTGTTCGTCGGCGGCACCGACACCAGCGCGGGCGCGTTTGTGGTCAACGAGCAGACCGGCATCGTGGAGATGCTCGGCCGCAAGGAGCTCAAGATCCGCGATCTGGTCTCCGTGCGTCGGACCGGTTCGGACACCGTGGAATACGTCGAGCAGACCGCACACACGAACGCCGCGGCGGTCGTGCCGGAAGCCACCAGCTCGGCGGCACCGCAAGCTCCGGCCGGCACCGTGCAGGCCGACCTGGTGCGCGATCCCAACGGCGGCTACAAGCCCGAGGGCTCGTGGGCATTCGTGCGGCGCACCGCGGTCGTCAAGACCATCGCCGAATGGGTGCCGTCCACCAAGCGAGCACTCGCCGACGTCGCCCAGCTGGAAGGGCTGATCAACGACGAGCTGCGCGCCGACATCGCCGAAGCCGAAGAGAGCCAGATCCTCTCGGGCGATGGCACCGGTGAGAACTTCACCGGCATCCGCAACTGGTCGGGCATCCAGACCCAAGCCTTCTCGACCGACATCTTCGAGACCGCCCGTAAGGCGATCACGAAGGCGCGCGTCGTTGGCCGGGTCAACCCGAATGCCATCGTGGTCTCCCCGGCGACGGCCGAGATCATCGACCTGGCCAAGGACCTGAACGGCCAGTACCGCTACGGCGGTCCGCAGTCGATCGGCCCGCGCACGCTGTGGGGCCGGCCGGTCGTCGAGTCGGAGACCCAGCCCGACACCGACATCCTGGTCGGCGACTTCTCCAAGGCCGTCCTGTGGGACCGGGAGCAGACCACGGTGACGATCTCGGATTCGCACGCCGACTTCTTCATCCGGAACATGGTCGCGATCCTGGCCGAGGAGCGGTGCGCGTTCGCCGTCACCCGTCCGAAGGCCTTCGTCAAGGCCGCGCTGTCCTGACCTGATGGCGCTGTTCAATTCGGGCTCGGCCGGGGCGACCCCTCGGCCGGGTCCGACTTCACAGAAGGGTGACCCCATGGGGCTCAAGGAATACGACGTCGAAGTCAACGGTCACGCGACCACGCTGCAGCTGTCCGATGAGGACGCCAAGGAGCTGGGTCTGACCAAGAAGGATCTGGCGTCGGCGCGGATCGAGGCGGCGGCCAAGGCGGAGGCCGAGGCCCGCGAGGCGGCGGAAGCCGCGGCACAGAAGGAGGCCGAGGAGTTGGAAGCCAAGAAGGTCGCCGAGGCGGCGGCCGAAGCCGCCCGGGCGAAAGCTGCTGCAGCACCGGCCAACAAGCAGGCGAAGGCGCCGAGCACCAAGCAGGCCGCCGCGGCTGCTGACGCGCTCGGTGCCGGATCCGCCGGTGGTAGCACCGAGGGCGCTCAGGCCTAATGCCTGAACTCAACGCAGCTGCCGTCGAGCAGTACACCCAGGGACGGCTTCACCGTGACGATCTGGAGACGTTGCGACTGTTGCCCGCTGGGATTGCTGCTGCTCGACGGTACTGCGGGTGGCACGTGTCACCGGTGATCGATGACGACGAGATCACCCTCGACGGGCCGGGGGGCCGGCTGCTCACGCTGCCGACCCTCCGGCTCGACGAGCTGACCAAGCTCACCGAGGACGGTATCGACCTCGTGCTCGCCGATCTCGAAATCTCCGGTAAGGGCATGGTCCGCAAGCGCTCTGGGGCGTACTGGACCTGCCGATTCAGTGGCCTCGTGGTGAAGATGACCCACGGCTTCGATGACGCCGATGACTTCAACGCCGCGGTCCTCTCGTGGATCGACCGTTCATCAATGGCATCGGTCGGCGGCCGGCCCACCGTGGTCGGCCCCTTCCAGTACCCGTCCGAGGCGATGGCCGCCGGGTCAGCTTTCAGCGACGTTGAGCGGTCGCTGCTCGACAAGTACCGGCTGGAGCCCGCGGCGTGAGCGAGCTGGTCACGATCACCCCGCAGGCCGAGCCGAACACTGACGGTGACCCGCAGCCCGCCGGGGCGCCGTTCGATGTGATGGCCATGGAGATCGCACCAGGCAACACTGTGAGGCGCTTCGGTGTCGGCGGCGACCTGGACTCGGTGGAGTTCACCGTGTTCCTGCCGTTGCGGCGCCGGATCCCCGACACCCAGGACTACCAGGCGACCGTCGAGGCGCTCACCGACAACTTCCGGATCCTGGTCCGGGACCGCGATTGCGCCGGCCGCGCCCAGGTATGGGATGCCGGCGGACGTGGCGGTGTCGTGGTCCTCTGCCATTCGGCGCGGGGCAAGGCGTGATGGCCCAGAAGCCGGGGTTCAAGCGCAACGCCAAGGTCGTCGAGCAGATCCTGAAGAAGGGTCCGGGGCTGCAGGCGGCGCTACGCGCGGCGGCCGCGAAGGTCGCTGCGGACATCGGCGGTGAGGCCGTGCTCGAAGAGTACGAGACCGACCGTTTCGTGGTCGGGATCAAGGTGCCGGCCGACGCGCAGGCACGCGATGGTGTGGCGACGCGGGCGGCAGGGCGTGCGGGGCTGACGCCGGGATGATTCCCGATTACGTGCGGGGTGTGAAAGACGCTCTGCGCGCAGCTCCTACGCCGTTCGACGCGACGCTGGAGGTCCCCGCCACCTTCGATGTGGTCGCCGGGACACCGGTGGTGCTGGTCGCCGACGACGGCGGACCCCCGGTCCTGCGCGGCCCGTGGATGGCCAAGGCAACCCCGTACCTGACGGTGCTGCGGCTCACCAGTTACGCGACCGGCCGCACCGTGGCCCGCGAAACCGTCGTCAACGCCGCGGAGTTCGTCGTGGCCAACAAGCCGGGCATTGCCCGGATCGAAAGCGTCTCGGTTCCTCTCATCACGAAGGACCGGGAGACAGGCGCCATGTTGGCGTCGATCACGGTGTCGGTCACCGTGAGGCAAACCGCTTAACCCCTTTCAAGACAAGGAGATTGCTATGGCTGGTGATGCCAGCAACATCTCGATCCTGGTGACCGGTGACGTGTTCATCTTCGATCCGGACGTGGTGTTCGTTGCGGGTACCCATGTGCCCGCTGATATCGACGCGGCGCTGCCCGCGGCGTGGTTGCCCGGTGGCCTGATGAAGGGCGACCCGGGTGCTGAGATGCCGCGCGATATCAACCGCGCCGACGTCGACACCTGGCAGCAGGGCGTCGTGCTGGAGCGGTTCAAGAATCCGAAGTCGACGCTGAACTTCAACCTCTACGAGGACAACGAAGCGACGGTGATCCTGGTCCGACCGGGCAAGGTGCCCCGCCCGGTGATGACCTACGTGGCATTGGAATTCGTACACGAGGACGGATATCTGGAGCGCCGGATCTCGAAGAAGAAGGCGACGTTCTGGGTGCCCAAGGACGACAAGACCGAGGACGTCAAGGGGCGTGACGTCCAGGTCACGCTCACTCCGGATGGTCAGGACATCTGGACGATTCAGGAAGGAATCCCGGCATGAGCGGTATCCACAAGCGGCGCGGTCGCGTCCTCATCGAGTTCACGGAGGACACGGTCGACGAGCTCGACGGCTCGCCGAAGCGTCGGATCGGCGAGCAGGTGTGGGTCGATCCGGCATCGGCGAAGTCGTTCGTCGACATCAAGAGCGTGGCGAAGCGGGTCGAGGACGAGCCCGAAGTCGTCGACGCCGAGGTGGTCGAGGACGCCATCGAGGGCCAGGCGCCGGAGACCAGCGACACGGTGCCCGAGGTCGCCAAGGTCGAGGACGAGAAGCCGGAGAAGGCCCCCGTCAAGGCGGCCGGCAAGACCGCCGGCAAGCAGGCCACCGAAACCCCGGTGACCGACGCGCCGCCGGTCGGTGACGCGTAACCCCATAGAGGCCGAAGCAGCGGGCCAGGAATTCGTCACCGCGGACTACCGCGGCCACGAGTTCCTGGTCCCGCTCGACCTCGACCGCTGGCCACTCGACAGCATCCGTCGCTGCCGGCTCCTGAACACCACCACCAAACAGATCACGGTCAACCAGCAGCTGCTCGTCCTGGCGTTGCGCGAGCTGCTCGGCGCCCAGTGGCCCGCGTTCGTGGCGGCCACCCCGAAGAAGCGGCACCTGGTCCCAGCATCGAATGCGTTCGCCGCGGCGGTCGGAGTCCCGGCTGACGAGGGCATCAAGACCGATATCGCATTCGGCGGCGTCCCCCGCCTGCTTAACCTGATCGACGAGTGGCCCGGCAAGGTCGAATCTGACCTGAACCGGTTCTGGCACATCGACTACCGCGATCGGTGGCGATTCACCCGCCGCGGCCAGCGCAAGCTCACCCTGCGCCAGATCCACGAGCGACTGTCCAATCTGCCGGTCGATTCGGCGCTGGCGATCGCGATCAACAACGGCCGGCTGCACTACACGAACACCGATCTGCTGCTGATGGATCTGTTCGAACTCTGGGCCAAGCGCCGGCACCCGTCCAGGCCGATGTCGGCGGCCGAGAAGCGGGAACGTGATGCCGTCGCAGCCAAATCCGAGCAGGACGCAGCAGACCACAAGGCCCGGATGGACAAGCGCCGCGCCGCTCAGAAGAAGACCACCGCGCTCAGCAGTGCGCGCGCGAACGCTCAACGAGCCCTACAAGAGGAGACAGCCCATGCCCAAGGATGAGAAGAACCCCGCCGAAGATCAGGAATCGTCAACGGTCACGGTCGAATTCAACGGCCAGAAGTTCACGATCCCCCAGGACTCCGACGACTGGCCGACACAGGCGTGGATCGCGCGCGTGCAGGCCTCCACGACCGGCACTCTGCTCGACTGGCTGAAGTTCGTCGAGCAGCTGGTCGGCCCGAAGCAGTGGAAG
This sequence comes from Mycolicibacterium fluoranthenivorans, assembly GCF_011758805.1. NCBI lineage: Bacteria > Bacillati > Actinomycetota > Actinomycetes > Mycobacteriales > Mycobacteriaceae > Mycobacterium > Mycolicibacterium fluoranthenivorans. Next base: position 340,795 of record NZ_JAANOW010000003.1, on the reverse strand, counting down.
CGGTTGACGGACAACACCACCAAGGCCGATTTCAAGCGGTTCCTGGACGTGTTCCTGACCGCGGTGGCCAAGGAATGCACGCTGTAAATGTCCGGTAACGAGCTGGGCGAGTACTACACGCTGCCGGTCATCGCCTCATTCGAGGGGATCGACAAGCAGGTCGAGTCGAAGCTGTCGAAGGTCTTCGGCGGGATCGGCAAGAAGGCCGGCGGCGAGATGGCGGCCGGTGCTGCCGATGGCCTGAAGGCGCTGGAGCGTGAGGTCGAGGCGGCGTCCAAGGCGTATCAGAAGCTGAAGGACAAGGCCGACGACGCGCTCGGCAAGGTGCGTGTCGAGGAGGAGAAACTTGCCAAGGCTCGCGCTGGTGGCAAGTCGGATCAGATCGCGGCGGCCGAGGAGCGGCGGGCGAAAGCTCTCCGGGACTCAGCGCGCGCGGCCAAGGATGCTGAGGCGAGCGAAAGGTCGCTGCACGATGCCCAGCAACGGCTCGCAGACGGGACTGATGATCTCGGCGGCCGGTTCGGGAAGCTGTCCGGCTCGTTGTCCAGCGTGGGCGCGCTCGCCGGTGGAGTCGCGCTGGCCGGTATCGCTGCGCTGGGCGCGGGCGCGCTCACTGTCGGCAATCGGCTCTACGAGCTGGGCTCTCAGTTCGATGATCTGTCGGACAGCCTCCAGACGAAGACGGGCCTGTCCGGAGACGCACTCGACCGGCTGAAGATGTCCGTCGAGGAACTCGGCACGACCAACGTCCCTTCCACGTTCGGCGAGATCGGCGACGTAGCAGCGGAAGTCACCCGCAGCTTGCACCTGACCGGCGAGCCGCTGGAAGAGATGACGTCGCGTCTGGCGAACCTGCAGCGCATGGGCCAGGACGTCAACATCCGCGATCTCGGCAAGGCGTTCCGCGCTTTCGGTGTAGATGTCGCTGACCAGCCCGCCGCGCTCAACGCGCTGTATGAGGCGTCGACCAAGAGCGGCCTTCAGATCGACGACATGACGGCATCGGTCGTCAAGAGCGGTGCGGCGCTGCGTGCCGCCGGCCTGGACTTCGGAGAGTCCGCCGCGCTGGTCACCACCTTCGAAGAGGCCGGTCTGGATGCGGACAAGATGCTGGCCGGCATCACCAAGAGCGCGGTGGTGTTCGCGAAGGACGGCAAGACCGCGTCGCAGGGGCTGCGGGACACCGTTGCCGAGATCAGCCGGTTGATCAAAGCCGGCGATCAGGCTGGCGCGCAGAACCTGGCCAACAAGGTGTTCGGCGCGAAGGGCGGCGTCAACTTCTTCGACGCGATCAAGTCAGGCAACCTTGACGTGCAGGCCCTCTCAGACTCACTCAATCAGTCCGGGCTGGACATCAACGATGTGTCGGACGACACCGCCGACTGGGCCGAGCGCTGGCAGGACCTCAAGAACGAGGTCGCAGTCGCGTTGGAGCCGTTGGCAGGCAGCGTCTTTGACGGTGTGAACGACAAGCTCACGGAACTCTCTGAGTGGGTGTCCGGGCACAAGGGTGAGGTCATCGACTTCTTTGTCGATTTCGGTGAAGCGGCGATCAGTTCAGCAGAGGTCACCACGAAGGTGATGGCCGGCATTGTCGACCTGGTCCATCTGTTCGACACGCTGGTGATGAAGAGCCTGAGCTGGCTTCCGGGCTACGACGACGAGGCGGCGAAGGCATTCAACGACAGCCTCGGTGACCTGAGCGTGAAGTTGAATGCGGCTGCGGACGGTGATCTTTGGAAGACGCTGCGGGATGGCATTCACAATCTGGGCGAGGAGGCCAAGAATGCTGCCGGGAAGAACGACGATCTGAGCACCTCCGTCGACGGCATTGGCACCGCGGCGGGCACAGCGTGGGACAACGTCAAAGGCCTCAAGGCGGAACTCTCGGCGATCGGCAATCTGCCGGTCCCTGCATTGCTTGGCCAGGCACCGGCACCGGGGCAGGGCGTTCCGGGTCAGAACCCGCTCGATGTTCTCTCGGGGCCGCCCTCTGGTCAGCTCCCCGGTCTGCCGCCGCTGATCCCCGGCGGGGGTGGCCGCGGTGCGGGATTGAATCTGCAGATCGCCGCAGCCGGCGGCGCAGGTGGTGTTCCACGCAAGGTGGGTAGTGATGCTGGACTGCTGCCGCAGACCGTCGCGGTGAAGGACGACATCGCGTCGAAGTTCACTGAGATCAGCGATATCGGCGGGTACCGGGCTGATGCCAACTTCCCGAATGAGCACCCCTCGGGCAAGGCGATCGATGTCATGATCCCGAACTGGAATACCCCGCAGGGCAAGGCCTACGGCGATCAGGTCGCCGCCGAAGCGCTGAAGCAGCCCGGCGTGTCCTACGTGCTGTGGCAGCAACGGCAGTGGAACCCGGACGGCACCTCGACGCCGATGGAGGATCGCGGCGGGTCGACAGCGAATCACCTGGATCACGTCCACGTGCATGTTGAGCCGGGCGGCAAGGACACCGATGCGCCGGCCCAGGGGCAGACCTATCGAACGACTAGCGCGACCACGTCCCTGCCCGGCACATCGACGGGCCAGAACCCCAACAAGGTGAGCGCATTCGGCGCCAGCTACGAGCCCGGCAAGGGCACACCGGGCTACAACGAGGACGGCGAGCCCGGTTACTACGAGCAGGACCCCAAGGCGATCCGGCAGGCTCAGCAGGCGATCGACGATGCGAATGAGCGGGTCAAGCGCGCGGATCAGGCGGTGGCGCAGGCCGAGGCGCGGCTGGCCGAGCTGGACGCCGACGCATCCGAGTCGCAGCAGCTGAGCGCTGAGAACGCCGTCGAGAACGCCAAGTCGGATGCCGCCAAGGCCCGCCGCGAGGCCGACGACGCGAAGACCGACGCGGCCGAGACTTCCAGGGGCAAGTTCACCGCGGCGAAGGAGGCCAAGAAGAAGGGCGGCAAGGACGGCGGTTCCGGCCTGGGTCCGATCGGAGAGATATTCGGCTCGTTCCTGAAAGAAACCACGGGCCTGGATATCTCGTCCTGGCCGATCATGCAGACCGCGAGCACTCTGCTGAACAACATCGTCCCGATGGTGTCGCAGTACCAGTCCGGCGAGTGGACACCCGGCGGCCTGCTGGGCGATGCGCTGGGCACGACGTCACCCACCCCGTTCGGTATGCCCGATATCGCGGTCCCGCCGATGCCCGCTGACGGTGTGCACCCGGGCTCTGGGCAGCTTCCTGGTCCCGCCCCGGTGACCATCGACGCCTCTACCACCATCGCGGGCAACGTCGGTTGGTCGGCCGACGAAATCGACAAACGCCAGCAGCGCAACCAGCAGCGCGCCATCCCGAGGATCCCCATCCAATGACCGCACCTGTGATCCGGCCGCGCTGGCGTGACGTCCCCGCCCACCGCGCCGCCAACGGCATCAACATCAAATGGATCGGCTGCAACGATCGCGTCTGGGATATCGGCGGCTACAACGAGGGCGCCCAGGGCGTCATCATCACCGGCCCGATCTCCGGCATGGTGCACGTCCCGTTCACCAGCGTCTGGTCCGAACCCGCTTACGGGCCGCCCCGTTTCGAGCGCATCGTCGACGAGCGCCGCGAGATCAGCATGCGCGTGATGACCATGTCGGACACCGAATACGGTTGGTTCGACACCGAATCGCTGTGGTGGGACGGCATGACCGGCGACAACCCGGGATGGTTCTGCCCGTTCACCCGCTGGGGCGGCGAGTACTACCTCCCGATGCAGCTCCTCGACAAGGTCGAGACACCGCTCGAGGTTGATCCCACGGTCAACGGCGGCAACATGCAGGAGTGGGACATTCTGCTGGCAGCTGACGGCGAGCCGCGGTGGCGCCAGCCTGACCGCCGGCCGGAACCGTGGTTGGTGCGCCAGTCCGATCCCACGATGTATGTGAAGCGTGACAGCGGGAAGCTGGCCCCGAAGATCCCCGTCAAGGCCGGAAAGATCATCGTCGCGAACGCCTCGACGATCCCGACCTGGCCGGTCTACGTGGTCAGCGCGCCGGGCCGGTGCTGGCTGCCAGATGGGCTGTCCGGGCGCATGATCCGCGTCCCGCGCCTGTACGCAGGGGAGACGTGCCTGATTGACACCGACCCGTCGCACCGTATCGCGATCAGTGAGAAGGATCCGGTGCAGAACTGGATGCTGAACATTCTCGACAACGCCGAGCTGCTCAAGTGGCTGGGCATCGATATCGGCCAATCGTCCACTGAGACCGTGCTGGAGCGCTTCGACGGGCAGGGATTCACCCAGCCGATCCCGGCGAACACCGTTGCGACGCTGCCGATCTACCACTCACAGGTCGGTGCGCGGGTGTCCGTGCGCCTGCCGCAGCGCTTCGAGAGAGCTATCAGCTAAGTGGTCGCTGCCGCCACCCGCCTCCCGCACTGGGACGGCGGGCATAACCCGTTGGGGACGTGGTGCTGAGCGCCACCGAGTTCGCGCAGATGGAACACCATCTGTTCGATCGCCGCCACGCCTACCTCACGCGGAAGATCCCGAAGCCGCTGATCCGCGTGTGGGACAAGAACCACAAGTTCCTGGCGCGCATCGAGATTCCGGAATCGTGGGATTGCGAGGAGCTGGCCCACGACGACGGCATGTCGCACATCGAGATCGTCGGCAAGGACAACGACTGGCTGCGCGAAATCATCGTGTTCAAGACGCGCCCGGCCGAGGACCTCCACGTCACGATCGACCCGGACCCCGAGAAGCCCACGGATTTCAAGAACCGTTGGGGCGGCAAGGTCGACACGATCGAGGACGTCGAGGAGCGCGGAAAGCCCACTCGGACAACGCTCAACGTCGTATCGAACCGGAAGCATCTGGAGCATATTTACCTGGCTGCGATGCCTCTGCTTCCCGAGGCCGTGCAGATCCCGAAGATGTTCCTCTGGGGTGGCAGCTGTGTCACGGCGTGCGCCACCGCGACGATGATCAACCTCGCGCGTATCTACACGCTCAACGGTTGGTCGCCGATCCCGCGCCGGGTGTTCTCGCCGCAGACGTGGCTGGAGAACATCTCCCCGCTGAACTGGCCAGTCCAGGTGATGCCGGTCAACCCGGTCTTCGATCAGTCGCGGTGGGTGACGTTCGGCGCCAGGTGGAAGGACGCCAAGACGATCCTGACGCCGGTCATGAAGGACGCCGGAGTCATCTGCCACGCGTACACATGGCTGCCGGGAGATCCGGCCCCGTACACCGTGTTTGGGCCGGATCTGGCCGAGAAGCTCAAGCCCACCCGCGCGTGCGTGATCCTGTCCTTCGAGGACCAGTCCGGCGTCGGCGGACCCACGGGCACCGCGATCGACGGCCTGCTCAACCTGTTCGCGGCCACCGCCGATGACCTGATCACCGAATCGCTGATCAACGTCGACAGCGACGGCGACGGCGTCACCGACCCGTTCATCCGCAAGATCCTCGGTGTCGCACCCAAGCGGCCCCCGTTCGTGTACCGCGACGTCGGCTATGGCGGCGCCGAGAAACGCACGATGGTGATCCACAAAAGCCGAGCACTTCGGATTCTCACTGGCGGGAAATCACCCCAGTGGGTCAACATGGCCATCACATTCGCAATCCGTTATGGCATAAGCCAATTGGCGAATGTGATCCTCGGAACCCAGGCCACCGGCACCGAGGGTTTGGACAACCTGTATCAGGGTCAGCTCGACGACACCCTGCTCGCCTTCATCGCATTCGTTGACCCACGCCGCACCGATGAGGTTGGCCCGTACGGATTCAATGAGTACTTCGAGGTCGGGTCCGGGTCCGCATTCACCATCAGCTCGGTCATGACGCTGCGCGAGGGCTGGTGGAAGACCAGGCCTTACACGTCATTCAAGTTCGACGTCGGCGACGGCTCACCGTACGTGCTCGGCGAAGACGTCCGCCTGGGCTCACGCTGCTCGGCCGAACGCCGCCACGTGCTCTACACCGACCAGATCATGGCGGTCAAGCGCGGCGGCACCCGCAAGGGATCCAACCGCCCCACCTTGTCATTCGGCGACGACTCCCGCGAAGAAGACCCGCTGGCGCAGGGGTTTTCGGCCATCGCGAACATCGCAAATTTTGCAGCCCTCCTAGCTGGAAGTGGGGATATGTTTTGAGCAAAGAGATTCCGGAGCGCGTCGGCCAACGTGCCTTCGACCGTTGGACTCTCGGCGAGAACGGCTGTCACATCAGCACGTACTCGGTGCAGTCGCGCGGCTATGCGCAGATCGGCTGGCGCGACGAGAAGGGCAACCACGGCACCACCGCGCACCGGGCGGCGTGGGTGCACGTTCACGGCCAGGTCGCCGATGGGTTCGACGTCGATCACTGCAACCCGGAGCACTGCGACAAGCGGTGTGTGAATGTCGACCATCTGCGGCTGCTGACCGTGGCTCAGAACCGCCGGCAGGAGGGGCGCGGGTTCCCGCTGGGGTTCTGTAAGCGGGGTCATCCGAACAGCGGGCGGGTGCAGAACCACCGTGGCGCGTGGATCTGCCCGACGTGTAAGCGCGACCAGACTCGTGAGTCGTATCTGCGTTGCCAGGCGCGGAAGGCGGCTGCCTGATGCCGTACCAACAGTCCGCGGACATGATCAACCCGAACACGTTCCCGTACATGAACGCGGTCCCGAAGATGGATCTGCCCGCTTTCCTTGATCGGGTGGACCGGCTGCGCGACGCGATGACCGACCCCGTGGGGCCATCTGGTGTCGCGATGATGGTCGACGAGGGCTCAATCGCCAACATTGCCTTCCACCTGGCGATGGCCGGCGGGGACGTCGATGACGAGAAGTCCTACATCTGGCCCGATGTTGACGAGGACGACGCCGGCATGTTCCGGCTCATCAACTGGCGACTCAAGTCCGAGTTCGATCCGCCACCGAAGGCCGAGGTGGACCCCGAAGAGGTCGAGCGCATGGCCGCCCGGGCGCGCGAAGAGCTGGACAAGCAGCTCCCGAAAGAGGTGCGCGACTTGCTCCTTCAGCAGATCGCGAAGGAATTCACGGTGGACACCACCGAACCTGACGACGAGAAGAAGGGCGGCGGGGCATGACCATTCCACTCGGTGAACCCACATTCATCGGCAATGCTGATGTGCGGCTGGGGTTCTGGGGTATGCCGCGCCAGGCAGGCGACCCACGCCGGGTCGGCGGCACGTTCACCGTCGTCAACGGTGAGGGCGAGCTGCTCCTCGACGTGTTCATCGGCCCGAAGGGCGACCCCGGCGAGCCGATGCCGGTCATGGATGTGCAGTGGGACTCCTCGGTGGCCACCATCGGCGACCTGCCCGACGTCACCACCCTCAACGAGTCCGACAACGGCCGGGCATGGATCATCGGCACCACCTGGTACGTCTACGTCGACAAGATCGGCACAGACGGCACCTACAAAGCTGTCGACGCGGGCATCCCCGGCCCGCGCGGCATCACACCAGATGTGAACTTCACGGCCAGCTTCCGCGAAACGTCCGACCCGGATGACGACGACATCAACGTCACGCCGGCCGGCACGCTGGTCGCGCCGTGGTTCAACATCGAATTCCCGTCCGAGAAGCTGCGCGGACCGGTGGGCCCGTCGACGATCCTGCGCGGTGCACCGGACTACGACAACACCCTGCCGCCGCAGGACGGCCAGGGGATCGTCTGGTCGGACTTGCTCGGCAAGTTCAAGCCCGGTGATCTGTCGCCGACCGCGGCCACCATGGTCACGATCCCGGAAGCGAATTTCACGGCATACCAGGGCAACGCGGGCCGCCAGCTGTTGGCGTCGTTGGATCTCGATCCACTGGCCTACGCCTGGTACCCGGACGTGACGGGGCATCTCTACTGGGCGCGCTACAGCCCGAACATTCTGTCTCCGTCGTCCGCGCAGGTCGAGATCGAGGTCCGTATCGGGATCACCGGGGCGTCCACGGGTGAGAACGAGCCGCTGTGCGGCCTGGGCCGGTACGACCCGTCGACGCTGGACTCGTTGACGGTGTCGCACATCCACCCGCACTTCTCCGACACCGAGGACCCGACTCGCGCGGTCGGCCCGGACTCTGGCACCGGGCGCGTGCCCGCCGGCCAGGCGATGACGCTCTACGTGTTCGGGCACAAGAAGGGCGGCACCGGCTCGTGGAAGTTCACGACGCCGCAGTCGCAGGTCCGGCTGCTGCAGTTCCCGGTGTCCTGACATGGCCTGGGATCGGCGGCGGCCCGATAACGATCGGTCGCCGCTGCGGAACCTGCTGGACTTCGAGAGTATCGATGACACCGTCCGAAAGTCTGGCAACCCGATCAATCAGGCTCTCGCCGGGTTGGGCCAGTTGTTCAATCTCCCCACGCCGACAGACGTCATCAACGCGGTCAACAATGGCGTCGAGGCGATCTGGGACGGCATCACCTACTTCGCCCGGCTCATCGGCGGTTTCCTCGACCCCTTCCAGATCCCGATCCTGGACCCGTCGAAGATCTTCAATCTGCCCGGCCTGTTCACCAACTTCGATGACGTTCTCAAGGGGATCTTCAACGGCTGGTTTGGATCTGGTGCGACCGGCACGGTATTCGAGGTCACCTACACCATCGAGAGCATCAAAGATGCGGTGGTCAACGGCTACACCGTGCACACGATCACCTCCGATGAGGTGAACTGGGTTGTCCCGTCGCCGCTGCCCGCGGAGTTCAACGTCGGCATGTTCAGCGGCGGGAAGACCGGCAACAACGGTTCCTCCGGCGGCGGTGGCGGTGGCATCGGCGGCCTGCACGGCTCGTACATCGTGCACCGCGTAGACCTGACAGGCATCACGGCCCTGGACACACGGATCGCGACGGCCGGCAACCTGTCCTACGTGCGCGAGCACAACGCCACCCCGCACACCGGGGCGATCCTGGCGCAGTCGGCGGTGCACGGGTCCGCAGGCGGGATGTCCACTCCGCTGGGCTACACCCCGTCCGCGTCGATCCCCGGATCTGGCGGTGACGGAAGCGATTACAACACGTCCAACGGCACACCGGGCTCACCGTCGCTTCTGGCTACCGGCGGCAATCGTGGCGGCTCAGGGTCGTTCGGATCGTCGGGTTCCCCCGGCAACTCGGTATCGGCCGGCGCATCGGTCAAGTGCGGTGGCGGCGGTGGTGGCGGTGGCGGCGCGGCGACCGTCGCACTGAACGGTGGCGGCAACGGCGGGGCCGGCGGCTACCCCGGCGGCGGGGGTGGTGGTGGCGGCGCATCCAACGGGCTGCCCGGCTCCGGTGGCAGCGGCGGGCCCGGGGCGCCCGGCCTGGTGATCTTCTACTACAAGTAGGTGGGATAGATGGAGACAGCAACCCTTGTCACAGAGAATGTTTCGCACTTCTGCCCGATGACGAACTTCTATCAATGTTCGGATGGCACGTACCTGCTCGTCACGATTCCCCGGCTCAGCACAGACATGGTGCACGAGATGCTCGGTGTTCGGGTGCCCATCGTGCAGCTGCACCTACCCGACACGGCTGATGTGTTCCGGGCAGACGCGGATGCGGTGGTGCTCGACGCCGATGGCGACCCGTCCAACGGTATGACGCCGCTCGTATCAGTGCCAGGGTGCGAAGTCTTTGCCGAGGCGCTCGCCGCGGCGGGTTACACGCTCACAGCCACAGAGGAGGCCTGATGGAACGACCGCGCACATACCAGGATCTGCGGGAGGATTCGCCGACGTTCGGCGCCGTCGCGGTGAAGCTGCCGGAGGGCAGCACGCTCGGCGATTACGGTGCGATGACGCTCGACCGCGGCGGCAACTACCCGCGGGCTGCCCGGATCGAGGGCTGGACCGAGCTGGTGCCGGTCGTCGGCGAGCAGCCCGCCCTTCCGCCCGGCTCTGGTGCCTGATGGCCTTCCGCACCTTCAGTGGCCGCCGGTTCTCTGAGAACGGCTGGCCCTACGTTGACGAGGGCTCCTGCAAGTGGTTTCAGGTTGCTCCGGGCGTCTCGATGCAGATCCAAGAAGGCGCCCCCTACGAGGTGCTGGGAGCATTCGCACGGGACTACCACGAGTTCGTCGAACCGATCTTCGACCCCGACTGCTGCTGCTGGACACCGGGCAACTCAGTGCCCTCGTCCAATCACCCCGGCGGGACCGCATACGACCTCCGGTGGCAATCGCACCCCTTCCAGAAACGCGGCAGCTTCACCACGGCGCAGCTCCGCACCATCCAGGAACTGCTCGACTGGTACGAGGGCACTGTCTTCTGGGCTGGCATCGACTGGAAGAAGCTCGACAGGTCGCAGGGCGGCTGGGGCTCGCCGATCGATGAGATGCACTGGCAGATGGGCTACGGCACTTACGACCAAGCCGCCGGCCGCGTCCAGCCCTGGGTGAGCGACTTCATCGCCCGCAAGATCCGGACGGACGGATTCTCGACGTTCCGCCGAGGTGGAACTGGCGGCGCGCCGACGCCGAGCGTGGATGCAGCTGCGGTCCTAGCGAAGGCTGCCGGCATCCCCATCGCCAAGGCCACTGAGATCCTCCCGGAGGTGGCGGCCGGCCTGCGGGGAAGTCAGTGCACGTCGGTGCTGCGCATCGCTATGTGGCTCGCCCAGGTTGGCCACGAGTCGGACAACTTTGAGGCCACCGAGGAGTACGACAAGGGCGACGGCGGCGTCACCGAGAGGTGGATCTACCTCGGCCGCACCTGGATCCAGCTCACCTGGAAGTCCGCGTACGCCGGTTTCGGCAAGTGGTGCTGCGACCGCGGTCTGGTCACCGACCCGAACGTGTTCGTCAACAATCCCCGATCGCTCGCTGGCCTCCAGTGGGCAGGCCTCGGCGCCGCTTACTACTGGACGGAAACCGTTCGGACTCAGCGCAAGTACCACACGCTCAACGAGGCGTCCGACGCTGGCGACGTCCTGGTGGCCACCCAGATCATCAACGGCGGTACCAACGGCTTGGAAGACACCAACGGCCGTCCTGGACGCCGCACCCGATACAACCGGGCGCTCGCGCTCGGGGACCAGTTGCTCACCCTCACAACCCAGTCAGGAGACGACGATTTCATGTCAGCACTCAACGCCGACGAGCAGCGCGAGGTACTCAACCTGCTGCGCGTGCTCGCAAAGATCCCCTACCCGTCGCGGTCGCCGCTGCGCCGCCTCGGTGAGGGCAACATCGACACCATCGCCGGGATCGGGCTGAACGAGGACGGCAACGTGCACGTCCTGGTATCCATCCTGCTCGGGCTGGTGGGCGACCCGAACACGCTCGACGATCTCGCCGAGCTGGCCGACGCCGATCTCACCAAGTTCCCGGACCGGGCCGGAGGCAAGGCCTTGGCGCACCGGATTCTCGTCTTCATCGCAACCATCAATCCCACCGTCCTGCAAGGAGTTACGGCATGAACACGATCATCAAAGCCCGCGAGAATGCAAAAGCACTGGCTACCCTGATGGGGTCGTTGGCCACGTTCTTGGCGGCGGTGAACGCGCCGCCGCAGTGGCAGCTGTGGGTCGGCGGGTCCGGCGTGGTGCTCACCAGCCTGGCCACCTGGGGCGTGCCGAACCGGCCCCGGGACACCGCCACTCCGGTCGATGAGCGAGTTATCGGCGACGTGCAGGCCGCCGTCCAGGACCGCGATGCTCAGGCGGCAGCCGCTGCGGACGCAGACACCCGGCTCGGGAACATCCTGCAGGGGATCACCGAGGTCATCGGCGCTACGCCGGTTGTCGGGCCGGGCGCTGCCGCTGCGGTGGATCTCGTCGAGGCGTTCCTGAAGTCCTCCCGGCGGTGACCGGGTTGACGCCCTTCAATCCGGATTCGTGGATGGACGTGGTGGTGCTCATCGTGCTGGGCATTCTTGGGCTTTCCGCCACCGTGGTTCCCTTGTGGCTGAAGGCGAAATCCACACAGTCACAGGTCGCCGAGATCCACGAGCAGACCGTCAACGATCACGGCGACGAGGTGAATCTGCGCGTCCAGCTCGATCGCATGGAGCAGAGCCAGCTTCTCCTCGATGAGCGGATGGTGTCGATGGCCAGCCAGCAGGACGAGGCGGCGGCCGATATCCGGGGCTTCCGGAAGGACTTCGGGGAGCTCCGGGGCGAGATGCGTGAGGACCGCGGGAATCTGCGCGATCTGGAGCGGCGCGTGACCGGCTTCGCGCGGCGCGTGCATCCGGATCAGATCCCGCCATAGACCTCTGCCCGGCGTCGTCCGACGCGGTCGCGGTAGGGCTGTGCTGCGGCCAGCTCCGACGCCGGGCAGAGCCCGAATGAATCAGATCAAGCGGAACACACTCCCGAGGAGGGCGTAATGGCTGTGCCGATGTTCTGGGTGCCCTACCTGAAATGGGACGCGTTCGTCGCCGATGCGCCGGCCGAACTCGGCGGCGACGTCGATACCGACCCGGAAGAGAAGGGCATCCACGGCGGTGTCGAGATCACCGCGAAGTTGTCGAAGGGCGATATCCGTGCGATCCGCGGGTTCACGGAGCCGAAGACGCGGCTGTACTCACTGGCCAAGCAGGACGCCCGCCTCGATGACGGACTGCTGAAGCTCACGGCGGCACAGGAGGAGTTCGGCCTGCTGGCGAAGTGCTCGATCCTCGACCTTCCGGATGACGTGGACATCGTCTACACGTTCCGGCCGCACCACGTGACCTACAACGGTGCGGCGCAGGATCTGCCGACCATCACGGTCAAAGCCCCCGTGGTGCCGGATGATTGGGATGTCGCGGTGTCGGGCCCATTCACCCAGAACCTCGCGGATATGGAGTGGCTGAACGAGTCGACCGCGGCCAAGGGTGGATTCATCATCCGCCAGGTGCCCGACGACGTGACGCTGGTGGGCCCGAACTCGGTGCAGTTCTGGGCCAATGGTTCTCCGCTCGGTGACCCGATCCCCCTGGTGCTGAGCGGCGGGTCCGGACCGACGAGCACTGATGGCTTGCCGGAGGGCACGGCCAATAAGTACTTCACGGATAGCCGGGTCGATGCGCGGATCACCGCGGCGCAGCTGGTCGCGAAGGCCGCGGCGTCGACGTCAGGGTTCGGGTTCGTCGACAATGACCCGGCGCTGGCGGCCAACTCCGGCACGAAGCTCGCGACACAGCAGGCGGTCCGCGCGTTCGTGGCCGCCAAGATCGCCGAGCTGATCGGCGCCGCACCTGCCAGCCTCGATACCTGGACCGAGCTCGTCGCCGCGATCCAGGCCGACCAGGGCGCCATCTCCGGCATCATGACGACGCTCGGCACGAAGGCGACCCCGGCCGACATCACGGCGGCGACGGACGCTCTCGTCGGCGGTGCGACCAGCGCGGGCAACACGCTGAAGAAGCTCGAAGATCTGATCACCGCTTTGAGCGCGTCGGTCGGCGGGGCCCCGCCGATGAAGTTCAACACCACCACGAGCGCCTGGCCGTCGCGCCCGTCTGTGAGTTTCCCGGTCTTCTGGGTCGGCGGCGACGCGCCAGTCGATCGCCCACCGGGCTACCAGCCCAGTGATGTGTGGTTCCCTGCGACGGGTGACGACATCGACCTCGGGGTGGTGCTGGAAGCGCTGCAAGGTATCTCGGCAGCGGCGAACACGGTCCCGTACTTCGACGCGATCAACCACGCCGCGAGTCTTGCGTTCAAGATCGCGTTCTCCGCGACGCCGACCGACACCGCGATCGTCAGCGAGAAGTGCGTGAAGAACTACGTCGACCGGATGCCCAACCAGACGAAGACCGGCGACTACAACGTCGTCGGCACGGACAAGGGCACGATGATCGAGCACAACAACTCGACGCCCGCGACGTTCACGGTCACGAACGACTTCGAGGAGGGCAATGTGGTGGCGTTCCGCCAGAAGGGCACGGGCACACTCACCATCGCGGCAGGCGCTGGGCTCACCAAGGACGGGGCTGGCGGGAAGTTCCGCACGGCAGGCCAATTCTCGGAGTGCTCGATTCACTTCGACACGCCCACGCACTTCTACGTGACCGGCGATCTGATCGTCTGATGGTCACCGCCACCCGCCAGCGACGGCGGAACCACACCAAGCCGAACGTCGCAGGGCTAACGTCCTGGGGCTACGCCAGTTTCACCGCGAGCGTGACACCGCCCGATATCTCCAGCCTTGCGCT